>JABDQH010000117.1 GCA_013042375.1 Woeseiaceae bacterium
GAGTTCTTTCATAACATCTACGGCAGCGAACTCGACGGTACGCGCGCCACCAAGGCCGACCTGCTGCGCTTCGCCATCGAGAAAAACCCGGGTGCAACAAGGCACACCATGATCGGGGACCGCAAACACGACCTCGTCGGCGCCATTGCGAACGACATGACGCCGATCGGTGCGGCCTGGGGTTACGGATCGGTCGAAGAGCTGACTTCTGCGGGCGCCGAAGCCATCGCGAATTTGCCTGAGGAGTTACCTGGCCTGCTCGACTGAGAGCGGCCAATCGCGGTCACTGAACGAACCCGCGACGCACCCTGGTCTAAAGGCCAGCGCGCTCTCTCGCTCGTTTCATCATCTTGTCACGAAGCAGAGCCAGTGCTCTCCTGCTGTCATTGTCGATCTCGGGAGGCACTGCCTTGAACGCTGCCAGCATCGCGATGTCGTTTGCCTCGGCCAAATTGACGTTCATTAGCCTTAATTCCTGCTCAATTCTGTCCAACGTCTGGCTCGACAATTCGTTCTCCAATAGTGCCACCAACCGCCACTATAGGGGCTGGGCCTTGAACAAACAGAGACGCAGTAGGCGATTTACCGTTACGGCATCGAATCGACCAACCACGTTCTCTCAGGTAAGCGTCCGCCGAATCTCGCGTATGTGATCCGGGCCCGTGCGGCAGCAGCCGCCGATGATCTTCGCCCCGGCGGCGTGCCACGCGCGCGCGGCCCGCGCGTAATCGAGCGGCGAGGACGTGCCCGACCATGCATTCGTCGAAACGTCAAACATCTCGCCGGAATTGGGATAGGCCATCACGCACTTGTCGGGCAGCGCGGCCCGGATGCGCCGTATCAGTTCGGCGGCATACTGCGGCGGCGTGCAATTGAACCCGACCGCGGCGACGACAGGATGGTCCCGAAACACGCCGACGGCTTCCTCGATCGGGGTATCGTCGCTGATTACCCGGTCGTCCCTGCAGGAAAAGCTCACCCAGGCGGGCGTCGCACAACCGCACAGCAGCTCTGCGATCACCTGCGCCTCCGGGAGAGACGGGACCGTCTCGAATGCGAGCACGTCGGCCTGGCTCGCGTCGAACAGACGCAGCCTCGGCGCATGGAACGCGCGCAAGGTCTGTGCGGACACGCCGTAGTCGCCACGATACTCGGAGCCGTCGTGCAGCATGGCGCCATAAGGGCCGATGCTCGCGGCGACGAGCGGCACTAACGGAGCATCCGGATTCGCCGCCAGGTACTCGTCGCGGGCACGGATGGCCAGCTCGACCGAGCGCCTCATCAGCTGATCGGCCTCGTCGGCGGACAATCCACGTTGCGCGAGCCCCTCGCGACTCGCCTGGTAACTCGCCGTCGCGATGCACTCGGCGCCGGCATCGAGAAAAGCGCGGTTGGCATCGACGATCGCCTGCGGATTGTCGAGCAGCAGCGATGCGGACCACAGCGGGTTGCCGATGTCGCAGCCCTGCGCCTCGGCCTGCGTCGCCAGGCCGCCGTCGAGGACCAGGGGCGCCTCACGCTCGAGCGCCGCGAGGAACGCAGTCTTTTGCACTAGTACGGGCCGGGCGGCGTCGCGCCGCGGCGATCCGGGTACCAGAACGGCCTGTCGACGACGGTGGCCTGTGCCATCTTGCGGCTCCAGTGCATCTCGCGCTGGTAATAGATCTCGACCCACAGCGCATCGCCGGGCTTGCCGTAAGGCGCGCGCACCGTGCCGAGCGCGATGTTCTTCTTGCAGACGGGTGACCACATCGCGGACGTGATGAAGCCGATGTCCCCCTTGTTGCGTTTCTCTTTCGGGAAGATGTAGGCGTGGTGCGCGGGCTTGTTGCCCTCGATGTCGAGCTTGACGAGCTGCCAGGCCGATCCGTCACGATACTCGCGCGCCAGTGCGCGCCGGCCGTTGAAGTTGGGCTTCTTGAAGTCGACGAGCCAGCCGAGCCCGAGTTCGAACGGCGAGCGCGAGCGGCCCGTGCGCACGGTCTCGTCGGCCGGCAGGAATTCCTCGTATACGGCAATGAACCCGGCCTCGATGCGCGCCATATCGAGCGCGATCGTGCCGATGGCGCGTATGCCGAAGAGCTCGCCGGCCTCGAACAGCGCATCCCAGAGCGCGGCCGCCTTGTATGGTTCGATCCACAGCTCGTAGCCGAGGTCTCCCGTGAACCCGGTGCGCGAAATAACGAGGTCCGCGCCCCTGAAGTTCGCGTGCATGAGCCCGAAGGGCTTCAGCGCGTCGAGTCCGGCGATCCCGAGCTGGCTGAGTACGCTGTAGGAGGTGGGGCCCTGGACGGCCAGCGCCGCGACATCGTCCGTCTCGTGCGCGACGTCGACATCGAAACCAGCCGCTGCATCCAGCAGCCAGCCGTAGTGCCGCTCCTGCGAGCACAGCCGGTACTCGCCCTCGCGCAGGTGGAAGATCGTACCGTCGTCGATGACCTGGCCCTGGTCGTCACACCAGGCGGCGTAGGCGACGCGGCCCGGCGCGACTTTGCTCATGTCGCGCGTAACCAGCCGATCGAGGTAGTCGAGCGCATCGGGCCCCGTGATGCGGTACTTGGTCATCGGCGTCAGGTCGAACACGGCCGTCGCATTGCGAATCGCGAAGTACTCGGTCTCGGCGCAGTACAGCTCGTTGGCGGCCGTGTAGCCTTTCCACTGGTGCCACTCGTTGACGGTGTCGAGCTCTTTCAGTCGCGCATAAAACGGCGACTCGAGGCGCCCCTGGTGTACCGGTCCCGGAATCATCGTGATGTCTCCCGCTTCAGTATCGCGCGCGCCGCATTCCGGCCCGCTGCGCCGCTGACGCCGCCGCCCGGGTGGACCCCTGCGCCGCACAGGTACAGGCCGTCGAGCGGCATCGCATACTGCGCCGCCCCGCTCACCGGCCGCACGAACAGGAACTGGTCGAGCACGAGTTCGCCGTGGTGCCAGTGCCCGCCCGTCATGCCGAATTCGTTCTCGATATCGATCGGTGTCAGGAGCTCGGCCGCGATGATGCGCTGGTCGATGTCGGGCGCGTATTTTTCGATGGCCGTAATCACGCTGTCGAAAAACGCACGCTTTGCCGCATCGTTCCAGCCGTTGCGCAGGTCGTAGGGGGCATACTGGACGATGGCCGACATGACGTGATTTTCATCAGGCGCCAGCGACTCGTCGTGGACGCTCGGAAAGGTCATTTCGACGACGGGTTCGGGCGAGCAGCTGCCGTACTTCGCCGGGTTGAACGCCCGTTCGATGCGATGCTCGTCGCCCGCAATCACGATGCGCTGTCCGTAGTCGTCCTGCGAGAATCCCGCAATCTCCGGCAAGCGATCGAGCGCGAGGTGCAGCTTGGCCGCGTTTCCTTTTGCCCGGATATGGCCTACGCGTTTCACGAAGGTCGTTTCGAAGTGACGGGCCCCGACAAGATCCATGACCGTGCGTTTCGGATCCGCGTTGGACACGACCGTGTACGCGTCGAAGCGCTCGCCGCTGTCCGTCTCGACCCCGACAACGCGACCGTTATCGACGACGATGCGCTGTACCGGCGAGTTCGTCTCGATCGTCGCACCGGCACTGCGCGCCGCTTGCGCCAGCCTGGCCGTCACCATGCCCATACCGCCGCGCGGCAGCGAAACGCGAGCGCGATTGCCCGCGAGCCGGTAGAGATAGGTCAGCATCGTATTGGGCGAACGCGGTCCGAGATGCGTGCCGAGCACCGCATCGAAACAGACGGCGCCGCGCAGCACAGGGTTCTCGAAGCGCTCGGTCGCCTCGTCGTGGATATTCATGCCGATCACGCGCAGGAACTCACGCATGTCATTGCGACCGAGGGCGCGTACCCCGAGGCCGAGGCGCGCAAGCGCGCCCAGATCACGCCAGTCGCGCGTCCCGAGCCTCGGCGGCGGCCGGATGAGTAATTTGTGCAACAGGTGCGCGAACTTCAACATGCGTTTGCTGAAGCGCCGGTACTCGTCGGCGTCGGCGTCGGATACGCCCTCGACCCGTTGGCGATGGATGCGTACATGCTCGCCATTGTCGCCGAGCGCAATCGTCGTGAGTTCCTCGGCCGCGAGCGGCGGATGCAACTTGAGATCGCGCAACACCTCGGGCTGTATCTGGTAGAGCAGGTGCGCACAGGCCGAGATCGAGAAGCCGTCGGCGAACCCGCGCGTAATCGCGGCGCCCCCGACCTGGCTGCGCGCCTCGAGAACGAGCACGCGACGCCCCTGTGCTGCCAGCACGGCGGCGCAGACGAGCCCGTTGTGCCCGGCACCGACTATGATTGCATCGTAACGATCAGTCATCGCCGAAGTTCTCCGGCACCGTGTTCTGGCGGCCGAGATCCGCGAGAATCTCCCTTGCGGCGTTGGCGCCGGGCGCAGCCATGACGCCGCCGCCCGGGTGCGTGCTCGAGCCGCACATGTACAGGCCATCGACCGGGCTGCGGTACTGCGCAAAGCCCGGAATCGGGCGATTGAACAGGAGCTGATCCATCGTCAGCTCGCCATGGAAGATATTGCCCTCGGTGATGCCGATCTCGTTCTCGATATCCTCGGGCGTGCGTACCTCGACGTGCAGGATCAGGTCCCTGAAGTCGGGGCTGTAGTTCGCGATCTGGTCGATGACCGTCCTGCCGAACGCGTCTTTCTCCTCGCTCGTCCACGCCCGGCCTTCGACCTGGTGCGGGCAGTACTGCACGAAGCAGCTCATGAAATGCTTCCCCGGCGGCGCCATGGTCGGGTCGCTGAGCGTCGGAATGACCATATCGACGTACGGGTCTTTCGACCACGTCCCCGCCTTCCAGTCGTCGTAGGCACGCTCCATGCGCTCGAGCGAGTCGATGAAGTGCATGTCGCTATTTATCAGCGAGCTGCCTTCGGGCAAGGCCGGAAATGTCGGCAAGCCGTCGAGTGCGATGTTGAGCTTGCCGGACGAGCCGCGGATCTTGAAGTTCTCGACACGATGAACGAACTGGTCGGGCAACTCGCTTCTCTCGACGCATTTCAGGAACGTGCGCTTGACGTCCATCGCCGACACGACGAGACGGCCGTCGATCTCGTCGCCGTTCTCCAGCGCCACCCCCGTAGCCTTGCCGTTCTTCACGATGATCGTGTCGACGCCTGCTTCGGTACGCAGCTCACCGCCTGCCGCCTGGAACGCCCCGGCGATCGCGTTCGATACGGCCCCCATGCCGCCGCGCGCGAACCCCCAGGAGCCGACATTACCGTCGACCTCGCCCATGTAGTGATGCAGCAGCACGTAGGCCGTACCGGGTGAGTACACGCCGAGCGCCGTACCGATGATGCCGCTTCCCGCTTTCGCGGCCTTGATAACCTCCGTCTCGAAGTATTCGTCGAGGTAATCAGCCACGCTCATGGTCCAGAAGCGAATCGTCTCGTACATGCGATCCTCGCCCATCTCGGCGAACTTGCCGCCGATCTCCAGGAGCTCACGCAGGTCCCCTGGTTTGAACGAGGTCGGGTCGGGCGCCGTGTTCAGCAGAAAATCGCGAATGAAGCGGCACTGGCGCATCGTGTCGGCCCGATAGGTCTTGTAGTTGTCGGCGTCGCGCCGCGAGAACCGCGCAAGTTCGCGATACGCCACCTCGGGGTCGTGGTAGGCGCCGAAGTAGTCGCCGTTTTCCATGAACTGCACCGAGCCGCCGAAGGGTGTGATCTGCAATCCGTGCTTGTGCAGCTCCAGCGCCCGGAAGATCTCGGGACGCAGCAGGCTGCAGACGTAGGAGCAGTTCGAGTAGATCCAGTCCTGGTAGAGATTGCGGCTGACCGCCGCGCCGCCGATGTAGTCGTTCTTCTCGACGCAGACGACGTCGAGTCCGGCTTTCGCCAGGAAAGCAGCCGTGGTCAGCCCGTTGTGCCCGGCCCCGACGACGATCGCGTCATAGGTTCTCATTCGCGCTGCAATTCCTGCAGGATCCAGTCGACGTAGATACTCTCCATGGCTTCCATCGTCGAGAACGGACCCGGCTCGTAGTACTTCGAGTGCACGCCTTTCGAGTTGTTGACGATGATCTCCTTATCCGCCCGGGTGGTGACATCCCAGAGCCACGTCAACTCGTCGACATCATAGTCCCTGCCCTCCCGCGCGTCTCCCCGTACTAACCAGTAGATTTCACATCGTGAAAGCTGGTGCTCGAGGGGCGTGAAGACGTACGCGACGACATGGTCCGAGTAAGCGAGCAGGAAAGAGAAGGCACCGAACGTGAAGTCGGATGCGCCCTGGTCGTAGCCCGTGAATTCACCCAGCAATGGCGCCACGGGCCGGCCGTCACGGCTACCTGTGAAGTACTTGCCGAACAGGCTCGAGCGGCTGTAGCCGTAGCCGATTTCCCCGGGGCGCGCCGCCGTGTCGATGTAATCGACGTCGTACTCGCGCACGCCGCAGACCGGCATGCGCTCCTTTAGCTCCTCGCGCATGCGGGCACGGCGTTCGTAGTTGAGCGTCAGGCTGTGCATGCGCGCGTACTCGGGATGGGCCGTCGCGCAGTGATAGCACTCCTGGTAGTTCTCGATGCACAGTTTCCAGTTGGCCGGAATGTCGTAGGTCCTGTTCGCGGCGACCCTGAGGCCCGGAAAATCGAACATGGCCATTGGTTCTGCCAGGTCGCGCTTGCAGCCGTCGAGCGACGGCGGATCGGTCGTGAACGCGACGAACATCAGGCCGTGCACGACATCGAACGACAGCGGCTTGAGGCCATGCGCGTCGCGGTCGAATTCCTCGGGCATGTCGCGCGCAGCCGTCAGCCGCCCGTCGAGACCGTACATCCAGCCGTGGTATGGGCAAGTGAATTTCTTCGTCGTACCGCGGTTTTCGAGGCAGACGAGAGAGCCGCGATGGCGGCATACGTTGGCAAAGGCCCGCAGTTCGCCGTCTTCACCGCGCACGATGATCGCCGACTCCCGCGCGACTTCGAGCACCTTGAAATCGCCGCTATCCGGCAGCTCGGATACGTGCCCGGCCAGAACCCAGTTGCGGTACACGATGCGTTCGAGCTCGAGCTCGTAGATGGCGGGATCCGTGTAGAAGGCCTGCGCCAGCGCGTGCCCCGGGCGACGGGCCGCCAGCAGTTCGTCCAGTAACTGTCGTCGGCGATCGCTCACAGCCCGAACATCACGAGACGGACTCCGTCGTCTGCAACCAGCGCATACCCATTCGTGTATTCTACAAAAATATGCTCCTCGCTCTCAGTATCCTCGCCCTGCTCGCAGGGCCCGTCGCGTACACGCTGGGCCGGCGCAATCCCGTGGCACGACAGATTCTCGATGGCTTCATATTCATCACGATCGCCGGCATCGTCACGGTAAACATCATTCCCGAAGCGCTCGGCGGCGGCGGCCAATTCGCGATCCTGTTCCTTGTGCTCGGCATCGTGTTCCCCGTTCTTCTCGAACGCGGGCTGCACCACAGGTTCCACGCAGCACACGCTATCGTGCTGGCTCTCGCCGCACTCGGGCTGGTCATTCACTCGACGCTCGACGGCATCGCGCTGCTCATCGCACCGATGTCGGAAGACGGACAGAGGCTCGCGTGGGCCGTCGTCTTGCATCGCCTGCCGGTCGGCATGGCGATCTGGTGGTCGTTGAGGCCGAACCTCGGATTGACGGCGGCCGTGGCGGCGTTCGTACTCATAATCGTGTCGACGACGGCGCCCGTGCTGCTGGGCACGCCGCTCGTCGAGATAACCGAGGCACGCAGCGTCGCCTGGCTGCAGGCCTTCATCTCGGGTTCGCTGATCCACATCGTCGCCTTCGGCGTCAGCCACGACCATGACAAGCACGTCGAGCCTGTCGCACAGTTCCAGGACTGGGGCTACCGGCTCGGCATATTGATCGGGCTGTTTCTCGTGTTTACGGCGCCTGAGCTTCACCACTAGGCGGCACATGGTCCAAGCTGCAGCAACAAGGAACAGGTCCGGGCCTCATCGGCAACGAGGCCGTCGGCCTGACTAGTCGTATGCCCGCCTAGCTGGTCGGGCTGCGTTTGCCGTGATACGCACCGCGGTAAAAGATCAGGGGATCGAGTTCGCGGTCCTCGAAGCGCCGCACGCGCCCGACGATGATCACGTGATCGCCGCCCTCATAGCGATGCTCGGTGCTGCATTCGAAGCAGGCGGCGAATTCGGGCAGGATCGGGTTGCCGTTCAATCCTTGCGCCCAGTCCAGGTCGACAAACTTGTCGTTGTCCCTCGTCGCAAAGCGTCCTGACAGGTCCTGCTGCTTTTCACCGAGCACGTGAATCGCAAAGTAATCAGCCCGCATGAATGCATCGAAGCATTTCGCGTCATGGGCGATGCTCCACAGCACGAGCGGCGGTTCCAGCGAGACCGAGTTGAAACTGCTGATCGTCATGCCGGCCGGCTCGCCGTCGGCACCGACCGTCGTCGCCACGGCGACACCCGTGGCGAAACAGCCGTAGGCTTTGCGAAAATCGTCAGGCCCGTTCAATGTCATAGTCAGGTTTCGTAATCCGGTCGACAAGGCGGAACACCGTCGCCAAAAAACCGCCGGCGATAAGGTGCCATACCCCCCACAATGCGGCAATTGCAGCAGCCCCGCCGAGCCCCTCGAGCTGGCTCAACAATATAACCAGTGCGAGCCCCGAATTCTGGATGCCGATTTCAAAGGTCAGGGCGCGTCGCGTCGCGGACAATCCCGACAACACGAAGCCTGCTGCCGCCCCCGTCGCAAATGCCAGCGCGTTGTGCACGACGACGATCATACCGAGCACCGAGAGGACCGGGAACAGGACGGGAGAGAAGTACGCGATGCCGTAGACGATGACGCCGACGAGCACCGAAACGCCAAGCACCGTGGTTCGCTTGCGAATACTCGCGGCGAGATCGGGCGCCCGTGCGGCGACGACCATGCCGCAGACCAGCGGCAGGGCGAGCAGGAAGGTCGTCTGGAGCAGGAATGGAACGGGGCTGACGTCGAGCGTGCGCAGCAGGTCGGCCGTCGGTGTGTAGGCATGCGACCAGACGAGGATCGATGTCGGCGTCAGCACGGCGGCGAACAGGCTCGACGTCGCCGTCAAGGCAACCGATGCGGCGACATTGCCGCGCGAGAGGTAGGTCAACAGGTTCGATACGGCGCCACCCGGGCAGCAGGCAACCACGAGCATACCGAGTGCGACCGATGCGGCAGGCCGCATGGCGAGAATCAGGAGAAATGTGACAAACGGCAGAACGAGGACCTGCACAAACACGCCACCGAGGAACAACGCGGGTTTGTCGCGCAGGAACGAGAAATCCTCCACGCGCAGGCCGAGCGCGACGCTGAACATGACGAGCATCAGGGCGAGCGACACACCGACCTGCCCGATCGGGTCGAGAACGATGCGCAGGTTGTCGAGCGTGCCGATATCCACCGACGAACCATAGCACTCTGTTGCACGACGTTCCTGCTATCCTTGGGCCACTGAAAAATCGAGGGGATTCGCAAGTGAAAAAGATCATTGTCGCGTGCGCGGCAGGCGTCCTGCTGTTTGCGGGATGCGAACAAGGCAGTGAAGAGGCGGAACCGGCGTCGACGCCGTTCGAGAGCCGCTATGAGCCGCTGCCCTCGGGAACGACGCTGATTACGGGTGCGACCGTGCTGACCGGGGCCGGCGAGCGCCTCGATGATGCCGATATCCTGATCGAAAACGGCCGCATTACCGCCGTCGGCAGCGATCTCGGCGCGGACGGCGCCGATGTCGTCGATGCCGCCGGCAAGTGGGTTACGCCGGGCATCATCGACGTGCACTCACACCGCGGCGTCTACTCTTCGCCGGGGACGGAATCACATTCTGACGGCAACGAGGCAACCTCCCCGGTCACGGCGGACGTCTGGGCCGAACACGCCGTATGGCCGCACGATCCGGGCTTCCCCGCCGCGCTCGCGGGCGGCGTCACCTCGATGCAGATCCTGCCGGGCTCGGCCAACCTCATCGGCGGCCGCGGCGTTACCCTCAAGAACGTGCCGGGCCGCAACGTCATGGAGATGAAGTTCCCGGGCGCACCCCACGGGCTCAAGATGGCCTGCGGCGAGAATCCGAAGCGCGTCTACGGGGGGCGTGGCCAGGCACCGGGCACGCGCATGGGCAACGTCGCGGGCTACCGCGAGGCATGGATCAAGGCCGCCGAGTATCGTGACAAGATCGAGGCGGCGGAGGACGGCCAGGGTGAAATGCCGACCCGCGACCTCGAGCTCGAGACCCTGATGGGCGTGCTCGAGGGCGAGATCCTCGTGCATAACCACTGCTACCGCGGCGACGAGATGTCGATCATGCTCGACGTCGCCAGGGAGTTTGGCTACAAGGTCGGCACGTTCCATCACGCGGTCGAGGCCTACAAGATCTCGGACCTGCTGGCCCAGAACGATACCTGTGCGGCGATGTGGGCCGACTGGTGGGGCTTCAAGATGGAGGCTTACGACGGCATCCGGGAGAACATCGCGTTCGTCGACGAGGCGGGTGCCTGCGCGATCGTGCATTCGGATTCGGGCATCGGCATCCAGCGTCTCAACCAGGAAGCAGCCAAGGTCATCGGCGCCGCCGCTCGCATCGGCATCGACATCGCGCCCGAGCGCGCGATTCGCTGGCTCACCGCAAACGCGGCGAAATCGCTCGGTATTCTCGAGCAGACCGGCACGCTCGAGGCCGGCAAGATGGCCGACGTCGTAATCTGGAACCGCGACCCGTTCAGCGTGTATGCGCGGGCGGAACGCGTATACATCGACGGTGCGCTGGCCTACGAACTCGGCAACGCCGCGGTCAACCCGGTCACCGATTTCACGCTCGGCACAGCCGCGTCGGCAGGAGGTGCACAGTGAACCGGCTTATCACGCTTTTTATCGCAGTATTGCTGGCGCTGCCGGCATCGGCCGCCACGACCGCGATCGTCGGCGCCAAGGTGCACACGGTCGGGCCACAGGGGACGATCGAGAATGGCACCGTCCTCATCGCCGACGGGCGGATCATCGCCGTCGGCGCCGACGTCGAGATTCCGGCGGGGGCGGAGACGATCGACGCGTCGGGCAAGGTCGTCACACCCGGGATATTTTCGCCGTTCAGCCAGCTCGGTCTCGTCGAAGTCAGCTCGTCTGCCGGACCGACCGACGGTGCGCAGCGCGGCGACTATTTCACGGCCGGCTTCGACGTCGCCGACGCCTATAACCCGCGCTCGACGCTGATCGCCATCAACCGTATCGAAGGCGTGACGCGCACGCTCGTCGCGCCGACCCCGGCGTACGGGGGCGGCACGAGCTCCGGGCACATTCTCTCGGGCCTGGCCGCGGTCGTGAATCTCGGCGACGCGGCCTACCTCGATCTGCAGCGTGCCGCGATGGTCGTAACGCTCGGCGAGAGCGGCAGCGGGGTGTCGGGCGGATCGCGCACGGACACCTGGCTGACGCTGCGCAATGCGCTCGACGAGGCCCTCGACTACCGCGACCACAAGGGCGATTTCGAGCGGGGCATGCGTCGCGAGTACGTGCACAGCGTTGCCGATCTCAAAGCCCTGCAGGGCATCGTCAACGGCAACACGCCACTGGTCGTGCGCCTGCATCGCGCCAGCGACATCGAGGTGCTGATCCGCGTGGTCGACGAGTACGGCCTCCAGGCGATCATCATCGGCGGCGAGGAGGCCTGGTTGCTCGCGGACGAACTCGCCGTGGCAGGGATTGCCGTCGTCATCGACCCGACCGCGAACCTGCCGGGCAATTTCGACCGCGTCAATGCGCGGTTCGGCTCCGCATCGATCCTCGTCGATGCGGGCGTACAGGTCGCGATAGGCGACGGCGACACGCATAACGCACGCAACATCACGCAGCTGGCGGGCAACGCCGTGGCACACGGACTCGACTGGGATGCCGCACTGCGCGCCATCACGCTGACGCCGGCCGAATTATTCGGGATGTCCGGCTCGGCGGGAAGTCTCGAGGCCGGCAAGGCTGCGGACGTCGTGATCTGGCCGGGCGATCCCCTGGAGGTGAGTAATTTCCCCGAGCAGGTGTTCATCAACGGCGAGAAGATCCCGATGGTCAGTCGCCAGACCTTGCTGCGGGACCGCTACCTGAACGGCGAGGGCCCACCCGCGTATCGCAAGTAACAGAAAAGGGGGTCAGACCTTTTTAACAATTCATGTACTGGAGCCAGATCTTTCTGAAGATCCAATTGTTAAAAAGGTCTGACCCCTTTTTCATATGCCCCCTTTTTCATATGCGCTCGTGGAATAACGCCATAACCAAGCCGTCTGGGCGGGCGCTTGTCCATCGGGTCTGCCTGTATAGACTCGATCTTCCTATGAACGCAAATGTAGAAACTCTGTTCGACGGCAGCGAGGATATTCACGACAGCATCGTGGATCTCGTGCCCGGCCCCGACAACCCGACGCCGATGGTACGCCTCGGCGAGCGCTTCAATGCGCACGCCGATTTCGACCTTCTCGTGAAGCTCGAGGGCATGAACCCGTTCGGCTCGATCAAGGACCGGACGGCGTGGTTCATGCTGAAGGACCTGGAGCTGCGGGACGACCAGGCACTCGTCGAGCCCTCGGCCGGCAACACCGGCATTGCGCTGGCGGCACTGGCCAACGCACAGGGCACCCCGATCGAGGTCGCCGTTCCCGAGGGAGTGCCCGAATCGAAAAAAGCGCAGCTCCGCTTCCTCGGCGCCGAAGTGATCGAGGTGGAAGACGAGCTTTGTCCCATCTATCCGTCCGAAGGCGCGCGCGGCGTGGTCCGCAGCATGGTGGAGAGCGAGGCTCTCGACGGCAAATACGTTAGCCCCAACCAGTATGAGAGCGCCCTGAACGTCGCGGCTCACTACCACACGACGGGGCCGGAAATCTGGCAGCAGACGGGCGGGCGTATCGATTACTTCTTTGCCGGCATCGGCACGGGCGGCACGATCACGGGCGTCGGGCGTTACCTCAAGGAGCGTAGTCCGAAGGTGCGGATCATCGCCGTCGAGCCCGCATTGCGGCATCACAAGCTATCGGGCCTCAAGCGCGTTACCGGCTTGCCCGAGGAGCACTTCCCCTCGATCGTCGATCGCGACCTCATCGACGAGTACGTTTCCGTCACCGACGAAGACGCGTTCAAGGCCGGTATTCGCGTCGCCCGCACCGATGGCGTGCTCGTCGGGCCGACGACGGGCGCCGCACTGCATGCCGCGCACGAATGGGGGAAGGACAACCCCGGCAGGGCGGTCGTGATCTCGGGCGACAGCGCGGCCAAGTACGTGGCGTCCTACGCCGAGTTTCTATAAGGCCGCGACCGTCCGCCCGAATTCCTCGACCTTGTCCCAGTCGGTGAATTCGTAAGTCCCGGTCGGGTCGGTCGGGCCCTTCCCCATCCACAAGATGAAGCGGATCATCGTCCGGTCGAATGCGCCAAGATCCGGGTACGCGATCTTGCCCGCAAACACGCCGAGGTTCTGTGGCTGCCAGTCGATCTGCTTCAGAAACTTCTGCAGGTAGGGATTGGTCTCGGGCGTGTTCTTCTCGGGCTTGCGCGCCACGACGTTGACCGAGAACAGTGCATTCGGATGCGCCTCGAGCGTCGCCCGGTTCGCCTTGATGAAATCGTAAACAACGCGCTGGTGCTTGCCGTAGCGAATGCTCGCGCCGATGACAATCTTGTCGAAGGCGAGCGACGCAAGGTCAGGCTCGCTCTTGAGGTCGATAATCTCGGTCGTGTCGCCGCTGCCCTCGATCACGAGCTGCAGCCGACTGCAGATCTCGACCGTGTGGCCGTCCGTCGTCGAATAGAGTATGAGTACCTTCGCCATGCGGGTAATCTAGCAGGGTACGAAGGAGAATTCCTATGGACAGCGCCGCCGGTATCGAGAGCATACGCGCCCTGCTCGCGTCGATTCGCGACGATGCGATCGCGCGCGAATCGAAGTACGCCGATGAGCTGGCGAGCGTGCGGCCCGAGTTTCGGGAAGGCGCCCGCAACCTCATTCACTACCTCGCGCTGCGCAACGCCGATACCGAACAGCTGCGCACCGCGCTACGCCGCCTTGGGCTGTATTCGCTGGCCCATGCCGAACGCAACGTCCTCGGCTCGCTCGAGGCCGTGCTGCGGGCGATCGATGCGCTCACCAGGGGCGAAGCCGTGGCTTCCGAGGTACTCGAGGAGGCGATCCGGACCCGCAACCCGAGTGCCGAGATGCACCGGCAGGCCATTCTCGGTCCTGCGCCCGCGGACCGCGATGTCAGCATCATGGTCACGCTGCCCACCGAGGCAGCACACAACCGGGTGCTCGTCGATGAAATGCTCGCTGCCGGCATGAACCTGGCGCGGATCAACTGCGCCCACGACGACGCCGCAACCTGGAAACGGATGATCGACAATGTGCGCGCAGCCACTGCAGAGTCGGGTACCGAGTGCAGGGTCATCATGGACCTGACCGGTCCCAAACTGCGCACGGGCGAGCTGCGCGCCGGCCCGCGCGTCATGCATATTCGACCCAAGCGCGACCCGATGGGGCGCGTGATTGCACCGCGTCGTGTGCGACTGATTCCTGACGACGCGCTGCGCCGCGGCACCAAAGCCGCCGTGATCCCGGTGCCGGGCGAATGCATCGAACTCGCACGCGAAAACGACGAGATTCGGTTCCGCGACACCCGCGGCAAGAAGCGCCGCCTGTCCGTCGTGGAGAAGGACGACAAGGGCCTGGTACTCGAAACGTGGCAGGGTGCGTATATCGCGACCGGTGCCAAACTGACACTGGTGCGCAATGACGCGGGTGAGAAGCTCAAATTTCGTGTCGGGGAACTACCGTGTGTCGAACAGCCCCTGCTGCTGCGCAAAGACGACATGCTCATCATTCATGCGGATAGTCGCCCGGGCGAGCCGGCCCGGGAAGACGACGAGGGCAACATCGTCGAACCGGCCCACATCGCCTGCCAGCAGCCCGAGGTATTCGCTTTCCTCTCGCCTGGCGAGTCGATCTCGCTCAACGACGGCAAGATCGCAGGCACCATACGCGAGGTCAGTGACGATGAAATCAGCGTAGAAATCAGGAAGGCCAAGCCAGCGGGCAGCCGGCTCCGCGCACACCGCGGCATGAACTTCCCGCAAAGCGATATCCGGCTTGCCGGGCTGACCGTGACCGACAAGGCCAATCTCGAGTTCATCGCCGAACACGCGGATGCCGTGAGCCTGTCGTTCGTCCGCAAGCCCGCCGACATCGACGTGCTGCATAGCGAACTCGAGAGGCTGTCGGCGGACCAGCTCGGTCTCATTATCAAGGTCGAAACGCGCAAGGGATTCAAGCGCCTGCCACGCATAATCCTCGCGGCCATGCGCCGTTACCCGGTCGCCGTCATGATCGCGCGCGGCGACCTCGCGGTCGAAGGCGGCTGGACGCACCTCGCGGAGATGCAGAAGGAAATCCTGTGGATCTGCGATGCAGCCCGCGTGCCCGTGATGTGGGCAACGCAGGTCCTCGAGCAGGAGGCGAAAAAGGGCCTGCCGTCGCGTGCCGAGATCACCGATGCCGCGGAATCGCAGCTTGCCGACTGCGTCATGCTCAACAAGGGCCCGCACATCCTCGCCGCCATTCGCACCCTCGACAGCATCCTGCGCGGCATGCAGACCCTGCGACGGGGCAAGACGTCCTGAT
>JABDQH010000009.1 GCA_013042375.1 Woeseiaceae bacterium
TTCTTGAGAAATGTACGCCGGTCATCGGTGTACTTACGCGATTTACGACTCATCTTTTTCTCTCCTGTCATGCGCCCGATCGCCATTGCTCATGAAACCCCGGGTCGGTTACGTTCGATCTCGGTGCCATCCGGCTTCTGCACCATTTCCAGATAACGCTGGTCGGTCTCGATAAATTGTTCGCCCAGCTGTCCAACGGCGCGATAAAAGCGCGCCGATCGAGCCTCTTGCATGTCGCGGAAAAACCGCGCCAGCCAGGTCCCGATGTGTGTGTGGAAAAAATTCGCCTGTTGCGCGAGGCCGCATGCATGGTCTTCTGCGGCGAGCAACGCCATGATCTCGCACAGCGCCGCCGCGTGATCCTCCGGCTCGCTGACGTTGTCGCGACGCTCGAAGCCGAGCTCTCTCATATCGGAACGCAGGCTGGCGAGCGGTTGCTCCATCAGGTAGCCGGTCAGGTACCACGATGCGTACGGCATCAACTCACCGCGACCGAGCCCGATAAAAAGGGCCTCGTATTCGCTTGTCACGTCGCTGGCGACGGCGCGCTCGGCTGAAGTTGCCAGCAGGCGCCAGGCCACGGCCAGCAGGTTGTCTTCTTCACTGATTGGTGCTGTTGCCAGCAGCGAGAGGGTGGCGTCATCCGGTGGCGTGCCCAACAGGCGACCGAGCAGTCGATAGGTGTCTGCGCGCAGCTTGTTTTCCGGCTCGATGGTCACGACGCCGGCATCGGCTGTCGTCGTTTCTCGTGTTGCAGGCGCTTCGTTCATTCTTCTCGGCTCTGCGTACCCCCCTGGCACCGGATCATTTTAGACTGATTCCGGCATCGGCTGCCAGTTGTGTTAAATACGCTTAATACCGTGATAATGACTCTAAAAGAGCGATTATATCGCAAATAAGCGACATTTTGTCCCATCTTGGGAAATTCTGACGGACGTGGCCGGGGCCAGCCGGGCCCGCATCAGGCTGATCGCGGACCGTCCCCGCCCTGATCGCGCATCATGTCTTTCACGCGGCAGGTATCGCACATTTCCAGGCGGCGCCGCTCGGCCTTGGTCTGGAACATCCAGTGGCCCTCGAGCTTTTTCATCATGGCGTCGAGCGTCGAGCGCGTCGCGAACGGCGTGCCGCAGGCGATGCAGCACATCGGTTGCTCTTCGTGCAGCCGCCGCGGCGCGCTGCGTTCCTCATCGTCGTACAGGAATCGAGGCTCGGACTCTATCGCGTCCTCGGGGCAGGCGCTTTCGCAGACCCCGCACTGGATGCAGGACCATTCCACGAAGTTCAGCTGCGGCAGCCCCTGGCCAGCGCGCAGCGCGGACGTCGGGCAGACCGCAACGCAGCCCATGCACATCGTGCAGGCCGACTTGTCGACGCGGATGTGGCCGAACGGGGCGCCTTTCGGCAACGACTCGACCTTCTTGCGGCTGGGCGCCGCGCCGAACAGGTGATTGATCGCCGTGCGCAGCAACAGGCGTTTCTCCTCGGGCGGGACAAAGCGCGCAGGTTGGTCGAGCTCGATGGCCTGGTCGGAACTCACGGCCTCGGCGAGGGTTTTAGCATCGCTGGTATCGAGCAGCTGCACGACAGCGCCCGGGTAACCCATGCCCTCGAGCACCCTCGCGGTCACGTCGATCTGGTGTTCGAGTGCCGCCACGATACTCGGCGGCGTCTCGGCTCCGCCCAGGATCAGGATCCGGCGCACGCCATAGGCGAGGCACGCAAACCAGGCGTCCATGCCGACCGAGCCAACTTCCTCCAGCTCGACGGGCAGCGCGTTTTCCGGCAGCGACTCGGCGAGCTCGTCGGCGACCGGGCCGGCGGACGCGCTGTCGTAAAACAGCAGCACGGGTTCGGCACCGCCGCTTTCGCCGTACTGGACGACAACGGTCCGCAGGTAAGCCAGCAGATCGCTGGTGCCGGGAAAGGCGTACGTAATCGCACCGGTCGGGCAAACGGATGCGCAGCTGCCGTAGCCCTGGCAGAGGTTGGCATCAACCTGCACGGTATCGCCGATCGACGCAATGGCCTGCGTCGGGCACACGTCGAGACATCGGGTGCAGCCGCTGATTCCGCGGCGCCCGTGCGCGCAGATGTCCGGGTCGAAATTGAAATACTTGGGCTTCTCGAACTCGCCGCGCATGTCGGGCAGTTCGGCGATGGCAGTTTCCAGCGCGTACGCATCTCTGCCGGGCGCGTAATAGCCCGGCGGCAGCACTTCCCGCCGGAGCAGCGGCGAGCCGTTGAGATCGAGCACCAGGTCAAAGCGTGCTGCCTCGAGGGTTGCTATTGCGTCCGCGTCGCTGCCATCGTCCGATGCGGGGAAGCTCAAGTGGAAGTTACCCAGGGTTCCCAACAGTTGCGGTCGGCCGCCCCGCACAATGGTGAGTCCGTCGACAGTGCCGGTCGTCGGCCGCGAGTCGCCCGGCACGCAGACGGTCGCCACCAGGTCGTCGTCGAGCTGTTGCGCCGCGTAAAGTCCACCGCTTTCCTCGCCCACGATCAACACGCGCCCATGCGAGAGAAACTCGACCGTCGATGCAGGCGCCGCATCCGGTCGGTGGCGAGGATCGAGGGCCGCGGCTCTCGCCCGACCGTTCGCCGTCGTATCAGGCAGTTGCAGGTTGTTCATCGTCTGGCTCGCTGTCAGCGGGTTCTTCTTCGCTATCGCCTGCATCAGCTTCGACTGCCACGACCGCGGTCTCTGCCTCCGGGCTGTCGTCGTCGAGTGCGAGCATGCGCTCGAACTCCTGGCGCAGGCGGTGCCGCATCTCGGCCGTCACTATGTCACCGAGCGGCTCGGGCGACGTGAAGTCAAGGTCGTAGTCGTCGAGTCCGTCGCGCACGTTGAACTTGGGGCTTTGGAACAGCTTGCGCAGCGCTTTGCGCTGCAGGTCGGCCGGCACGTTGTCGGCCAGAAATGCGCGATAGTCAGAGTCCTCGCCCAGCGATTCGATGGGGGGTAACTCGGGCGTCGTCTCTCCCGCATCCGCGATGGCCCCGTCGGCTGGTGCCGCCATTTCGGCCTGCGCATCGTCCCGGGTGCCGGCGGCGCC
>JABDQH010000024.1 GCA_013042375.1 Woeseiaceae bacterium
CCCTGCTCGTCGACGTTGTATTCCATGAGGTCGAACTTCATGCCGACGACCCGGCCGTCCTCGATGACGAACTCCTTCGGCGAATGGTTGACCATGATCTCGACATTTTCTTCTTCGGCGTCCTCGAGCTCCCATTCGGATGCCTTGAAGAAGCCGCGCGGCTTGCGCGCCATGACCTTGACGTCGCTTGCACCGAGACGCAGGGACGTCCGGCAACAGTCCATCGCCGTATTGCCGACACCAATAATCAGTACGCGGTCGCCGATCGAATCGACGTGGTCGAACGCGACCGACTCGAGCCACTCGATGCCGATATGCACGTGGTCCGTATCGTCGTAGCGCCCGGGTATCTCGAGGTTCTTGCCCTTCGGCGCGCCGGTGCCGACGAAGATCGCGTCGTAGCCTTCGCCGAGCAAGGCCTGCATGCTGTCGATGCGATGGTTCAGCCGCAGGTCGACGCCTAGGTCGAGGATGTAGCCGATCTCCTCGTCGAGCACCTCGGGCGGCAGGCGGAACTGTGGGATGTTGGTCCGCATGAGACCGCCCGTCGTGTCGAGCGCCTCGAAGATGGTCACCTCGTAGCCGAGCGGCCGCAGGTCGTTGGCCACGGTCAGCGACGCGCATCCGGCGCCGATCAGCGCGACTTTCTTGCCGTTGGTTTTCTCAGGGACCTGCGGCAGGCGATCGGTGATGTCATCGCGATTGTCGGCCGCGACGCGTTTCAGTCTGCAAATTGCGACCGGCTTGTCTTCGACGCGGCCGCGGCGACACACGGGCTCGCAGGGACGATCGCACACGCGGCCGAGAATGCCGGGGAACACGTTCGAATTGCGATTTTCCATGTACGCATCGCTGAAACGCCCCTGCGCGATCAGGCGAATGTACTCGGGTACGTCGGTGTGGGCCGGACAGCCGTACTGGCAATCGACGACCTTGTGGAAATACTCTGGGTTGGACGTGTCGGTCGGCTTCATTCTCGAGACCGCAAAACAGTTCGCGCTAGCATAATGTGTTCGACCGGAATTAAACAGCCTGTTGCTAGCGTTCCCGCGTGAATTGCAGCCTTTGCCCCGGGATGACGCCCGTCAGCCGGCCGTCACGCCAGACGACCTGCCCGTTGACGATCGTCGTATCGATCGTCGCCGAGAATTCATGCCCTTCGAAGGGAGACCAGCCACACTTGTAGAGCACGTTCGACGGCGCGACGGTATACGAACGCGACGGGTCCACGAGCACAAGATCGGCAAACCAGCCCTCTCGCACGTAGCCCCTGTCCACGACACCGAACAGGTCGGCCGGCGCGTGGCAGGCGCGGTCGACGGCGAGTTCGAGACCGATCTGCCCGTCGGCGACGAGATCGAACAGTGTCAGCAGCGCATGCTGCACGAGCGGCAGCCCGGCCGGTGCCTTGAAGTAGGTCCCCTTTTTCTCGTCGGCCGCATGCGGCGCATGGTCGGTGGCAATGACGTCGATGCGCCCGTCGTTGAGCGCCTTGACGAGTGCCTGCCGGTCCTCGGCGCGCTTGATCGCGGGGTTACACTTGATGCGCGCGCCGAGTTCGTCGTAACGGGACTCATCGAACCACAGGTGATGGACGCACACCTCGGCCGTGATGCGCTTGTCGGCACGATGCGCGCTCGAGAACAGCGCCATTTCCTTCTCGGTGGTCAGGTGCAGCACATGTAACAGGGCATCGTGGCGGCGCGCCATCTCGGTTGCCATGCTCGAAGACGCGTAGCAGGCCTCGGCCGAACGGATGCGCGGGTGCTCGGCAAACGGCACGTTCTCGCCGTACTCGCGGCGCGCCTTCTCCTCGTTAGCCCAGATCATCGGCGAGTCCTCGCAGTGCGTGACGACCATGACGGGCGCGTGCTCGAAAATCTTCTCGATCGCCTCGGGATCGTCGACGAGCATGTCGCCCGTAGAGGCCCCCAGGAAGGCCTTGATACCGCAGGCTTCGCCGAGCCGCAGCGCCCGAATCTCCTCGATGTTGCTGTTAGTGGCGCCGAAATAGAACCCGTAGTTGCCCGTGCAGCGGCCATCGGCGAGCCCGTACTTATCTGCCAGCTTGGCGCGGGTCGTCGTCAGCGGGTTGACGTTGGGCATATCCATGAAGCTCGTGATACCGCCCGCGGCCGCCGCCGCCGATTCACTGGCGAGGTCGCCCTTGTGTGTCAGGCCGGGCTCGCGAAAATGCACCTGGTCGTCAACCATGCCCGGCAGCAGGAACTTGCCCCCGGCATCGATAACCTCGGCCTCGGGCGGCGCGGCGATGCCGGTGTCGATGCGCGCAATGCGCTCGCCCTCGACGAGGACGTCGGCGTCACGAATCTCGCCTTCGTTGACCAGTCGCGCGTTGCTGATGAGAAGCCTGTTCATGCGGGCATTATGAAAGGAGCCGCCATTGATTACCATTGCGCGGGTGTGCGATAAGGTCGGCATGAAGACCGCCGATTACCTCGAGCGCATCGAGAACGCCCGCGTTTACGACGTGGCAGAGGTCACGCCGCTCGAACTGGCGGAGAACCTCTCGCAACGTCTCGGCAATCGCGTTCTCATGAAGCGCGAGGACCTGCAGTCCGTTTTCTCGTTCAAGCTGCGCGGCGCGTACAACAAGATCGCCAGGCTGCCGGACGAGCAGGTGCAGGGCGGCGTCATTTGCAGTTCCGCCGGCAATCACGCGCAGGGGGTAGCGCTGGCGGCGCAGCGGCGCGGTGTTCGCGCGGTCATTGTCATGCCCGTGACCACGCCGTCGATCAAGATCGAAGCCGTCGCGAGGCTCGGCGGCGAAGTCGTCCTGAATGGCGACACCTATGATGACGCATATGCGCATGCGCAGGCCCTCGCGCAACGGCAAGGCCTGGTCTTCATTCATCCTTTTGACGATCCCGACGTCATCGCGGGCCAGGGCACGATAGGCAAGGAGATCCTCGAGCAGACCGACGAGAAGATCGACGTGCTGTTCGTGCCGGTGGGCGGCGGCGGTCTCGTCGCCGGCATCGCGGCCTGGGTGAAACAGGTGCGCCCCGAAGTTCGCATCGTCGGCGTCGAACCCGATGACTCGGACGCGATGCAACGCTCGATCAGGGCCGGCAAGCCGGTCACGCTCGGGCACGTCGGCATCTTTGCCGACGGTGTCGCCGTCAGGCGCGTGGGCGACGAGACCTTTCGCCTGTGCCGCGAGCTCGTCGACGAGTTCATCACGGTCGACACCGACCAGACCTGCGCCGCGATACGCGACATCTTCGAAGACACACGTTCGATCGTGGAGCCGGCGGGTGGTCTCGCCGTCGCCGGCGCGAAAAAATACGCCGCCGAGCATGGCCTGGACGGCAAAACGCTGGTCACGATCAGCTGCGGCGCCAACGTCAATTTCGATCGCCTGCGCCATATCGCGGAACGCGCGGCCGTCGGCGAACTGACCGAGATGCTGCTTGCGGCCGAGATTCCGGAGCAGCCCGGCAGCTTTCGCCGCTTCTGCGAGGCGCTCGGGCGGCGCGGCGTCACGGAGTTCAACTATCGCTACGGCGATGATCGCAAGGCGCACATCTTCGTCGGCGTGCAGCTGCGCCAGGGCATGGCAGAGCGGCTCGAATTGCTGGAAAAGCTGAAGAATGAAGGCTTTATCGTCGTCGACCTGACGGACAACGAGATGGCGAAACTGCACGTACGCCACATGGTCGGCGGCCGCGCGCCCGGCGTGTGTAACGAACGGCTGTTCCGCTTCGAGTTCCCGGAGCGTCCCGGTGCCCTCCTCGACTTCCTCGACGCGATCGGTACGGAATGGAACATCAGCCTGTTTCACTACCGTAACCACGGCTCCGACTACGGACGTATCCTCGCCGGCATCGACGTGCCGCAGGAGGAGACGGCCGAACTCGAGGCCCACCTGGCGCAGCTCGGTTACCCGCACTGGGAAGAGAGTGACAATCCTGCCTACGCGATGTTCCTGGGCTGAGCGCTGCGATTCTCGCCCGGGCCTGCAACCCTTTTCGCCCGGGCCGCATCCTTAGGAGTACAGGATTCAAGGAAATGGGGTACTTCGTATGAAAATCAGGACACTCACCGTCTTCTTCTGGCTCATGCTGATCGGCGCCGCCGCCGTGGCCGGTGAGAAGTACGAAACGCACATCAAGATTGAAGTCGACGATGGCGCCGATACTTTCGAGTGGCACAGCGAAGATGCCGATATCGAGAGCCTCGAGGTGGGCGAGAGCAAGACCCTGACCTCCGAAGGCGGCAAGGAAGCCACGATCACACGTACCGAAGACGGTTTCGTTATCGAGTCTGACGGCGAGACGGTCGACATCATGAAGTTCCACGACAGCGACCACAAGATGATGATCCATGGTGATCACGACGTCGTCATCGATACCGACAAGCGGGTCGAGAAGCGTATCGAGGTCATCAAGGCGGGCGGTGACGAGGCCATCACGATCATCTCGACCGAAGGCATCGATGACGCGAAGCGCGCGCGTATCCAATCGGCCCTCGAGGAGGCCGGCGTGGAAGGCGACGTCCTGTTCCTGGACGGCAGCGACCTGCACGAAGACGGGCAGGCGCATGCGAGGCGCGAGGTTCGCATCATTCGCAAAGAAAAAGACGCGAAATAAGGTGACAGTCACCTTATTTCCGCTCACCACATCTGGCGCATTTTTTCGGCGACGTCGATCGTGCGGTCGGAACGCACCCGGAACGTGCCCGCGCCCTGCGCGCTACGCCCCGCGAAACGCTGGTCCATTGTTGCCAGCAGTTGCTCGGTCATGAAGCGGCTGCGCGCGCCATAGACATGCTTGTCGCCGTCACGCCGCTGCTGTGTCACGTGGAATCGCAGCGGCGAGACGAGCATCAGCGATTGCCTGGCGCGCGTCATCGCCACGTAGAACAGGCGTCGCTCCTCCTCGATATTCTCGGGCTTGCCGGTCGCGAACTCGGACGGAAAACTGCCGTCGGTGACGTTGAGCAGGAAGACCGCCTCCCACTCCTGGCCCTTGGCCGAATGCACGGTCGAAAGGACCAGGTAGTCCTCGTCGAGTAACGGATCTCCCGCGAGGTCGCCGGCGGCGCTGGGCGGGTCCAGCGTCAGTTCCGTCAGGAAGCGCTCGCGCGTCGGGTAGCGTCCCGAGATCTGTTCGAGCTGCTCGAGGTCGGCTTCTCTCGTATCGATGCCGTCGTATATGCGCTCGAGATGCGGCTGGTACCAGTGACGCACCTGCGTTACCTGCGCCTGCCAGCCCTGCGTCGCGGCCTCTGTATCACCAAGATCGACGAGCAGCTCGCAAAATGCCGGCCAGTCGCCGGCCGCGGCGGCCGGCGGCCGGAACTCCGCGAGCGATCCGAGCCGATGACCGTTGAGGGCAAGATGCGCGAAGCAGCGCGCCGCGTAGGACGGTCCCATGCCGGGCAGCAGCTTGAGCACGCGAAACGCCGCGACCTCGTTCTTGGGGTTCTCGGCCCACTTGAGCACCGACAGCAGGTCCTTGACATGCGCCGCCTCGAGGAACTTGAGGCCGCCGTACTTGACGTAAGGGATATTGCGGCGCACGAGCTCGAGTTCGAGGCGGTCCGAGTGATGCGATCCGCGGAACAGCACTGCCTGCTCCCTGAGCTGCATGCCCTGTTCACGATTGGCCAGTATCTTCTCGACAACGAACTCGGCCTCGGCGTCGCCGTCCTCGACCGTCACGTAGGCCGGCCTGGCACCGTCCCGGCGCTCGGAGAAAAGGTTCTTGCGATACTGGCGCTCACTTTGCGCGATCAGGCAGTTGGCCGCGTCGAGCACGGGCTGCGTCGAGCGGTAGTTCTGCTCGAGCGTAATGACCTGCGCCGTGGGGACGAACTGGTCGGGAAATCCGAGAATGTTCTCGACCTCGGCAGCTCGGAACGAGTAGATCGATTGGGCATCGTCACCGACTACGGTCACGCCATTGCCCCGCGGTTTCAGCGCCTTGAGTATCTCCGCCTGCACGAGATTCGTGTCCTGGTACTCATCGACGAGTACGTGGTCGAACCACGAGCCGATCTCCTCGGCGAACTCGGGCTCGCCGACGAGATGCTTCCAGTACAGCAACAGGTCGTCGTAGTCGAGTGACTGGCTCTGCTGCTTGCGTTCGACGTAGTGGCGGAAGAGCTCGCCGAGCTCGTCCGCCCAGTCGACGCACCACGGGTAAAACTGGTCCAGCGTTTCCGCCAGCGGTTTCTGTGTATTGACGCGGCGCGAGTAGATCGCGAGGCAGGTGTCTTTCTTCGGGAAGCGCCGCGACGCACGCGTCAGTTTGAGTTCGTGACGAACGACGTCGATCATGTCGGCTGCGTCGCCACGATCGAGCACCGAGAAGCCGGGATCTAAACCTAAGTTGTGTGCGAAACGACGCAACAGGCGGTTGGCGATCGAGTGGAACGTGCCGGACCAGGGCAAGCCGCCCGATGGCAGCGGTGCGGCGTCCCGCGCCGACGCGTGCACGATGTTTTCGACGCGACGCGTCATCTCCTGTGCCGCCCGTCGAGTGAACGTCAACAACAGTATGCGTTCGGCGGCGACGCCCTCGACGACGAGATGCGCGACGCGATGCGCGAGCGTCATTGTCTTGCCCGTTCCGGCCCCGGCAATGATCAACAGGGGCGGTGCCGTGAAGCACCCGTCGTCATCGCGCCCGCCGAATTCTGCCGCAACTCTCTGCGCCCGATTAAGACGGCCAAGGTAATCGAAATCCTGCTCTGCAACCTGCATAACACACCCCGAAATTGATCTGTACTTATATCCAGTACTGTATATAAAGACACACTTTAAGCCAAGGTTGTTAAAAGGAATAGGTCGTGTATAAAGCGCGCATGACCTTCGAAATTGCACTGGTTCTCGGCATCCTTGCCATTTCGCTGGTCCTTTTCATCAGCGAGGTCATCCGCATGGACCTCGTCGCCCTCCTGGTCCTCGGCACGCTCGCGATCGGCCTGCCCGAAATCGTCACGGCAGATAAAGCTTTCGCCGGGTTCAGCAACAGCGCCGTCATCACCGTATGGGCCATGTTCATCCTCAGCGAAGGGCTCACGCGCACCGGTATTGCCGACATCATCGGCCGCCAGGTCATGCGCATCGGCGGCCGACGCGAATTCTCGCTGATCGTCGTCATCATGATCACGGGCGCCGTCCTCTCGGCCTTCATGAACAACATCGGCGTCGCCGCCCTCATGCTCCCGGTCGTCATCGAGGTCGCGCGGCGTACGCGTATCGCGCCGTCGCGCCTGCTCATGCCGCTGGCGTACTCCACCCTGCTCGGCGGTCTCATGACCCTGATCGGTACGCCACCCAACCTGCTGATCGCCGAATCGCTCGCCATCGGCGGTTACGAACCCTTCGGGCTCTTCGACTTCACGCCGATCGGCGGCGCCGTCATGGTCGTCGGCGTCCTGTTCGTGGCGCTCGGCGGCCGCCTGCTGCTGCCGCGCATGAAGGTGGCACGCGACAAACACGTCAGTCAGCGCAGCCTGCGCGCGCGCTACAAGTTGCAGGAACGTACCTTCATGCTGCGCGTGCCGACCGACTCCATCCTCGTCGGCAAGACGCTCGCCGAAAGCCGCATCGGCACGTCGACGGGTCTGATCATCCTGTCGATTTTTCGCCAGGGTCGCAGCGAGACATTGCCCGGGCGCCAGACCGTCATTCGCGGCGGCGACGGCCTGCTCGTGCAGGGCCGGGTCGACCAGTTCCGCGAACTACGGCGCTGGTCCGACCTCGTCATCGAGCGCGAAGCGCCCGTCCTCAAGTCCATGGTGGCGGCCAAGATCGGCTACGCCATCGTCACGATTTCCGATAGCTCGCCCGTGGTATCCGAGCTCGTGCGGCATGCCGCTTTTCGCTCGCGCTTCGATGTCTCGGTAGTCGGTATCCTGCGCCGCGGCTCCTACCGCCTCACCAACCTCGCCTACGTCCCTCTCAAGGCGGGTGACCAGGTACTCGTCCAGGGTGAGACGGGCGCGATCGAGGAGCTCGAGAAATACTCCGATTTCGCGACGGTCGACATACTCAACGAGGAAAGGCTCGCCGCGGAGTACCACGCCGACGAGCGCATGTTCGTCGTTCGTCTGCCCAAGGCAAGCGGGCTGGTGGGTGCGACACTGGCCAAGAGCCGGCTCGCCGAGGTATTCGATTTTCGCGTCGTCGCGACCTTCCGCGACGGCGAACTCACCGTCATGCCACGCGGCGACGAAGTCCTAGACGGCGGCGACCTGTTGCTCCTCGAAGGCCAGCATAGCGATCTCGACGTCCTGCGCGGCCTGCAGGAGCTCGAGATCGACACCAAGGTCTCGTCCAACGTCGCGCCGTTCGAATCGGAGCGCCTGACGCTCATGGACGCAACGCTCGATCCGCGCAGCGCGCTGGCCGGCCGTACCGTCGGCGAGCTCAACTTCCGCGAGCGCTATGGCATCGAGCTCGCCGGCATCTGGCGAGAGGGCGAGACGGTCGGCACCGATATCGCCGATGAGCGCCTGCAGATCGGAGACGCGTTGCTGCTGCTCGGCCCGCGCGACCGTCTGCAGCTGCTGTCGACCGACTCCGACTTCCTGATCCTGACGCCGCTCGGCCAGGAGCCGCCCGATACGCGCCGCGCCCCGCTCGCAGCGGCAATCATGCTCGGCGTCGTGCTGACGGTCATGATGGGCTACGCGCCGATCTCGATCGCCGCGGTCATTGGCGGCTCGATCATGGTGTTGACCGGTTGCCTGAACATGGAACAGGCCTACCGTGCGATCGACTGGCGCGCGATCTTCCTGATCGCGGGCATGCTGCCGCTGGGTACGGCCATGCAGGAAACCGGCGCCGCCGAGTACCTCGCGACACAGGTGATGGACCTGCTCGGCGACGCAGGTCCCTGGCCCGTCATTATGGGTCTTTACATTCTCACTGCGATGGCGACGATGATCATTCCCACCGCCGCCCTCGTCGTCCTGATGTCCCCGATTGTTCTCTCGGCCATGGGCGACCTCGGTGTCGATCCCTATCCGGCCATGATGGCCGTTGCGATGGCTGCGTCGGCGAGTTTCACGAGCCCGATCTCCCACCCGGCGAACATCCTGGTCATGGGTCCGGGTGGTTACCGCTTCGTCGATTACCTGAAGGTCGGCGTGCCGCTGACGATCGTCGTCTTCATCACCGTGATGGTGCTGTTGCCGATCCTGTGGCCGCTCGTCCCGGTATAAGGAGAGCCACTTGAGCGAGACCATTGTCATCGCGGGCGCGGGCCATGCTGCCGGGCAGGTTGTCGCCAGCCTGCGCCAGTACGAGTTCGACGGCCGTATCGTGCTGGTCGGCGACGAGCCATACCTGCCGTACCAGCGGCCGCCATTGTCGAAGAAGTTCCTCGCGGGCGAAATGCCGGCCGAACGGCTGTACTTCAAACCCGAGTCCTTTTACGAAGGCGTCCACGTGCATCTCGAGACGAGGATTGCAGCGATCGACCGCGAGGCCGGGTGCGTGATGACCGATGCCGGCGAGACGATCGCCTACGATAAGCTCGTGCTTGCGCTGGGCTCACGCGTGCGCCGGCTGCCTGTCGAAGGCGCCGACCTCCCCGGCGTTCACTACCTGCGAAGCATCGCCGACGTCGAGGGTATACGTAAGGACCTCGACAAGGGCAAAAGCCTGGTCGTCATCGGCGCCGGGTACATCGGGCTCGAGGTTGCCGCCGTCGCACAACAGGCCGGCCTCGACGTGACCGTCCTGGAAACGGAGGATCGTGTCATGAGCCGTGTGGTCTCGCCCGAGGTCTCCGACTTCTACCAGATCCAGCACACCAACCACGGCGTCAAGCTGCGCCTCGCCACGAGCGCGACATCGATCGACGGCAAGCGACGCGTCAGGGCCGTGACGACATCGGCAGGTGAATCGGTCCCGGCGGATCTCGTGGTCATCGGCGTCGGCATCGTGCCGAACACCGAACTGGCGATCGAGGCCGGTCTCGAGGTCGACAACGGCATCATCGTCGACGACCGCTGCGTCACGAGCGACCCCGACATCTACGCCGTCGGCGACTGCACGCTGCATCCCAACGGCATTTACGACAGGAACCTGCGGCTCGAGTCCGTGCACAACGCGTTGGAGCAGGCCAAGACGGCAGCCGCAAACATCTGCGGCAGGGATGCGGCGTATTGCCAGGTACCGTGGTTCTGGTCGGACCAGTACGACCTCAAACTGCAGATTGCCGGCTTGTCGGAGGGATACGACGAAGTCGTGATTCGCGGCAACCCGGCGCAATGCTCCTTCTCCTGCATCTACCTGAAGAATGAGCACATCATCGCCACCGATGCGATAAACGCAGCACGCGACTTCGTGCAATCGAAGCAACTGATCGAGAACCGTGTTGAAGTATCGGCAGAGCAGCTCGCCGACGCCGAGGTGCAGCTAAAGGAACTTGCAGGCTAGTCCTTGCGGGCCAGTCGCGTCGACTAATCGACCTCGCCCGCCGCTTCGTCTTCCGGCATCGCGATGACGAGCCGACCCTCGGCGGCAATGAGGCCGATGTCGGTCGAGAATGCCTTGACGGACAGGGATTCGACGGCCTCCATGTCCAGGCTGCGAAGCTCGCCGGAGGCGCCCTTGGCAGCCGCCGTACCCAGCGCACCCGGCCCGGCTGTCGTATCGCCAAACCAGCCGCCGCGCCAGTTATTGGCAGAGTTGCGCCATGCCGAAAAGGCGACATCGCGCAGGAAGGGCCAGTAGTCCTCGCTCTGATGGATGAACAGGCTGCCGTGCTCAGGCAAGTAGAGGTACCAGGCACTGTCCTGGATCACATCACCTCGCAACAGGCGTGTGCTTTCGGACCTGGATCCGAACTTGATGCCGAGGCCGGCCGGTTCACCGCGCGCATTGCGCATCTGCATCACGGCCGCAGTCGTCTGCCGAACCGGCGGCTCCCACAGCTGCTGCACCCTGACCGGATTTGGCAAATGCACGGACTCGCCGTCATTCGTATACACGATAGTCTCGTCGGGAACGGGCGAAAAGGTCAGCGTGATGACGTCAGCACCGGCGACGGCAAGCGGCGACACGCCCCGATCCGCGATGAACGGGTTATAGACAAGGCCCAGGCAGAACAACATGACGCCCGCGGCCATACCCACGAGAAGCGAGACGATATGTTTCATTCGACCGCCTCCTGCTCATCCGCCAGCCGTTCCGGTTGCCCGCGATAGATGGCCTGCAGTTCTATGCGACCCTGGGGTGCGTCTTCGTCACCGGACGTGTCCGCGATCCAGCGCTCCGTCAATGATCCGCCCAGTGAGCTGAACTCGCGGGATCCGGAGCGAATAGCGCCATCGCGTATGCCGCCTTCGCGCAGATTCGATTCCATGCTGGCGAACACCGAGCCGCGCGCGGGCAGATGCAGGACCCAGTCGATGATGTCTTCGTCGCCCCGCGTTGCCGTGGTACGCGCCGCGATGCCGACAACGCTGTCACGCGCATTGCGAATCTTGAACATCTCCGTGCGCACACCGACCAGCGATGCATCATCCGGCCACTCGAGACCATCGGGCACGGCGCCGGCCTCACTGGGCGCGCCGACCAGCACGCGGTCCATCGGCACGTTGACGTGGAACATCTCTATATTGCCCCCGTTAGGCGCCACCGAGACGAGTGAGGGCTCGCGCTCCTGGTCAACCGCGGGAAACGCGTACAGGGCGCCCGCCGCGGCGACAGCGCCGAGTATGATGCCTATTAAGAAGGTCCTGATCACTTGTTTCCGTCATCAACAATTCGCGTGCCGAATCAGGCACATGCGAGGAGTTTAGTTAAATTGGCCGGCGCCTCCTACCGGAGCAGCGCAATTTTGTGACGGGCCGCACACGATGGCGGCGCAACGGGACTCAGCAGGCCACAAAATACCGCTCGAGGTACTCGTCGAGCGAAATATCGTCACCAGCCTCGATTTCCCTTTGCCGTAGCAGCGAGTCGGCCGCTTCCTCGGCCAGCAAACTCGCCTGCGACTCTCGCAACGGCTCGATGGACGCGAAGTAGTCACGATGCCCTTGTGCCATATCCAGCGCAAACTCGAAGAAGCTGCTGCCGGTCGAGGAAAGCTCATCGACGATGCGCGCGGACAGCGTCGACCCGGCATCGTCGACTCGCTCGCGCAGGGTCTGCACGGCCGACGAGTAATTGTCGTCCTCGCGATCGATCGCCCGGGCGACGGCGAGCACGTTGTCGAGAATCTCGCCAGCCCAGGACCGCAGCGGCACCTCCTGCCCGTCGCGGCGCAGCCGAAACGCCGGGTCGCGGCCACGCTTCGCCGTTTCCGCATGGTTGTAACGGATTTCGTCCAGATGCGTATCGTCTATTCTCGGGCTGTCCTCGAGAAGGCAGTAGATAAGGAACACCTCGAGAAAACGCATCGTATTCTGGTTGACCCCGGAAGGGTCGAACATGTTGAGGTCGAGGGAGCGCACCTCCACGTACTGGATGCCGGCACGACGCAGCGCCGCTGTCGGTTGCTCGCCCGAACGGGCCACGCGTTTGGGCCGGATCGGCGAGTAATACTCGTTTTCTATCTGCAAGAGATTCGTGTTGAGCTGCCGGTAAGCGCCGTTTGTTTTCACGCCGATTTCGTCGTAGGCGGGTTCCGGCGTCCGGATCGCCCGGGTCAGGTCCTGCACGTATTCATCGAGACTGTTGAGTGAAATATTGATGCGCGACTGGTTCTTGTTGCTGTAACCGAGGTCGCTCATGCGCAGCGACGTCGCCCATGGTTCAAACCAGGTGTCGGCATTGAGCGAGGACAACCTCGCCGCTGGTCCGCCAAACGACTTGCACACGGCCGGCGATGCGCCGAACAGGTAGAGAACGATCCAGCCCATGCGCCGGAAATTGCGAATCATTGCGAGGTACTGGTCGGAGCGAAAGTCCTCGATGTCGAGATCGCTACCGACGGTATCCCGATAGGCAGGCCAGAAATCGACCGGTAACGAATAATTGAAATGCACGCCCGCTATAAGCTGCATCTCGCGGCCGTAGCGATATCCGAGCCCACGGCGATAGATCGTTTTCATGCGGCCGACGTTCGAATCGCCGTAGCGCGCGAGCGGTATATCGCGGTCGGATGGAATGCGGCACGGCATACTCGAACTCCACAGCATCTCGCCATCGAGCTGGCCGTAGGTGTACTGGTGCAGGTCGCACAGACAGCGCAACGCCTCCCACGTGGTCGTGAACGCGGGCGTGACGAACTCGAGGAGCGCCTCTGAAAAATCGGTTGTTATGTAGCGATTGGTCAAAGCCGAGCCGAGGCCGTTCGGGTGCGGCGTCTGCGCCAGGTAGCCGTCGTCGCCGACGCGCAGAGACTCCTTCTCGACGCCCTTCAGCCCGCCATACAAGGCGTCGGCGCCGCTCGCCGTGGCAGCGGCCAGGCGTTTCTCGAAACCCTGCTGCAAAACGATTCCTTCGACGTTTGGCCCGAGAGGGGCGAACATGCAGTTTTACCATAACCGGCGCGGTGCGTCCGGTCCGCGAGCCCCGCGCCTGACACCTTTGCTATGCTGTGGCATATGAAACTGCCCATCCCGCTGCTCGTTGCAGGCATCGTCCTGACGCTGGTGTGCACGCCCGCACATGCGTTTCGCTGCGGCAATCGAATTGTAATCAAGAACATGCACGAGGCGGAGGTGCTGCGAGCCTGCGGGGAACCGACGACGATGCGGCATGTCGGCCGCACCCTGCGCAGCATCAACATTCCGATAGAGCGCGATCTCGGTGGAGGCTGGACGACGCGACACTTTCCGGGTTACGGGATCGCACAGGAAGTGATGGTCACCGAGTACATTTACAACTTCGGCCCGCGCAAACTAATGCGCCGGCTCCTGTTCGAGGGGGGCATTCTCGTGTCGATCGAGTCGCTCGGCTATGGCTACCACGAAAAGTGACCCGCGGCCATTAACACGGCGCTTCTCGACGGCTACTATGCGCCCATGAATGATTCCAGACTCAGGCGGTTCCGCGACCGCAGCGGCGGCGCACCGACCCTGATCAACGTCGGCTGCAAGATCTCGGGCATGATCACGGGCAAGGCCGATATTCAGGTCCATGGCGAAGTCGACGGTGACTGCGACGTCGACGGCACGCTGTCGCTGGTCCAGGACGGCTATTGGAGCGGTACCATCAGGGCCGACCACGTGGTCGTTTCCGGCCACGTTGAAGGCGACATCATCGCTCGTGGCAAGGTCGAGATCTCCGATACCGCGAGGATCACGGGCACGGTCACGGGCGCGGCAATCGCGGTGGCCGAAGGTGCGGTGGTCGAAGGCCAGATGAGGACGACAGAGCAGCCCGATCCCGTCGGTTTCGTCGAGAAGCGCCACCAGCACGACGACTAGGGCATGGATAGCCCTGTGCCGCAGCGGCCCGGGACTGCGCACGAACTTTAGCCATAACCTGCTAAATTCGCCATAAGTGGTCGAAAACGCCCGTATTTTTCGGCTCCGGACCCCGTTTCCGGGTTGCCCGCCGAGCCGTGGTGCTACACTGCTCGAAAACTACTTGGCCGAATAATAACGAAACCATGATCGGCGGCAGGATACCCAAATTTTTCTGGCACACGATGGTGATTGGCATCATCGGTGCCGGCGTCGTGCTCGCGCTTTTCTACGGTCAGTACATCTGGCTGACCAAGCAGATGGCGTCTGCCAGCAATGGCGAACACGGTATGTTGCTCGAGCAGAGCTTCGAGCGACGCGCCCTCGCGGACCTGCACGCGATCGCCAACCAGCTACGATTCGAGCCCGGCGCGGCCGATGCCGCTGTATTGAGCCAGGCACTGGATCGAGCCATGGGCGAGTATCCCGAACTCACCGGCCTGCGGCTGAGCCTCAACCCGGACACGACGGTGTCGGGCGGCAACTACCCCCGGGCGGGCGACGCCACGGCGGCGACCCGGCTTGACGAGCAACTGCTGCTCTCCTACCCGGTCGTGCGTGACGAGACTGAAGTCGGGCGCCTGTCGGGCTCGTTCGATCTCAAACCGCTGCACGCCGAGCTGGTGAGCTTCAAGCGCGAGCTCGAGGCAATCGGCAACGAGGAGCGTCGTGGCAGCTACATGTGGATCATCGGCGGCACGATCACCGTTCTGCTGCTCAGCGGGAGCGTCATCTGGCAAGCGCTGCGCGATCATACGCGGCGCATCAACGAGCTCAAGTCCGCGGCCGAGCGGCTCCGCGACTCCGATTTCGGGGAGCCGCTGCCGGTCAAGCACGACGACGAACTCGGAGCGCTCGCCCGCGTTTTCAATGACATGCGTGACAAGCTGCGCGTCACGACCCATTCGCGCGACTACGTCGACAGCATCCTGTCCGGCATGAACGAAGCCATCATCGTCACGAGCGATGACGGGCACGTCGAGCGCATCAATGCCGCAACGACGCACCTGCTCGGCTACGACGAGCAGGAACTCAAGGGTATGTCGATCGACTGTCTCGTCAACGCCAGCCAGACCCGTTCCATCGCGGACCATCCGCCCTCCGGCCTGCCAACCGAGGCAATGTTCGAAACCAAGTACGGCGAGTCTATTCCGGTCTCGTATACGTGCTCGATCGTGGAGAGCGATCATAGCGGCCGTAGCAACCGGATCTACGCCGCGCAGAACATCACCGAAAGACGCCGCGCGGAAAAGCGCATACGTTATCTCGCTCGCATCGACCCGCTGACGCGCATCCCCAATCGCATGCAGTTTCAGCACCTGCTGCAGCGCGCCATCGCCAGAGCACGACGCGCGGGCAAGCCGCTGGCCCTGTTCTACGTCGATATCGATCACTTCAAGGAAATCAATGACACCTTCGGGCACCTGGCAGGTGACGCGACGCTCGAGACCGTCGCCGAGCGCCTGACGGCCGCGCTACCCGAAGACTCCGTGATTGGTCGACTTGCCGGCGATGAATTTGCCGTCATCGTCGACGGACTCGGGCCTGACGAGGACGGCCAGAAAGGCACGCGCGAACTCGCGCACGGTATTATCGAGCGGCTGGCCGACCCGTTCTTCGTGCAGGGACACGAAGTCTTCATGACGGCCAGCATGGGCATCGCGTATTACCCCAAGGATGCGCCGAACGTCATCGACCTGATTCGTAACGCCGATGCGGCGCTGTACAGTTCCAAGAAGGCCGGCGGCAACATGTTCACATTCTACGCGCCGTCGATGAACGAGGCTTCGGTCGAGCGCCTGATGACGAAGAGCAAGCTGAAACGTGCATTCGAGCGCGATGAGCTGCTTGTGCACTACCAACCCAAGTACAACCTGGAGACCGGCAATGTAGACGGCGCCGAGGCGCTCGTCCGCTGGGAATTGCCCGAGCGTGGCCTCATTCTCCCCTCGGACTTCATCCCGATTGCCGAGGAGACCAGCCTGATCATCGAGATCGGTGAATGGGTGCTCGACAAGGTCTGCGAAGACTTCCGCCTGTGGCAGCACAGCGTCGGCTCGCCGGGCCGTGTGTCGGTGAATCTGTCGCTCAAGCAGCTTAGACAAGCGAATTTCATCAAGCGCATCGGCTCGATCCTTCGCGGCCACGAGGTCTCGCCGACCTCGCTCGAGCTCGAGATCACCGAAACGACGCTGATGGAGAACCCCGAACGCACGATCAGTTTGCTCGACCAGCTTTACGGTCTTGGCCTGCACCTTGCAATCGACGACTTCGGCACCGGCTACTCGTCGCTGAGCGCATTGCAGCAGTTCCCGATCAGCACCCTCAAGATCGATCGTTCCTTCGTCCGCGACGTCGTTACCAATGCAGACGATGCGACCATCGTCGACACGATCATCCAGATGGGACACAACCTCCATATGGATGTGGTCGCCGAAGGCGTGGAGAACGAGGCGCAGCTCGCCGCCCTGCAAAAAATGGGCTGCACCTACGCGCAGGGACTCCTGTTCGGCGACCCGATGAGTGGCGACAACTATCTCGAGCTGCTGCTGGCCCAGGCCGAGGGAACCGACTCCTATCGGGCCCTGTTCGCCTGACGTAAGTCATTGATTTTACTTAATAGGCGACCCCGCTTCACACGGCACTGGCAACATGCTTAAATTGCTGGCCGAGTGGTAACACCCTGCGAATATGAACAAATCGACATTAACGGCCGT
>JABDQH010000026.1 GCA_013042375.1 Woeseiaceae bacterium
GTCATGAGCCGGGCGAAGTCCGGACCGAAGTCGCCGACAGACGGGGTCGACGTACTGCGACGATACACGCTGTCGATGCGCGACGTGCCGATGCAGCATATCTCGTCGATCTCCGAATAGTCGCCGATCACGCGCACGCTCAGGTCGTCGCCATTGTCGTAACCGAGCTGCATGCGCAGCCCGAGGCGGTCGCGGTCGTTGAACAGGTCGTCCTCGACCACGAGCGACGGGATCGGGCCGCTCAGGTCGTAGTTGTGGTTGGCAACGTAGCCGTCACGCTTGGACGAGAAGATCGTGCCGCGGAAGGCGAGGTTGTCGGTCAGCGGGATGTTGGCGGCACCTGCAATGCGCTGCAGGTTGCGATCGCCGGCCTGGAGTTCGACGAACGCATCGACGCTGTCTGTGCTCGGGGCGACCGTGCGCACCTGGATGGCGCCGGCAGCCGTGTTCTTGCCGAACAGCGTGCCTTGCGGGCCGCGCAGGACCTCGACGGCCTCGACGTCGACCAGTTCGTTGATCATCGAGCTTTGGCGCGACCGGTAGACATTGTCCACGTACAGTCCGACCGACGACTCGACGCCGAAGTTGTTGGACGTCGAGCCGATACCGCGGATCGCAAAGTTCTTTGTAGTCGTCGTCTGGCTGCCGCCGACGATGAGCCCCGGCACGTTCTGCTGCAGGTCCTCCATGCTCTTGACGCCGGACGCTTCCATCTGCGTGCCCGTCACGGCGGTGATCGCCGTCGGTACATCCATGACGCTGACGGCACCACGACTCTTGGAAATTACGATGATCTCCTCGAGTCCCGGGCTCTTGGTCTGTTCCTGTGCCGCCGCGGGCACGGCGACAGCCAGGCCGGCCAGACCCATTAACAGGGTCGGGCCAAGTTTCTGTAAGCTTGATCCTGTCGGTCTCATGTCTCCCCCTCCGGGATATTGCGTGTTACCGGCAAAGCATAGCATGGTTTTTGCCGACGATTCGGCATATAAGCTTATGAAAAATTGATGGTTATCTGACGCCAGAACAAGACGACGGGGGATACACATGCACGGACTGATGATGGACAGGCCTCTGCTGATTTCGACGATCGCGGAGCACGCGGAAAGATTCCACGGCAACCGCGAAATCGTATCGGTGACGATGGACGATCCGGCGCACCGCTGTACGATCGCCGATGCCATGGCCCGGGCGCGCCGGCTCGCCAACGCGCTCGAGCGGCTCGGCCTCGAGCACGGCGATCGCGTCGCCACGATCGCGTGGAACGACTATCGTCATCTTGAAACCTATTATGGCGTTAGCGGCTCCGGCCGGGTCTGCCACACGATCAATCCGCGGCTCTTTCCCGAGCAGCTCGTCTTCATCATCAACCATGCCGAAGACCGCTACATCTTCACGGACGTCATGTTCGTGCCGCTGCTCGAGAAGCTGCTGCCGCAGATCCCGGGCGTTGAGGGATTCGTCGTCATGACGAATGCCGCCAACATGCCTGAGACGACCTTACCCAACGCTGTGTGCTACGAGGACCTGATTGCCGCCGAGTCGTCGGAGTACGACTGGCCCGAGTTCGACGAGCGTACGGCGTCCGCGCTTTGCTACACGTCGGGGACGACGGGGGATCCCAAGGGTGTCCTGTACGACCATCGCTCGACGGTGCTGCACGCATACGCGGCCGTCGCACCCGACACGATGAGCCTCTCGGCGCGCGATTGCGTGCTGCCCGTGGTACCGCTGTTTCATGTCAACGCCTGGGGCATTCCGTATTCGGCCCTGATGGTAGGGGCGAAGATTGTATTCCCGGGGCCGAAAATGGGCGATGGCGAGGCGCTCTATGCGCTGATGGAGTCGGAAGACGTCAATATCGCCCTCGGTGTGCCGACGGTCTGGCTGGGCCTGCTGCAGTACTGTGAGCAGGCGGGCAAGCGGCTCGACATGCTCGATCGTACGATCGTCGGCGGTGCGGCTGTGCCTCGCGTCATGATCGAGCAATTCCGCAAGGTTCATGACGTGCAGCTGATCCAGGGCTGGGGTATGACCGAGATGAGTCCGCTCGGCACGGCGAACACACCGTCGCACGGTTGGGAGGAACTCAGCGAGGAAGAGCAGATCGACCTCGGAACCAAGGCCGGGCGTGGCATCTTCGGCTGCGAGCTGCGCATCGTCGACGACGAGGGCGCGGAGCTGCCGTGGGACGGCGTCGCCTACGGTGCGCTCCAGGTGCGCGGACCCTGGATCTGCAGCGACTATTTCAAACTCGAAGGCAGTGCCGAAACCCATACCGACGATGGCTGGTTCGAGACCGGCGACGTGGCGACGATTGACCCACAGGGCTACATGGCCATCACTGATCGCACCAAGGACGTGATCAAGTCCGGCGGCGAGTGGATCAGCTCGATCGAGCTCGAGAACACCGTCATGGCGCATCCGGGCGTGGCCGAGGCTGCCGTCATCGGCGTAGCGCATCCCAAGTGGACCGAACGGCCGCTGCTGATCGTAGTCCGGGCCGAAGGTGCGGCCGTGGAGAGCGATGAGCTGCTCGGGTTTTTCAAGGGCAAGGTCGCGGACTGGTGGATACCGAACGCGGTCGAATTCGTCGACGAGCTGCCGCACACGGCGACCGGCAAGGTCAAGAAGATTGAATTGCGCCGGCAATTCGCGGACTATGCGTTAGCCGAGTAATTTCGCCGGCAAGAGGTAGATTATGGGCGACCCCCAGCGCCTTTACGGGCTCAATGCACTGGTCCTGAACGCCGCCGATGGCATCGGCGAGGCCATCGCGCGAACGCTGATCAAGCACGGTGCAACAGTCGTTGCGGCCGATACCGCCAACAGCGGTGTCGAACAGCACTACCACTCGGTCAAGGGCATCACGGGAAAGGTGTGCAGCCTCACCGACACCGACAGCGTCTCGACGCTCGTCAGCGAATCGGCGCAGGCGCTCGGCTCTCTCGACATCGTGGTCACGGATTTCCCGCTGCGCCTGGAGGCACTTTTGTCGAAGGCGGACAAGGCGCTCGAGACAGTGATCAAGCAACGTGCGTCGCTGGTTCTCGCCGCGTATCGGGCCGCGCTGCCCCATCTCAAGAAGAGTCCGGCGGGTCGTATCATCAACCTCGGTTTGCTGCGCAGTTTCTTCACCGTCGACGGCGCCGACGCGGCTGCGCGCGCCGAGCAGGATCTTGCCGACCTGACGCGAGCGATGGCTGCCGAAACCGGTGAGCATGGTATTACGGCCAACTACATTCAGCCCGGCGGCGTCATGACGCCCGAAAGTCGCGATACGTTTCGCAGGAATGAAGGCCTGCGCGACTATTGCATCAAGCGATCCGCGTCGCGCCGCATCGGCGAGCCCGTCGACGTTGCCAAGGTAGCGCTGTTCCTCGCCAGCGATGATTCCGCGTTCGTCAGCGGCACGGGCATCGCCGTCGATGGTGGTCGCCTGGACGACTAGACTGTCTAACGCCGCCAAGATGCACCCGATACTCGCGGACCTGATTCAGCTGCTCAAGCTGGAGAGGATCGAAGACAATATTTTCCGTGGCGCCAGTCGCGATATAGGCAGTCCGCAGGTCTTCGGCGGGCAGGTGCTCGGGCAGGCCCTGTCGGCTGCCCAGCACACCGTCGAAAACCGCGTTGCCCATTCGCTGCACGCGTATTTCCTGCGCCGCGGCGACATAGAAGCGCCGATTATTTACGAGGTCGATCGCGCGCGCGACGGCGGCAGTTTTTCGAACCGCCGCGTCGTCGCGATCCAGCACGGACGGCCGATACTGAATCTCGCGGCCTCGTTTCAGAATCCCGAAACCGGCCTCGAACACCAGGTGGCCATGCCCGACGTGCCGGCGCCCGATGGTCTCAGGGATCTGACTCACCTGGCGGCCGATGTCCTCGACAAGATCCCGGTCAAGATGCGTCGCTTCATGGCCGACGAAAGACCGTTCGAGTTTCGCCCGGTCGAGCAGACGGAGCTCGATTCGCCCACCAGGGGGGAACCGGCCAAGCACGTCTGGATTCGCGCGCTCGATACGTTGCCGGACAACGTGGCGCTGCATCAGAACCTGCTCGCCTACGTGTCGGACTTCGAACTGCTCGCGACATCGACCCTGCCGCACGGTCTGTCGTTCACGCGCGGCAACGTCATCATGGCGAGCCTCGACCACGCTTTATGGTTCCATCGTGGCTTTCGCATCGACGAGTGGCTGCTGTACTCGATGGAGAGCCCCAACGCGGGTGGCGCTCGCGGCTATGCGCGAGGTCATTTCTTCACCACCGACGGGCGGCTCGTCGCGACAACGAGTCAGGAGGGTCTCGTAAGGGTCGTCGATCCTTCGAGGGCGCGCCGCCGCTCAGCCCCCAGGGACCAGGCCTGAGTTGTAGCGGGCCGCGTTGTCGACGTAGTGGTCGGCCGATGCGCCGATCTGGGCGATCTCTTCGTCTTCGAGCTGGCGCACGACCTTGGCCGGCGCACCGAGGATCAACGAGCCGTCCGGAAACTCCTTGCCTTCCGTGACCAGCGCGTGCGCACCCACGATGCAGTCACGACCGATGCGTGCGCCGTTCAGCACCGTGCTGCCGATACCGATCAGGGAGTTGTCGCCGATCGCGCAGCCGTGCAGCATGGCCTTGTGGCCGACGGTCACGCCGGCGCCCACGGCGAGTTCGAGCCCGGGGTCGGTGTGCAGGACCGAACCGTCCTGGATGTTGCTGCGTGCGCCGACGACGAGCCAGTCGTTGTCGCCGCGCAATATGACGTTGAACCACACGCTCGCCTTGTCCCCGAGCCTGACGCTGCCGATGATCGTCGCATTGTCTGCGACGAAGTGACCGGCGCCCTCGAATACGGGCGCGCGGTCACCGAGCGTATATATCACTTGGCCTTGCCCTGTGCCGCGACGGCCGCCGCGGCCTTGGCGATTTCCTCGGGGTCGCCGAGGAACTCGCTCGAGATAGGCTTCAGGTCATCGTCGAGTTCATAGGCGAGCGGCACGCCGGTCGGGATATTGAACCCCGTGATCTCTTCGTCAGATACCTCGTCGAGCATCTTGACGAGTGCGCGCAGGCTGTTGCCGTGCGCGGATATCAGCACGTTTTTGCCGGCCCGGAGGTCCGGCACGATGCTGTGTTCCCAGCATGGCAGCACGCGTTCGAGCGTCAGCTTGAGCGACTCTGCACCGGGCAGGCCCTCGACCCCGGCGTAACGACGGTCGAACTTCGGGTGACGTTGGTCATCGTCCTCGAGTGGCGGCGGCGGGATGTCGTAGCTGCGGCGCCAGATATGTACCTGGTCATCACCGTACTTTGCCGCAGTCTCTGCCTTGTTAAGACCCTGCAACGCGCCGTAGTGCCGCTCATTCAGTCGCCAGTCGCGTTCGACAGGAATCCACATCAGGTCCATCTGATCGAGAATATGCCAAAGCGTGCGGATGGCCCGTTTC
>JABDQH010000050.1 GCA_013042375.1 Woeseiaceae bacterium
GGCCGGACGTTTGCGATGCTCAAGTTTCGCTCGATGTTCGTCGATGCCGAGGCACGGCTCGCCGAGCTGACCGCAAAGAACGAGAGCGCCGGCGGCGTGTTGTTCAAGATCAAGGACGACCCGAGGATCACGCAGGTCGGCAAAATCATCCGGCGCTACTCGATCGACGAGCTGCCGCAGCTCATCAACGTAATGCGCGGCGAGATGTCGATCGTGGGCCCGCGCCCGGCGCTGCCGTCAGAGGTCGAAAAGTACACCGCGGCCGAACGCAAGCGCTTGCAGACGAATCCCGGGCTCACGTGCCTGTGGCAGATCGGCGGGCGTTCGGACCTCTCGTTCGAGCAGCAGGTTGAACTCGACGTCGACTACCTGAAGCAACAGAACGTGCTTATCGATCTCGGGATCATCGCGAAAACCGTGCCCGCGGTCATCAACGGCAAAGGAGCCTACTGATGCAGACTAAAGACATTTCCCCCGTGCCGCCGATCGCGGTGATCGGGTTCAGCGATCAATCGTCACCCCTCGAGCCGCTGTGGCCGAGTACGCATCGAGCGCTGATACCGTTGGCAGGCAAGTCGCTGATCGTCTATTTGATCGAGCAGCTCGCCGATGCGGGTATCCGGCACATTCGTATAGCGGGATCCATTCAGCAATTCGCCGTGCGCAATCGCCTGCGATGCGGCCGCGAATGGGGCATCACCATACGCTACTCGGATCTGCACGGTGAAGAGCTGCTGGCCGAGTGCCTGGCGAGTGAAGGCAGCTGTCTCTACCTGCAAGGCGATCACCTGTACGACGCCGACTTCTCACGGCTCGTCGCGAATGCGTCACGGTACGACTTGCCCGCGGATATCGAGGCCAATTGCGCCGGACTCTGGCGCGTACAAAATGGCAAGTTGAGCGGCCATTCGCTCGGCGTTGCAGGTGGAACGATGAGTTACGAGAACGCGCTGTCGAATGTTCTCGATTACCATCGGGCGAACCTGCGTGCCGTGCAGGGGTTCCTGCCGCACCTCAATGTGCCGGGCGCGGCCTTGCATCGCGCCGCGATAGCGGACTGGCAGTCGGACATCGCACCCACGGCCAGCGTGGGTACCAACGTGTTCATCGGCAAACACTGTCGTGTTGGACGGCTTGCGCGCCTCGATGCCGACTGCGTGTTGTCCAACGGTGTCGTGCTCGAAGATGGCGTCTGTCTCGAGAACGTATCCGTCCTGCCGAATTGCTTTGTCGGCAGACAGGCGAGCATTCGTGACGCGATTCTCGGCCCGGATGGGATGCTCTCGTTCGACGGGACCTTCCAGCCGGTCAACAACAGGCGATTTCTCGGGCCTACGCGTGATAACCAGGAGCAATGGACGGGCCTCCCGGACAGGCACGTGGCTTCTCGCACTGCCAGTGGATCGCGTTAAGCGGTATTCTCGGGCTCTCTATGAGCTCACCCGTATCGTCCCGCCGAGCTGCCGGACACCGAACGCGTGCGCGTCGAACTCAACTTACCGATTGGCAAATGATGGGCAACGAAATGCTGGCAGGCATCCTGGTACCGCTATGGCTGAAGGTCGCGTGGACCGCGATGGTGCTCGGCATCGTCCCGATCTACTGGCGGCATCACGGCCCGCGCAATTTCCTGTGGTTCTCCGACATCGCTTTCTTCGCGCTCGCCGCGGGCCTGTGGCTGGAGAGCTCGTTCATCGTCAGCCTTGTGGCCTGCATGGTGCTGGTTCCGGAAATCCTGTGGAGCGTGAGTTATTTTGGCCGCCTGCTGCGTCTGCCGCGCCTGACCGGCATCGCCGACTACATGTTCGACCAACAGATTCCGCTGTGGCTGCGCGCGATATCGCTGTTTCACGTGCCGTTGCTGGCGGTGATGATCTGGGGTCCGTGGCGCCTGGGGTACGACCCCGGCGCATTGCCCTGGGCGGTACTGACTACGTGGATCGTGCTGCTGCTGACGCGCTGGCTGACAGGGCCGGAAGCGAACATCAATCACGTGTACCGGTTTCCGTTCGCCGCGGGGGCAGAACTCACGCCGGTACAGCACATGCTGGTGCTGATGACAGCGGTGCCGCTGCTGTTGCAGCTGCCGGGGCACCTGCTGCTATGGGCGATGTTCGGAAACTAGGTGTATTCGGCAACCGGTTTGCCGAGCACGGCCATGTCCGGCGTGATACCGAGTCCCGGCTCGTCCGACGCTTTCATGTGGCCCGCTGTCCGCGTCGGTGCCCCGCTCGCATTGCGCACGGTGACGTAACTGTTGAAGTCGGTAGCCGAGAACCGCAGCCACTCGGGTGTCGAGTGCGCGAGATGAGCAATGGCCGCCGTGATGATGTCGCCGCCCCAGCTGTCCTCGATGGTCATCGGCAGGTTCAGCGTTACGCACAGATCCCGGATCTGGCGCGCCCTGGTCAGACCGCCGACCTTGGAGATCTTCAGGTTGATGACGTCCATCGCGCCGTCGGCGTGGCCGCGCAGCAGCGCATCGATACCGTCGATGTTCTCGTCGAGTATGAACGGCAGGGACGTGCGTCGCCTGACCGTCAGGCAGTGCTCATATGAGCGACAGGGTTGTTCGATGTAAACGTCGCGATCGCGCACCGCGTTCACGACCCGGATCGCATCGTCCACGCGCCAGCCCGTGTTTGCATCCGCGACGAGCACCTCGCCTTCGGTCAGGATGTCCGCGACGGCATGAATGCGATCGATGTCATCGCCCGGGTTGCCGCCGACCTTGAGTTGAAACCGGGTATAGCCATCCTTGCGATGCGCGGCGACGTTTTCCGCCATCTCATCGGTAGGCCGCTGGCTGATGGCTCGATACAGCGTGACGCTGTCGCCGAACTTGCCGCCCATCAGGTCGCAGACGGATTTGCCGGTCACCTTGCCGAGAAGATCCCAGCACGCCATATCGATGGCCGACTTGACGTACGGGTGACCGAGGAGCGCCATGTCCATGAGCTGGTTGATCGGACCAAGCGCGGTCGGGTCTTGACCCAGGAGCGTCGCGGACAGTTCCCCGATCCCGGCCCTGGCGCCGGGCCCGAAGGCCGGCAGGTAGAACGGGCCGAGGGGACAGACCTCGCCATAACCCGACAGGCCGTCGTCGGTGACCAGCTCGACGACCGTGCTGTCGAATACCTCGACGTACTTGCCCTCGGACCAGGAGTAGCGCCCCTCGACCAGTGGCAGGTCCACTTGATAGACCCGGATAGCGGAAATCTTCACGGCGCCTCCTTCTGCCGAGCGGTTGCCGGGAACGAGACGATACTGACCGATTACCTCGCAACAGATCAAGTCGTCACCTGCCGCGTGTCTTGCTGGTAAGCTATGGATCGCATTAGCAAAAACGAGGATCGACGATGACAGATCCCGCTAACAGGACAGTCCTGATAACGGGCGCCGCCGGCGGCTTCGGCCGCCACATGGTGCTGCAGTTCGCTGCCGCCGGAGCAAAGCTGATACTCACGGACCTTACCGACAAGGCGTTGGGCTCCATCGCGGACGATGCCGGGGATGCCCTCATTGGCGAGGTTGTCGCCGATCTGTCGAAGGAAGACGGGTGCGAGGCGCTGTTTGCAGCCTGCGCCAGGGAGCACATCGTCCCCGATATCCTCGTCAACAACGCAGGTATTGCCGTCGCAGGGCGGCTGGATCATGTCCCGCAAGACCAATGGGAGAAACTCATCCGCTTGAACCTGCTGGCGCCCATGCGGCTCTGCAACCTGTTTCTTCCCGCGATGATCGAACGCGGCAGCGGGCACATCCTGAACATCTCGTCGTTGGCCGGCTGGGCCGGTGCCCGGGGGCTGTCGTCGTACTGCGCGTCGAAGTTCGGGCTACGCGGCTTCGGCGAAGCGCTGTCGGCGGACCTGAAGGGAACGGGCGTTTACGTCACCAACGTCTATCCGTCGTTCAGCCAGACGCCGATTCTCGAATCGCCGCAGTTTGGCTACGAGCGAAAGCGCCGCGTCCCCCAGCACTTGCTCTCGAATCCATCCGACGTGGTCGAGCGGGCCATCGCGGGTGTTCGCAACAACAAGCTCCATGTCTTCCCGGACAAGTACGCGCGCCGCGCGTATTACCTGTTGCGATTCGCGCCGTGGCTGCTGCCGATTGTCGATCGTCGCCTGCACGCCCAGGCCGTCGCGGCGGGGAGAGCGGCGGACTGAAGATTCGCGTGTCGGCGGTTTGCTCGATGCAGATCGTTACCCCGCGGTCTATTCATGCTGGGTCTCCGGGAGCCAAATTCCCAGGACGGCACCCACCATGCCCATAAAGGAAAGCAGCGCGATAACACCGTGGTTGCCGATAAGCGGTGACAGCGCGCCGACGCCACCGACCAGCAACAGCATGACACCGATGACCGTGTTGCTGATCGCGACGTAGTCGGTGCGCTTGTTGCCGGTCGCGAGGTCCACGACATAGGTCTTGCGGCCGACGCGTACGCCGCTGTGCGCGATCGAAAGCGCGAAATAGGCAAGCGGCAGGAACCAGGCCGTGCCGCTCAACGCCGGCAGCAGCTCGTGTACACCGAAAGTCAGCAGCCCGATGCCCGAGGTGAGCAGTGCAGCGACCACCATCACCTTGCGGCTGGATTGATCGGCAAACCGCCCCCATACGGGCGCGCTCACGAGGGACGCAAAACCGGCCGCCGCAACGAAATAGCCGAGCACCATCGCCGTAGAACCGATATTGCCCTGCGCTAAAGCAACGTAGAACGGCGCGCTCAGGGCAGAGCACAGGAGCAGGGCGCGCGTGATCACGAAGCGCCGGAACGGCCTGTCCGTCACCAACAGGGACAGCTTTGCCAGGGAATCTGCGGCGCTGCGGGCCCCGCCGGACTCTCCGGGATACTCGGCAACGAACGAAAAGACCGCAGCGGCCAGCACCCACAAGAGACCTGCTCCGATGAGCAATGCGCCGATCAGTGCGGTGTCGCCGATTTCGCTGACCGATGACATCAGCACGATGCCGACGCCGATCGTCAGCAAGCCTGCAGCACTGGCCGACCAGCCGTTCAGCTGGCCCCGGATTTTCTTTGGCACCGTCTTGCCGAGCACGTCTTTGGACGAAACCGAGCAAAAACCGCGTGCCAGGCTGAATACCGAAACGAGCACGAGTATCGACCAGCCGGCCGCCGCCCCTTCGAGTTGCAACGCCACGAGACCGATACCGACGATGCAGGCGCCCTGGACAATGCTGCCTGCCACCCACACCCATTTTCTGACCGGCAAACGGCGCACAATTCCGCCGATGAACAACTGTGGGATTAGCGAGCCGGACTCGCGAATCGGTACCAGGAGACCGAGCACGAATGCCGGCGCGCCGACAGCGGTCGTCAGCCACGCGAGGGTTGTCTTTGGGCTCGCAATTGCATCGCCGAGCTTGGTCAGGAAATAGCTGGCAAGGAGGTACGTGAAGTTGTGTGGCGACTCGCGACAAGCGCGTTCGTCGATGTCGCGACAGAGCCGCGCATCCTCCTCGTTCGTCAGCAGCTCATAAAGATCCCGGCTCGATATCATGATTCAAGCCTGGCCGACGAAGCCCGCCGTCGTGTATCAAAAAGTAACGCCGCCCTGTCTATCGCCGAAACTCCCGCATACTTGTGGTCGTTAAGATCATATAGGAGTTTGCCAATGCCTTTACCATTCAGAAAAATTTTCAAGCGTCGCGCTGTTCGCAGGATACTCATGCCGTTCACGATGGGCCTAGCCATGTTTGCTTTCGTCGCTTTCTCGCAAATCAGCGCGTGACGAATCGGCGCGCACGCCGCAATCCCTGGTAGTGGCAATGACAGTACTCCGCCGGCGTTGAGGGCAGATATACTCATGCCATAGTGGAGTACACACGATGAGCCGACGAATAACCACAGCAGTCTCGTTCTGTCTCGCAGCGCTGTTTGCTGCCCCGGTGTGCGCGGCCGAGGCCGATTCAACGCTAACGATCGACCGAATCTTCCACCACAAGGAATTCGAGCTCGATAAGAAGGTACCGAGCAAGTGGCTGGACGGCGGCTATAGCTACACGACCGTCGAAGCCTCGCAATCGCTGGCCGATGGCTTCGATATCGTGCGCCACGATTCGGCGACCGGCGAGACGTCGGTCCTCGTGGAAGCAAAGCAGCTGATACCCGAAGGTGCGGAGAAACCGCTCGAGATCAAGGACTACAGCTGGTCCGAGGATGGCCGGTACGTATTGATCAGCACCAACACGGTCAAGTTTCGCCGGCTGGAGTCGTTCGGCGACTACTGGCTCCTGAGCCTGGCCGACTCACACCTGCGCCAGGTCGGCGTCGACGCGCCCCCCTCTTCACTGATGTACGCGAAGTTCTCGCCCGACAGCCAGTTCATTGCGTATATGTACCTCAACAACATCTACATCGAAAGCATCGACGGGCGCACGATCAGGCAGCTCACGCATGACGGCTCCGACCTCATCGTCAACGGCACCGGCGACTGGGTGAACGAGGAGGAGTTCGGGCTGCGCGACGGCTTCAAGTGGAGTCCGGACTCGAAGCAACTGTGTTACTGGCAGTTCGACACCGAAGGCGTCGGCACCTTCTACATGATCAGGAACACCGACGACGTGTACTCGCAGCCGATTCCGCTGCAGTACCCGAAGGCCGGTACGACCAACTCGGCCGTTCGCGTCGGCGTCGTCGACATAGAGTCAGCCGAGACCGTCTGGGTCAAACTGACGGGCGATCCGCGGCAGGACTACGTGCCGCAGATGGACTGGGCAGATAGTTCCGAGCAGCTCATCATCCAGTACGTCAACCGGCTGCAGAACAGGAACGAGGTGCTGATCGCGAATGCTGCCGACGGTTCCGTGCAGCATATCTTCACGGACGAGGACGATGCCTGGCTCGACGTCAACGAGGATGTGAAATGGCTTGCAGGAGGCAAGTACTTCACCTGGCTGAGTGAGCGCGACGGCTGGCGGCACCTGTACATAGTGTCTCGCGATGGCGAGGAGGTGCGCCTCGTGACACCGGGCGAGTTCGACATCATCCAGGTCGATCACATCGATACGGCCAATGGCTGGGTGTATTACACGGCATCGCCGGACGATCCCGTCGCGCGCTACCTGTTCAGGTCGCCGCTAACGGGTGAGCCCGAAGTCGAGCGCCTGACGCCTGGCAGCGAGCCTGCTTTTCACGAGTACGAAATAGCGCCCAATTCGAAGTGGGCGTTTCGTACCTTTTCTACGCTGAACAAACCACCGACGGTCGATATCGTCTCGCTGCCCGGGCATACCTCGCAGCGGATCATCGTCGATAACGACAAGGTCGAGAAGCTCCTGCAGGCGACATCCCGGGTGGAGACCGAGTTTTTCGAAGTCGACATCGGTGATGGCGTCGTGCTGGATGCGTGGATGATGAAGCCGCCCGATTTCGACCCGCGCAAGAAGTATCCGCTGCTGATGCACGTCTACGGTGAGCCGGCCGGCCAGACGGTCATCCAGCGCTGGCGCCCGGGGCGCGGCGAGCGTCACCTCTGGCACGTGATGCTGGCGCAACAAGGCTACGTCGTCGCAAGCGTGGACAATCGCGGCACGCCGGCGCCCAGGGGGCGCGCCTGGAGAAAGTCGATCTACGGGCAGGTCGGGATCCTGGCGTCCGCGGACCAGGCCGAGGCCGTCAGGACGCTGTTGACCGAGCGACCCTACCTCGATCCGCAGCGGGTCGGCAGCTGGGGCTGGAGCGGCGGTGGCCAGATGACGCTGAATGCGATGTTTCGCTATCCCGATCTCTATCGCACCGGCATCGCGCTGGCTTTCGTCAGTGACCAGCGGCTTTACGACACGATCTACCAGGAACGTTACATGGGCCTGCCGGAGGACAATGCCGAGGGTTACGAGCAGGGTTCCCCGATCACGCACGCCGCCGGTCTCAAAGGCAAGCTGCTAATTATTCATGGCACCGCCGACGACAACGTTCATTATCAAAACACGGAACAGCTGGTCGACAAACTGATCGCGCTCAACAAGACGTTTACGTTCATGATGTACCCGGATCGCAGTCATAGCATTGACGAAAAGCCGAATACCAAGCGGCACCTGTACACGTTGATGACGAATTTCCTGCACGAGCATCTGCCGCTCGAGGCCAGACCTGAGTAATCGTCACGCCGGGCGTTATTCCGGAAGTGTCACGCTGAGTTCAATACCCGAGAGTTGATCGGGCGAGCGGCCCAGCTTGCGCAGGAACGGCAGCCAGCGAGGATCGTCGTGGATATTCTCGAACAACGGCTGCGAGAGTATTTCGCCGAGACCCGCGTCGCCGACCTCGACAGCCAGTTCGAGCCACTCGAAGGCGTCGTCAGCATCGTCGCGATAGGCATAGACGTAGCCGATGTTGTAGGTCATGTTGCCGGAGTACTTCTCCAGCAGCTCGGCCAGCGCCAGGTCGGATGCTGTGCTCTCTTGTGCGTTTCCCGGCTTGTGGCGGTCGCGCTCGAAATATGCCATCGCCAGGCCGGCCAGGCGCCAGTCTTCGCGTGGCTCTTCGAGCAGGATTGTAGCGGCCTCGGCAGGGCGCCCGGCCAACATGTGAGCGATACCCAGGTTGTAGTGAGCCAGTGAGAAGTCCGGGCTCAGGCCGATGGTCGTCTCGAACGCGCGCACGGCGTCTTCAAAGCGGCCGGCGGAGATATAGGCGATGCCCAACGTGTATTGCCAGGCAGCGGAGAGCGGGTCGAGATCAACCTTGTATTCGATCGGTCCGAGCCCTTCCTGGGCGCGCCCCATGTTCTGCAGGAGCATGCCCGCACTGCCGATGAGCGCGGAGTCTCCGGGCGCCAGCTCGAGCGCACGCTGCAGGTATCGGGTCGCCGCGGCGAGGTCCGCGTCGTAGTACTGCGACATGAAGGCGAGGGTGCCGTAGGCCTGCGCATAGGACGGGTCGGCGTCGATCGCCGCGAGTGCGGCTTCGCGCGCCAGCCGGAAGCCCTCTGTGGCCGGGCGCAAGCCCGTAACGGCCTGGCTCTGGTAGGCGGAGGCCATTTCATCCCAGGCGGGCGGGTAGTTCGGGTCGATTTCGAGCACGCTCTGATACAGCTCGATCGCCCTGTCATAGCTGTCCACGGTGCCGAGTCGCCGTTGCTCGCGCGCCTGCAGGAACAGCGCGTAGGCGACGGGATCTGTCTGACGCTGCGCGGGCGAGGCAATATTCAGCGTGCCTTTGATCTGGTTGACGACATCGCCCGCGATCTCGTCCTGGATCTGGAAGATATTTTGCAGCGTCCTGTCGAAGTTCCTGGCCCAGAGCTGCGTATCGGACTGGGCATCGATGAGCTGAGCGCTGATGCGCACCTGGTCGCCGGCCTTGCGTACCGAGCCGTCGAGCACGTATGACACGCGCAGTTGTTCGGCGATCTCGGGAACACTGAGTCCCTTGCCTTTTAGCGCAAAAGCCGACGACCTCGACGTGACCCGCACTTCGGGAATCGTCGCCAGCAGGTTGAGCAATTCCTCCGCGATACCCTCGGAGAAATACGATTGATCGCTTGCCGGCGACAGGTCCACGAACGGCAATACCGCGATGGAGCGATTGCCGACGCTGGCGATGATCGCTTCGCTGCGCGCGGCCTGGCGTGCGTTCTGCAGCTGCTCTGCGTCGCGGGCCGGATCGAATACGAACTTGTCGATGGCGAAGTAAGCGACGGCCAGGACCAGTACGGCGACGATGGCGCGGTCGAGCTTCCTGCCCGTGCGCCAGGTGACGGACTCTGCACGGTCGACGTCTTTCTCGAGCTTCAGGCCTTCCGGCGTCAACTCGAACACCCACGATATGACCAGCACCGGTAGCAGCCCGATACCGAGCATGACGACCACGGCACGGATTGCGGCGTCGCCGAAACCGAACGGCGGGAAGACGGTCTCGACGACCTGGATGATCAACCATGCGGAAACGAGGTACGCGACGGCGACGCGAAAAACGTTGCGTCGTCTTAGTTCGGCGAAGATCTGCATGGGTGGCCTGTCGCGTTTTTCATGGCGTCGAGTATGGAGAAGTTATGCGGGACAAGCTAGCCGCGCAGCGGCAATGGCCTTGCGACGAACAGGCCGGAACATAGTTACGCTTTGGTATCGAAATCTGACCCATTACCCGTCCATAATGAACCCATGATTGAAAAGTTGAGCACCATTCATTCGCTGTTGCCCCCGGCCCTCGGGGTCATCGCGCTGCTATTCGCCGCGGTCGTCATCCACCTGCTCGTCAAGGTCATCCTGGTCCGGGGCGCGCACACGGTCGCGAAGAAATCCAGCGTTACCTGGGACGACGTTCTGATCGAGCACAACGTGTTCGGCCGGCTGGCGCAGGTCGTGCCGGGCATGGTCGTGTACAGCGGTATTCCATTCGTGCCGGAGCTGCCCGAGGCCGTCGTGCAACTGACGCGCAACGTTGCCGCCGGCTACATGGTCCTCATGCTGACGTTGGCCCTGAGCGCGCTGCTCAGTGCCGGCAGTGCAATCTACTCGAGTTTGCCCATAGCCAAAGAACGGCCGCTCAAGGGATTCGTGCAACTCGTGCAGATCGCGGTCTGGGCTTTCGGCGCCGTGATGATCATCGCCGCCGTGCTGGATCGTTCGCCCCTGCTGCTGCTGAGCGGCCTCGGTGCAATGACGGCGATCCTGCTGCTCGTGTTCAAGGACACGATCCTGTCGCTCGTCGCCAGCGTGCAGCTGACGGCGCAGGACATGGTGCGCGTCGGCGACTGGATCGAGGTCCCGCAGTTCGGCGCCGATGGCGACGTCGTCGACGTGCAGCTGCACACGGTCAAGGTGCAGAACTGGGACAAGACCATTACGACGATCCCGACGCACCGGCTCATATCCGACTCGTTCAAGAACTGGCGCGGCATGTCGCAGACCGGAGCGCGCCGCATCAAGCGGGCGATTTACCTCGACGTCAGTTCCATCCGCTTCCAGAGCGCCGACGAGATTGAACACTTCAAGCGCTTTGCACTGCTAAAAGACTACATCGCGAACAAAGAGAACGAGCTTCGCGAATACAACACGGCACTGCCTGGCGAGGTGGACGATGCCGTCAACACGCGCCGCCTGACCAACATCGGGACGTTTCGTGCCTACGCCGCCAACTACCTGCAGAACCACCCGTCGATTCACAGGGGCATGACGCTGCTGGTACGCCAGCTGGCCCCCGGCCCCGAGGGCCTGCCGCTCGAGATCTACTGCTTCACGAACACGACGGTCTGGGGCGAATACGAGGACATCCAGGCGGACATCTTCGATCATCTTCTCGCGATCGTTGCGGATTTCGGACTGCGCCTGTTCCAGAAGCCGGCCGGTTCGGACCTGGCTACGCTCGGCAAGCGATAAGCGGGGCGGGTCGAGGGCAGTAATCCGAGGCGCCCGACGGTGTCAGCTTCGCCTGCGCGTAACAAGTTGTTTCACCAAGCGTAAATCGCTGGAGACGCGGCCGGCGGGACGTTACCTTGACGCTCCCCAAGCAACCACGTAATGCAGGAGCTACACCATGGCAAATCACACCAACGACTGGTCAGAGCTGGCCATCTCGTTATACGACAAGCTGACCGGCCGGAATGCCGAGATCACCTACGAGGCCGACAACATGGAAGTCTGGGTACCGAGCGGTGTCGGTGAAGATGCGAACCACGCTCATTGGAAGGTAAACGGCAGCCTCAAGATTCGTGCACGTGACGGCGTCGAGGCCTGATACCGCGCTGCCCATCGACGTTTACGGCGAGCTCCGCCTCGACGGTCCGTCGCAAAGTCGTGTCACGCTGCGCGCCAGCGGGTCGCGGCTGACTCTGGCCGTGCCCGGCTGGGCAACGCTGCACGACCTTGGGCCGCGATCGCTGCTTGCTCGGCGCCGCGCTCTCGTAATCGCGACCCGCGCGTTGAGAACGTCAAGACTGACGCTCGACGTAGACGTCGACGGACGCCGGGCCTTCGGTCTCGGCGAGGGCGTCAGGAGGTCACTGCTGGCGCGTCTCTTCGGGCTGGCGTCGGGCGACATTCGGGTATCGAACGTCGTCAGCCTGCTGCGCTCACGAGGCGCAGCGCGCCACGCAGATCGTCGATGAACTGCGCGCGCTCGGCCCGCGCCTTCTCCTTGTCCTGAAGCCGCAGCAGGTAGGCTGGATGCACGGTCGCGACGCCGACCGTTTCCGGGCTTAGCGTAAACGGCTGACCCCTGGCATCGGCGACCTTTGCAGGCTTGCCCGTCAGCGCCCGCGTCGCCGTGGCGCCGAGCGCAACGACCACCGACGGCGCGACGAGCTCGAGTTCCAGCCCGAGCCACCAGCGGCAGGCCTCGATCTCCTCGACGTTCGGTCGCTGATGAAGGCGGCGCTTGCCGCGCGTCTCATGCTTGAAGTGCTTGACCGCATTGGTGAGAAAGACCGCGTCGCGGTCGATCCCGGCCTCGCTCAATGCCTCATCAAGTACCTGGCCTGCCGGCCCGACAAACGGCCGGCCCGAAAGGTCCTCCCGGTCACCGGGCTGCTCGCCGACGATCAGCAGGCGGGCATCAGCAGGTCCTTCTCCGGGCACCGCGGCGGTCGCATGCTGGCAAAGACCGCATCGAGTGCAGTTCTGTAGTCCCGTCGCCAGCGCTCCGAGCGTCTGCGGACTGCTGACAATTTCCTGGTTCATGCCGTCCTGCGCGGCAACCAGCCGGCGCGCGCTGGCGACCGAGGGCGGCGTGCCGGCGGGCGCCGCTCGCTGTGCACTCTGTGCGCTGCGCGTGAGCTCCGGAATCAGGCGGCTCTCGGGCAGGTTGCGCCAGTATCGGGTCGGCATCTCCGCCTTCATCGCACGGATCTTAAGGCGCGCAGGGTTGAAGATGCTCGAATAGTAAACGCGCCAGTGTTCTTCGAGCGCATCGCCGTCCGGACAATCGCGGCGGTTTGCTCCGTCACCGAAGGTGAGCGCGTTGCCGTTCCAGTGAGCACTGCGGCCGGGCGTCACGATCGACCAACGCATGCCCGCGAAGCGGCGCGCGAAGAACGGCGCGGTGCGCTCGACGATGTGATGGTCGGGCTCGAACCATGCGACGAAGACTTCGCCGACGTCACTCTCGGTGCGCCGGAAACGGACGAAGGCCTTCATCTTGTGTGAGTCCCGCCGCACCGCCTTGGCCATGCGCCGCGCCTTGTACACGTCGACGTCGGCCGCGTTGTCGAGCAGGCGTCGCTCGCCCTGCAGTCGCCACAGCAAGCGGTACAGCAGCGCGAACCGGGCGTTGTCGCTGTGGCAGATAACGGCCTTGGCAAGCCTGGGAAAATCCTGCGGCACGCAGATCGTGACCGGCGCCGGCTGTCTTGCGGCCCGGCCCGGTCGCGTGCCGAACAGGTCGCCGCTCGTGGCGGCAAGCCGGAACCCGACCCTGTCGGGGGCGACGTTCGCGCTCAGCAAGCGACGCGCGGCTGCCCGCCACTCCGCGTAGTCGGCGGGCTTGTCGAGCGTGACTGCGACGGGTTCGCTCAAGCAAACAGCTCGCGCTGTACGGGCGGGCGAGCGAGCTGCGCACGCAGGCCTGCGGCTTCGACGGCCTTGGCGGGATGCCAGCCACGCGCCGTGATAAACGGCCGGATCTTCACGACCGAGGTCGTGAGCCGCGCGATGTCGTCGAGACGCAGGCCGCCGAGGCGGCGCGCCTTGACGATGGCACCCGCGCCGCGCGTCCCGAGTCCGGGCACGCGCAGCAGCTCTTCGCGCGAGGCGCGATTGACGTCGATCGGGAATCGCTCCGGGTGCTTGAGTGCCCACGCCAGCTTGGGGTCGATGTCGAGGTCGAGCATGCCGTCGTTGCCTCCGGCAATGATCTCGTCGAGCTCGAAGCCGTAGAAGCGCAGCAGCCAGTCTGCCTGGTACAGGCGATGCTCGCGCCGCAGCGGCGGCGCCTCGGGTGGCAGCTTGCTGCTCGGGTGCGGCGTGGGGCTGAATGCCGAATAATAGACGCGGCGCAGTTTGTAGCCGGCGTACAGCGACGCGCTCGTCGTCAGTATCTTGCGGTCGTCAGATGCATCGGCGCCGATGATCATCTGCGTGCTCTGGCCGGTCGCCTTGATCGCGCGCGGGTTCGGGTGGCGGCCCTTCTCTTTTTTTTCGTCGAGCCTGAGGCGCACCGAGGCCATGGCCTTGCGAATCCGGCTCGCGTCTTTTTCCGGGGCCAGCTCGCCAAGGCTCGTGCGACTCGGTAGCTCAACGTTGATCGACAGGCGATCGGCGTAACGGCCGGCCGAGTCGAGCAGCTCGGGCGAGGCATCGGGAATGGTCTTCAAGTGGATGTAGCCGTGGAACGCGTAGTCCTCCCGCAGGATCCGGGCGACCTCGACCATTTGCTCCATCGTGTAGTCGGGACTCTTGATGATGCCGGACGACAGGAACAGGCCTTCGATGTAGTTGCGCTTGTAGAACTCCAGCGTCAGCTTTGCCAGTTCCGCGGCGCCGAAGCGGGCGCGGCGCACATCGCTCGAGACGCGGTTGACGCAGTACAGGCAGTCATACTGGCAGTAGTTGGTCAACAGGACCTTGAGCAGCGAGATGCAGCGGCCGTCCGGCGCGTAGGAGTGGCAGACACCCATGCCCTCGGTCGAACCGATGCCTTTCGTGCCGCTCGAATTGCGCTTTTGTGCGCCGCTCGAGGCACACGACGCGTCGTATTTCGCCGCGTCGGCGAGAATCGCGAGTTTGTCGACGGTGCTGAGATGAGGCATGGCGGGAAGGCGGTGAGACGGCAACGGGACAATACTGTCTATTCATACAGTTACTGTCAAGATATACAGTACATGCCGCGTGAGGGCGGCGTTACAAACGTTTACCGGGAACGGCTTGCGCCTGCCCGGGCCAGCGGCCAGACTGCGGATACGCACCTTAGCCAGACTGCCTCGCATGGAACTTGTTGTCTTCGACCTCGACGGCACGCTTCTCAATCGTGACTCGGAGATATCCGCCTACACGAGCGAGACGCTGCAGCTGCTGACCGCAAAGGACGTCGCGTACACGATCGCGACCGGCCGCACGCTGCACGGCGCACGCGCGATCCTCGACGGCCACCGCTTCCAGCTGCCGCAGGCCTACAAGAACGGCGTCATGATCTGGCATCCGGACACGCGGCAGTACTTGAGCAGCGCGACGCTCACACCCGATGAACTGAACAACGTCGTGAATGCCTGTCTGCGCCAGCGCCTCACGCCTTTCGTATTCACGCTGGACGAAGACCAGGGAAGCACCGTGTACCACGCGCCAACGTTGTCGGACATCGAGCGCGAACTGGTTCGCGCCATCAGCCTCGACGAACACGACAGGATTTGTCTGCTCGACGAGCTGCCCGCCGATGCGACGGTCACGCACATCAATGCCATCGGCGCGAGCGAGGCCATCAATGCCGTGCTCCGCAGCGTCGACGACGAGCCGCACCTGGTGGCCTACTCGGGCAGCGCGTTCGAAGGCGACCAATGGCGCTGGCTCGACGTGCACCACAGCGACGCCAGCAAGGGCGGCGCGATAGAGACGATGAAGGCCTTGCTCGGCATCGAGCGCGTGATCTGCTTCGGTGACAGCGACAACGACCTCAGCATGTTCGCGACGGCCGATGAATGCTATGCGCCCGCCAACGCCAACGACAGTATCAAGTCGGCCGCGACGGCGGTCATCGGGCACCACGACGAAGAGGGCATCGCGCGCTTCCTGCGGCAACGCTTCGCGCTCGGTTCGCCCTGACCGGTATGACGCGCGACAACCTCAACACCTCGGCGATCGGCCGGTTCGTCAGAATGGGCGGGCTGGTCGGCCGCGTCGGCGTGTCCGTGCTCGGCGACCAGGCCGCGGGG
>JABDQH010000058.1 GCA_013042375.1 Woeseiaceae bacterium
AAATTCGGCTGCGTTATGGCCGGCCCGATCCAGGCCAGCAGGTCGGCCGGATTCGTGTCGAGCGCCGCCACCGAATTCTCCAGCACGCCCGCCGCGAGGCCGCGCCAGCCGGCGTGCGCGGCCGCGATCCCGCTACCGTCCCGCGCACAGAACAGGACCGGCAGGCAATCGGCCGTGCGTACCGCGCAGACGTCGCCGGGGGCGTTAGCGGTTACGGCATCGGCCTCGAGCGGCTGCGTGGCCGTGCGCAGGGCGTCGAGGCTGACGACAGCGGATCCGTGTACCTGGCGAAGGTAGGCGATCCCGGCCGGGAGCGCATCGTCGGGCGTCGCCAGGGTCGTCGTGCCAGCGACGATGCCGGTGGGCGCAGGCCAGTCGGCCAGGATCATCGTGTGCATGCGGCATCCTCGCGCAGCGCGGCCAGCAGCGCCTGGAAATCGGCCGGCGGTGCGACCTCGATCTCGACCGCTGTGCCGCTGACCGGGTGTTCGAACGCGAGGCGCGCCGCGTGCAGCGCCTGCCGCCTGAATCGCCGCAGGGTCTCGATCAGGGACTCGCTGGCACCCTTGGGCAGCGCGAGCCGGCCGCCGTAGACAGGGTCGCCAACGAGCGCGTGTCGGCGCCATGCGAAGTGCACGCGAATCTGGTGCGTACGGCCGGTCTCGAGCGTCGCCTGGATGCAGGTATACGCACGGAATCGCTCGAGCACCTTGTAGTGGGTCACGGCCGGCTTGCCGTCCTCCCGGACGCTCATGCGCTTGCGATCCACGGGGTGGCGAGCAATCGGCTGATCGATCGTGCCACCGCCCGTCAGCACGCCATTGCAGACGGCCAGGTATTCGCGCGAGATGGCGCGTTCGGCCAGCGCACGCACGAGCGCCGTGTGCGCAGGCAGGGTTTTTGCCACGAGCAAAAGGCCGCTCGTGTCCTTGTCGATGCGGTGGATGATCCCCGCCCGCGGTACGTCCGCGAGCCGCGGCGCGTGGTGCAGCAGGCCGTTCATCAGTGTCCCGCGAGGATTGCCCGCCCCCGGGTGCACGACGAGCCCGGCAGGCTTGTTGACGACGAGCAGGTCGTCGTCCTCGTAGCGGATCTCGAGTTCGATCGGCTCGGGCTCCGCATGCACTTCCTTCTCAACCCGGGGCTCGAGGACGACGTACTCACCACCCGATACGGCATCGCGCGGCCGCCGCGAGCCGCCATCGACCGTGATGGCGCCATCCAGCAGCCAGTCCTTGAGGCGACTGCGCGAATAGTCGGGAAACATCTGCGCCAGCGCCTGGTCCAAGCGTAGACCCGCGAGTTCCGCGGGGACCGTGACTGTGAGCTTCTCTGAAGACATGACTGGGCAGGAGTTTACGGTATACTCGCCGACCTTGAACGCCTTGCCCGCAAGAATATGACCTCGAACCTGCGCCATTTTCTCCTGCTCCTGATCGCCGCGCTCGCGCTGGCGGGCTGTGCCGGAAACGAAGAGCCGGTCAGCGAGGTCGAGAACATCACCGAGGCGTATAACAAGGCCAAGGAATCGATCAGGGGCGGCAATTACCGCCGCGGCATCCAGATTTTCGAGGCGATCCAGGCCTACTACCCGTTCAGCGAACTCGCGCGCCAGATCCAGCTGGAACTGATGCACGCCTATTATAAGAGCGGGGCACAGGAACAGGCCATCGAAGCGGCCGACACCTTCATGCGCGAGAACCCGATTGACCCGCGCGTCGACTATGCGCTGTACATTCGCGGCCTCGCGTACTACGAAGAGACCCCGGGCATGCTCGAGCGCTGGTTCAGGAAGGATGTGACGATGAGGCCGCCGAAAGACGTGGACCTCGCTTATTCCAGCCTGCGGCAGCTCGTCGAGCGATTCCCTGCCAGCCAGTACGCGCCCGATGCCGAGAAGCGTATCGTCGCGATCAAGAATCGGCTGGCCGACTACGAGAATCACGTGGCCGACTACTACCTGCGTCGCGGTGCCTACGTTGCGGCGCTGAACCGCGCGAAGGCCTCACTCGAACAGTTCAATGGCGCCACCGGAAATGCGCGCTCGCTCGAGATCATGGCAGCGGCTTATGACGAGCTCGGCATGGTCGAGCTTGCCGCCGACACGCGCCGCGTCCTCGCAACGAATTTCCCCGGCGAGAGCTAGAAATAAGGTGACAGTCACCTTATTTCGATGTTGAAGACAGGGTGACTGACACCTCACTCACCGAGAAATAAGGTGACTGTCACCCTATTTCCGGCGAGAGCTAAGAATCAGGTGGGGAACGTGTAGCGCGAAGTGATCGGGTATCGCCAGTCGCGGCCGAAAGCGCGACTGCTGATGCGGACGCCGGGCGGGGCCTGGCGCCGTTTGTACTCGTTGCGCTTGACCATCTCCAGCACCCGGATGACGACCTGGCGGTCGAAGCCGCGCTGTTCGATCTCGGCCACCGACAAGTCGTCCTCGATGAACGCCTGCAGGATCGGGTCCAGCACGTCATAAGGCGGCAGCGCATCCGAGTCTTTCTGCTCGGGCCGCAGTTCCGCCGAAGGTTCGCGCGTGATCACGCGCTCGGGAATCGCCTCGCCCAGCGTGTTGCGATAGCGCGCCAGCTCGTAGACCAGCGACTTGGTGCAATCCTTGATCGGCGCGAAGCCGCCGGCCATGTCGCCGTAGAGCGTTGCGTAACCGACGGCCATCTCGCTCTTGTTGCCCGTCGTCAACAACATGCGTCCGGTCTTGTTCGAAATCGCCATGAGCAGCAGGCCGCGGCAACGTGACTGGATGTTCTCCTCGGTCGCGTCGGGCTCGGTTTCGCCGAGCACGGGCACCAGCTGGCGCATCGTTGCCTCGTACATCGGCTCGATCGGGATCACGTCGTACTGGATGCCGAAAGTCTGCGCCTGCCTGGCCGAGTCCTCCTGGCTGATTGCCGCGGTATAGCGGAACGGCATCTGCACGGCGCGCACCTTGTCGGCCCCGATCGCGTCGCAGGCGATCGCCAGCACGAGCGCCGAATCGACGCCGCCCGACAGACCGATGATGACGCCGGGAAAGCCATGATTGGTCACGTAGTCGCGCGTTCCCCGCACCAGCGCACGATAGATGCGTTCCACGCGCTCGCCTGGCCGCTCAATGCGACTGCGTCCGACGACAACGCCCTTGGCCGTCCCCTCGAGCTCGACCGTGTGCATGCTCTGATCGAAAGAGGGCGCACGGTAGACGACGGCGCCGTCCGCATCCATGACGAACGAGCCGCCGTCGAACACGAGCTCGTCCTGGCCACCGATGTGATTGACGTACACAACCGGTACAGTCGTCTCGGCGACGCGCGCGCGCACCGCCCTCTCGCGATTATCCTGGCTGTTCACCTCGAACGGCGAGCCGTTGATGACGAGCATGCACTCGGCGCCAGCGGCCCGGCTTGCACTCATCGGGCCGCGACTCCAGACATCCTCGCAGATGCTAAGCCCGATACGAATGCCGTTCAGTGAAAAGACGGCAGGTTGCCGCCCCGCTTTGAAATAGCGCTCCTCGTCAAACACCGCGTAGTTGGGCAGGCGATGCTTGCGATAATGCGCGAGCACCTTGCCGTCGTGCAGCACGGCGCACGCGTTATAGATGTCGTCGTCGTCATACTCGGGAAAGCCGAGCAGTACCGCGATCCCGGAGACTTCCCTGCGCACCTTCTCGACCGCGGCCTCGACATCGTGACGCAGCCCGGCATGGAACAGCAGGTCCTCGGGCGGGTAGCCGCAGACGCTCAGTTCGGGGAAGACGACGATGTCCGCGTCGTCCGTGTCGCGCGCGAGCACCGCATACTCGATGATTCTTGCCGTGTTGCCTGCGACGTCACCGACGACGAGATCGACCTGGGCAAGCGCGACTCTGACAGCGTCGTTCATCGGGCGATGACGCGCCAACCTGGGCGGCTCAGCCGCCCAGGACCTCCAGCATCTTCGAGCCCAGTTCGGCCGGCGAGCGCACGGTAGTGACACCGGCGGCGTCCAGCGCCCTGAACTTGTCCTCGGCCGTGCCCTTGCCGCCCGCGATAATCGCTCCGGCGTGACCCATGCGCTTGCCGGGTGGCGCCGTCACGCCTGCAATGTACGCAACGACGGGTTTCGAGACATTGTCCCTGATGAACTCGGCCGCCGCTTCCTCGTCCGTACCGCCGATCTCGCCGACCATGACGATGCCGTCGGTATCGGCATCGGCCTCGAACAGCTCGAGACAGTCGATGAAGTCCAGGCCGCGAACCGGGTCGCCGCCGATACCGATACAGGTCGTCTGGCCGAGGCCGTTGTTCGTGGTCTGGTACACGGCCTCGTAGGTCAGCGTTCCGGATCGGGAGACGACGCCGATGCGTCCCGGCTTGTGAATGAAGCCCGGCATGATGCCGATCTTGCTCTCGCCCGGCGTGATGATGCCCGGACAGTTCGGACCGATCAGTCGGCAATCGTAGTCGCGCAAGGCTGACTTCACCTTGACCATGTCGTTGACCGGGATGCCTTCGGTGATGCACACGACGAGCCCGACGCCGGCATCGGCCGCCTCGAGGATCGCGTCCGCGGCGAACGGCGGCGGCACGTAGATCATGCTGACGTCCGCCCCGGTATCTGCGACGGCTTCGCGCACGGTGTTGAACACGGGCACACCGAGGTGTTCCTGCCCGCCGCGCCCCGGCGTCACGCCGGCGACGACCTGCGTGCCGTATTCGAGGCACTGCTCGGTATGGAAAGACCCCTGGTTACCCGTGATGCCCTGGCAGACGATCCTGCTGTTCCTGTTGACGAGTACGCTCATTTCGCTTGCCCCGCTGCCGCCACGACCTTGACGGCGGCGTCAGTCAGGTCTTCGGCCGCGATGATGTCCAGTCCGCTGCTGGCCAGCAATTCGCGCCCCTTGTCGACGTTGGTGCCCTCGAGACGGACGACGACGGGCACGCTGACCCCGACCTCCTTGACGGCCGAGACGATGCCCTCGGCGATCAGGTCGCACCGCACGATGCCGCCGAAGATGTTGACGAGGATCGCCTCGACGCTCTTATTCGAGAGAATCAGCTTGAACGCCGCCGCGACGCGTTCGGCCGTAGCCCCGCCGCCGACGTCGAGGAAGTTGGCGGGCTCGCCGCCATGCAGCTTGATCAGGTCCATCGTCGCCATCGCGAGACCGGCCCCGTTGACCATGCACGCGATGTTGCCATCGAGCGAGACGTAATTTAGGTCGTGCTCGGCCGCCTTGCGCTCGGCCTCGTCTTCCTGCGACTTGTCGCGCAGCTCGGCAATCTTCGGCTGCCGGAACAGCGCGCTGCCGTCGATGTTGATCTTGCCGTCGAGCGCAACGATGTCGCCGGCCTTGTTCGTGATCAGCGGATTGACCTCGATCAGGCTGGCGTCCGTATCCAGATACAGCCGGTACATCTTCTTGACGAGATCACCGAACTGGCGCATCTGCTGCTTGTCGAGATCGAGCCCGAACGCGAGCTGCCGTGCCTGGAAGTCCTGCAGGCCTGCATCCGGGGCAATCGCAACCGAGAAAATCTTCTCGGGCGTCTCGGCCGCGACCTTCTCGATATCCATACCGCCTGCCGCGGACGCGATAAACGAGATTCGGCTGACCTCGCGATCAACGAGCATGCTGAGGTAGAGCTCGCGGTCGATGTCCGAGCCTTGCTCGATGTACACGGTATTGACCGGCAGTCCTTCGGGACCTGTCTGGTGCGTGACCATCGTGCTGCCGAGCATCGCGTCGGTGAACTCGTGCACCTCGCCGTGCGTGCGGGCGAGCTTGACGCCGCCGGCCTTGCCGCGGCCGCCGGCATGGACCTGGGCCTTGACGACCCAGAGATCGCCGCCGAGTTCCTGGGCGGCCTTGACGGCCGCGTTGGGCGATTCAGCAGGAATGCCGCGCGGCACGGGAATGCCGTAGTCGGCGAACAATCGTTTCGATTGGTACTCGTGGAGGTTCATTGTCTGCCAGTCGGGTAGCGCTAAAGAAGGCGTGGATCACACGCCGGGGAGCGAAAAAGTCGGCGTATTTTGGAGCTTTGCGCGACCCTTGTCCACTTTCGGTCTACAATTCGCGCATGAACTCGGCACGGACCGACGCTCTCGAAAAACAGACCGGTCGAGGCAGCCGGGACGCGCTGCTGCACAAGGCGCTGGACGAAACCGAACTCGGACTGCGCATGCTCGTGACGCTGAATGCGTTCCGGCTGCTCATATCCACGTCGCTGTTGTTGCTGTTCGTCGTCGGCACGGAGCCACGTTTCTTCGGCGACACCAAACCCACCCTGTTCGCGGCGGTGGCGGCCTCTTACCTCGTCTTCGCTATCCTGTCGGCGGTCTCGCTGCGCCAGGACTACGTGCCGCGCAAGGTACTGGCGACGACACAGCTGTTCGCCGACATCGTCGCGATCACGCTGCTCATGCATGCCAGCGGCGGTATCTCGAGCGGCCTGGGCGGCCTGCTAATCATTTTCATCGGTGCCGGCAGCCTCGTGCTGCCCGTCTCGGCAGCCACCACGCTGGCGGCGATCGCGACGCTCGCCATACTCGGCGAACAGGCCTATGCGCAGGTGACGAGTTTAATGGTCCAGTCCAACTGGCCGGCCGCGGGCGTTCTCGGCGCGATCATCTTCGCGATTGCGCTGGCCGCGCAGCCCCTGGCAGGCCGAATTCGCGCCTCCGAAGCACTCGCTCGCCAATTCGGCGTCGACCTCAAGAACCTGTCGGAGCTCAATGACTACATAGTCCAGCACCTGCGCGAGAGCATCGTCGTGGTGGACGATGCCGACACGGTGCGCCTGATCAACGGTTCCGCCACACAGCTGCTCGCCGCCGGGCCGATTCAGAGGGGTACCGAGCTGGGCACCGTGTGCACGCCCCTGGCCGACTACATCGGGGAGTGGCGGCTCGACCACGACATGCCGTCGCACCCCGAGATGACGCTGATCACCGAGGGTGACAACGTCCGCATCACGGCGCACCTCGCCCCGCTCGGCAAGGCAGGGCGGCGCGATGGGCCAATCCTCGTCTTCCTCGAGGACGTCAGCCACATCAATGCGCGCGTCCAGCAATCGAAGCTCGCCTCGCTCGGCCGGCTGAGCGCCAGCATTGCGCACGAGATTCGCAATCCCGTCGGCGCCATGAGCCATGCCGCCCAGCTCCTTGCGGAGTCGCCCGGGCTGTCGAACGATGACCAGCGGCTGACCGAGATCATCGAGAGTCACTCGGAGCGCGTCAGCCACATAATCGACAACGTCCTGCAGCTCTCAAGGCGCGATTCGAGCCGGCCGGAACGGCTGCAGCTGGCCGCCTGGCTCGAGGATTTCGCCGCGGAGTTCGTGCGCACGCTCGAACTGCAGGAGGGGGAATTGACGATCGGCGACGTGCCGGCCGATCTCGAGGCGCGCATGGATCGCGGCCACCTGCGGCAGGTGCTCTGGAACCTGTGCGACAACGCGGTCAAATACGCCAGCGAGACGGGCGGCATCATGGTCGAAGTACAGGGCGGGCGGATGCCGGGCCAGGGCCGGCCGTATATCGAGGTGCTCGACTGCGGCCACGGTGTCGACGACGCCACCGCCGACAAGATCTTCGAACCCTTCTACACGGCGCGCTCGGGCGGCACCGGCCTCGGCCTCTACATATCGCGCGAGCTCTGCGAGCTCAATCGCGCGACTTTGCTGTATCTCGACCGGCCCGGTGGCGGCAGCATTTTCCGTATCGTATTCTCCGATCCCGATCGCTGGGACACGCAGGACGAACAATGAAGCAACCGCTGGCGCTGGTCATCGATGACGAGCCCGATATTTGCGAGCTGTTGACGCTGACGCTGGGCCGCATGGACATCCGCACCGAGACAGCGTCGGATGTCGCGGGCGCCAAGTCCCTGCTGGACGACAGGGACTTCGACATCTGCCTGACGGACATGCGCCTGCCGGACGGCGACGGCCTGGAACTCGTCGAGTGGATGCAGACCCACGCCTCGACCGTGCCCGTCGCCGTGATCACGGCCCACGGCAACGTCGAGACGGCCGTCCAGGCGCTCAAGCTCGGCGCATTCGACTTCATTTCCAAGCCGCTCGACCTCGGCAACCTGCGCACCGTCGTGGCGAACGCCCTGAAAGTAGGCAGCGGCGAGGAAGATGCCGATGCCAAGCTGCTCGGTGCATCCGCGCGCATGCAGGAGTTGCGCGACATGATTGCCAAGGTTGCCCAGTCGCAGGCGCCCGTGCACATTTCGGGCGAGTCGGGCACCGGCAAGGAACTCGTCGCGCGTCTCATACATGACAGCGGGCCGCGCGCCGACGGGCCGTTTGTGCCGGTCAACTGCGGCGCCATTCCCGCGGAGCTCATGGAGAGCGAATTCTTCGGCCACCGCAAAGGCGCGTTCACGGGCGCGGTCAACGACAAGGCCGGCCTGATCCAGTGCGCCCGCGACGGTACGCTGTTCCTCGACGAGATCGCCGACCTGCCGCTGGCGATGCAGGTAAAGTTGCTGCGAGTCATCCAGGAGAAAAAGGTGCGGCCCGTCGGTGCGTCACAGGAAGAAAGCGTCGACGCGCGTATCCTCTCGGCGACGCACCGGGATCTGGCGCGGATGGTTGCCGATGGTGCATTCCGCGAGGATCTGTTCTACCGCATCAACGTGATCGAGCTGCATGTCCCCGCCCTGCGCGAACGGGGCGACGACGTGCTGCTGCTGGCCGAGTACATCCTCGAGCGCCTCGGCGCCCCGGACGCGCTGCACGACGACGCGCGCCGCGCGCTTCTTACCTATGCGTTCCCCGGCAACGTCCGCGAACTCGAAAACATGCTCGAGCGGGCGGTTACCTTGTGCACCGGGGGGCAGATCTCGGCCGGCGACCTGCACATGCGCAGGAGTTCAGACGATGGCGACGCCGGCGCCGCGCCCGCCGGCAATCTCGGCGACCAGGTCGAGGACGTCCAGCGCCAGGCCATC
>JABDQH010000060.1 GCA_013042375.1 Woeseiaceae bacterium
CTTCCAGGCGCAGCTCGATATCGACTGCGAGTTGATGCCGGCAAGGGTGCTGAATGTGCATCGTGGGCGCATCGATGTTGCGTATGAACGCGGCGAACAGAGCCTCCCGCTGTCCGGCAACAGCGCAAAACTCGACATTACGGTCGGCGACTGGGTTCTTATCGATGCAGAGGAGTCCCATGTACGCTCGCGCCTCGAACGCTTTGGTGAGTTTCAAAGAAAAGCGGCGGGCACATCCGGTGACGTGCAGACTATTGCGGCCAATGTCGACACGCTGTTCATCGTTTCATCGGCGAATCGGGACTTCAACGTGGCCCGGCTGGAACGCTATCTCGCGATCGCTCAGGATGCTGGTGCTTTCCCGGTCGTTGTCATTACCAAGGCGGATACGGTCGCGTCGGTCGATGACTACGTAGCGGCGGCGACGTCGCTGTCGCCGGGCCTGCTGGTCGAGGCGCTCGATGCGCGCGACCCGGAGGCTGTAGCCGTGCTGCGGCCGTGGTGTGAAACCGGCCAGACCGTTGCACTACTCGGCTCGTCCGGCGTCGGCAAGTCGACCCTGATCAACACCCTTGCCGATGCCGGTCAGGCGACGCGCCAGGCGCGGCAGGATGACCAGCGTGGCCGTCACACGACGACCAGCCGCTCGATGCATCGGCTGCCGGACGGCGGCTGGCTTGTCGACACGCCCGGCATGCGCGAGCTTCAGCTCGTCGACGTTGGCGAGGCGCTGGACGAAGTCTTCAGCGACATCGGTACGCTCGCTTCCAGTTGTCGCTTTACCGATTGTTCGCATACCAGTGAGCCAGGCTGCGCCGTGCTCGGCGCTATAGAGAGCGGCGAACTGGACGCCGGGCGTCTCAAGCGCTACCGAAAGCTGAAGTCCGAGGACCGGCGGAATACCGAGTCACTCGCGGAGCGCCGGTCGCGAGACAAGGAGTTCGGCAAAATGTACAAATCGGTGCTGAGCGAAAAACGCAAGGAACGAGGCGACTGACACCGGATGACGACAATCGATTTAAATGCGGATCTTGGCGAGGGTGCGCCGGACGACGCGGCCTTACTCGAGATAGTGTCGAGCGCAAGCATTGCCTGCGGCGGTCATGCCGGCGACGCCGAGACGATGGCAATTACGGCACGCGTGGCGCTCGAACACGGCGTTGCCATTGGCGCGCATCCGGGGTACCCCGATCGCGAGGGCTTCGGTCGTGTTGGCGGGTTTCTCGAGGGCAACCCGCTCTACGAGTCGCTGACCGAACAGGTCGCGACGTTCACCGATATCGCGGCGCAACTGGGTGCAGGGTTACAGCACGTCAAGCCGCACGGCGCGCTCTACAACGACGCCGTCAAAAATCGCGCGCTTGCCGATGTCATCGCGCGCGTGACGGCCGAGGCGCCGGGCGAGCCGGGCCTGATCGGCATGGCCGAAACCGAGCTCGAGTACGCGGCCGAACGCCACGGGCTCCGATTTTTCGCCGAAGCGTTCATTGACCGGGCCTACGAACCCGACGGCACGTTGGTACCGCGGTCCGAGCCCGGTGCCGTCCACAGTGAGCTCGCGGTCGTCACGACGCAGGCCGTCAGGCTCGCCGAAACGGGACGGGTAACGGCGAGCAACGGCGAGGAGATTACCGTTACTGCAGAGACGCTCTGCATCCATGGTGACACGCCGGGCGCCGCCGCAGTGGCGCGTGCCGTTCGCGACGTACTGGAAAGTCATGGAGTTGGGATTCGTGCGCCCGCACTCAGTTGACGACCTGCTGTCCGTGTCGGTCGACGGGCCGCGGGATGCCGAGGCGCTGGCCGCACACCTGAGGCAGCACGGCACCTGGCTCGAAGTTGTCGCCGGAATCGACTCGGTCGTCGTGCGTTTCGACACGGCCAAGCTCAATACCGAGACAGCCAGCCGGCAGTTCGAAGCGACGCTGGCTGGCAAGATCCCGGCACTGCCCGATTCGACGGAGCTCCTCGAAATCCCGGTCGTCTATGGCGCCGACTACGGTCCGGATCTCGACGAGCTATGCGACAGGCTCGGTCTGACCAGCGACGAATTCGTCAGGCTGCACTCGGTCCGTGAGTA
>JABDQH010000071.1 GCA_013042375.1 Woeseiaceae bacterium
GACTATGGATGTTGCCGACATGGATGCGTTCGACGCGGTATTGAAAAGCGAGGCTGGCGCCGCTGCTATGAAGCATGACGGTGTAAGGCCGGAAACCATTGTTCTTCTGGTTGAGGGTTGATTTCGAGAAATCTGATCTGAGGGAACGGTTACCCCTCCATAGCCGACGTAAGCCTGGAATCAAGGATTTCGGCGGCTGTTGACCCCAATTGGCCGTTCAGGAATGGGGCTAATTGACTTGTGAAGCGCCCTTCTTGATAGCATAAGTCTCGCTTATGCTCGGAGCTAACTATGACTGATCAAATCGACGCCTTTTTTGGCGCATGGCAACTTGAATCCCGAGAAGAGAGACTCGAAAAAATCACCGACACTGTCGCTCCGAGCATTGTGTATGTTGATCCGCGTACGCCAAAACCCATAACCAGCGTCAGCGCTCTTTGTGAGTATGTCGGCATGTTCTCCGCGAATGCACCCGGCTGGTCCGCGAAGGTCGTGGTAAGCGACACGATCGCCGGCATGACGCGCGCTACCGTTGCTTTCAGTGGCAAGGGGCCTGATGGGACGGAGCAAACGCAGCTGGGCCAATACTTCGTTGAGTCAGATGGAGATTTGATCTCCAGAATGGTTGGCTTTGTGGGTATCGGCGCGCCGACGAAATTTTGAATGAATGGCCGGTAGTGGCCGTTCTGAGTCGGTCGCCAGGAACTTGAACGAATGGCTGCTAACCGCAAAAGCCGCCGTCCCTGGCTTGCAAAGCACGCCGGATCGCGCTCGGGATCACGCGCGTCTTGCGCCCGACGCTGAGCTGCTCGCCGTGATCGCACTCGGTCAGTTGCACCGTCGAACAATCACAGGCAATACGCTGCGACGTTACCGCGGAAACGTCGGGGCCGTGTTCAATGTTTGCAGCCGGCATGGATCCCACATCGGACCCGCCACGCACGTGGAAGACGACCTGGTAGCGATCTGCGGTCGAACCATTGTTATCACTGTTGTTGAGGAAGGTCTCGGCCACGTCGAGCGCCTTCAGGACGACCTCGCCCTGGTCGGCCGGCATTCTTGCCTTGATGACGATCGAGCCGTTCGACATGATGCGCCGTTCCCTTCTTGCACATCATCAGCAGGTAGTCTTCATTGGTCTCGTCACCGACGCGGCTTACCGCACGCACTTTCGAATAACTGAGCCTGCCCTCGGCATACTCGGCCCGGTATTCGTTTTCGTCGAATTCTCGAATGAGATCCAGCAAGTGGCAGGTCGACGCATTGATATAGGCCGTCAGCTCGGTGATCTCGTCACCCAGCTTCTCACCGGGCGAGCGCACGAAACGCGGATCGGGACAGACATTCGAGGCCAGGATTTCCCCTCGCAATAAGACTGTTTTTATATACAGTATTGTACATCTAACACACTGTTATTGCGAGAAAATTATCTAATTGGGAGAGCCTGACGGCCGGAGCGACCGACAGGATTAATCGAGGCACCTGCGCTCGAAGGAGCGCACCAGCCGACCTTCGTTTTTTGCCTTGTCGAAGAACCTGTCGAAATACTTGCGCGCCCCCCGGGCGTCTTTCTCGGACAAGGCCGGGATCTCACCGACGACGTTCAGGATCGCATCCCGCTCTGCCTTGATGGCCTGCAACGCCGCGGTCAGCGAGTCGGACGACAGGCAATATCCCCGGTATCGTCTTTGCGTGACGCGCGAAATGCCGAGTGACGGATCCGGCTTCGCGTAACGGGTATTGACCAGGCCCGAGAGGTCGAAATCGAAAGGAACGTAGTAACGACGTGCGCCAATCTCGAAGATATCGCCGTTGTGGCAACAGGTGTCGTCGAGGTCTGCGGTAACGAGCGACCAGTCGGTATTGCCAATCAGGTATTGAAATATAAAGACGGTCGCCGTGTGCACTTGATCGAACGAGCCGATCTTGACGGCGGTCGTGTCGACGGGCCGCCCGCCCGTCCTGTGGGCGAGCCCCGCCGCGGACTCGATAAAGAAGCCGTAGCGCCGGAACGCCGGCGGCCCCGGCGCGCTGTCGGTATCGGTGTAGTTGATGCGAACCAGGCGAACCCGGTAGCCGATGTCCGAAATGACGTTGAAGATCCGGTATGCCGCGTATTCCTTCAGCAGGTAGCCTTCGAACTTCGCGCCGTTTTCACAATGCGTCACGAGCTTCAGGCGGCGCTGGCCTGCGAACGAGGACGGCGTTTGCCCTTCGCCTGAAAATTCGATTCGCAGGGGCGGAAAATCGCACACCCGCGTGCGGCTCTTGCCGCGCTTTCGGACCTCGACCGCATGCTCGATTCCCTCGGCCCGCAGCACGAAGGGATGCTTCGTCCTGCCGTCCTTTTCCCCGATGATCCTGCCCAGCGGTCCGGCGAGGTCGATCTCGAGGACAGCGCTTTCCTCGAACAGCGGCGACGCATGCGCGCGCAGGACCAGCAGCAGGACGAGCGCTAGAAACCCCGTCACCTGGCGATAGATAGTGCCCTTCGCTGCGGTAGACATAACAGCGTCATTGTAACGTGGAAATCCCGCAGCGCCGGAGGGGCGTGTCGTGCAGGCCCGTTCAGTCGGCAAACAATCGCCTTTCGCTCTTTGCCGCTTTGCTGAACAACAATCCCGAGATGATCCAGATGGCTGCGAAGAACACGGTGATTATCACCAGGCCGTTCGGCCAGTTGGCCCCGGATGCACCGAGCTGCATGATGATTGCGACAGCAGCCACGAGCACCTGGGCGCCCGCCGTTGCGTACAGCACCTTCGCCATGCCCCTGGCGCGAAACCGGGCTATCAGGGCGCCCAATGCCGCGACACCGAGCACGCCGAAGAACAGCAGGTTGGCGTCATTCTCCTCGTTGCCGATGATGCCGACGGCGCCGTTGGCCCACACGAGCAGGAATGCGCCTGTCGCGGCAACGATCGCCGCGAGTCGATAGGCACCCGATCGGGACCGTCGTCGCGCGAGCAGCACTATTGTCACCGCGACGGTCACCATGACACCGAACGCCAGATAGTCGAGTAGATCCCAGTTCATCGTGTTCCCCTTGGGTTGCGGATCAGAACCCAGCATCGCGCTTCATCGTGCTGCACATCTGGCCGAAAAGTGCTGTGCCTGTGATCAATAGCGACGAAAACGTCGTCCGTCGCCCTGGCGGACCCTATTCGCCGAAGTCCGTGAAGTAGTCGGTGCGACAGGACGCGCCCGGCTCGGAAGCGCTTTCCAGGCGATTCTCCAGGCACCTGGACCAGGGGCCCAGCGCGGCGACGAACTCGCCCCACTCGCGGAGGCGATCCATTGTCGCCCGGTACCTCGGGTGCATGTCTCCGCTGGCGGGATCATAGAAGTGCGCAGGATCACCGTCGAGATACGGGAGAACGTCCTGCTCGATCGACGCCATGTAGCGAGTGATCTTCACCCCGATGCCGTCTCGCTCGGAGTAGAAATGACTCAGCTCGAACAGTAACTGGGGGTCGAGCAAAGCGCCGAGCCCCGCGTCCTGCAGTGTTCCCCAGATGAGTTTCGGGGCCGTGTCCGAGCCTTTGATCCGATAGACGAATGGCGCCGGTCGCTCGCCCCGCCCGTATGCGTCCTCGAATGCCGCGAGCCCGGCCCGGATGTCCTCCAGGAATCCCGCCTCGACTCTGCGAGCATCCGCCATGTCGGCTTTGAGGGAGGCGACGATTCGATCCAGCCGCTCCTGGTCCTGGCGCGCGGCGTTCCACTCCTGTGCCTGCAGGCCGACGAACACGCCGACGACGACGATGACGAAATCGAGAAAAATTGCCGTCCAGTTCTGTGCGTTCACGTGTTCGGTTATGCGGCGTAGCAGCACATGACCCTCCCTTACTTGTCGGGAAAACCACTTCTGACATGCTCACCAATCTTCTCGATCGCCGCACGACTCTCGGGCATCTTGCCGACAAAGAGCTGGAAGACATGCCAGAGATTGGGGAACACCTCGAGATGCACCCGGCGACCCGCAGCGATCAGCTTGTCGGCGAAGCGCGTCGAGTCGCTCAGCAGAATCTCGTCGTCACCGACCTGGATGAGCGTGGGTGGGAATGCTGCCACGTTGGCGAACACGGGCGACAACAGCGGATCGCGAATATCCTCGCCCGGGCAATAGTGACCGATGATGACGTGGACGTCCGCCGGCCTGAACCACGGATCACGGTCTGCGCGTGTTTTGGCCGATTCGCCGCTCGCCGTCATGTCGAGAAACGGCGACAGCAGTATCACGCCTCCGGGCAGCGGCAAACCCTCGCGACGCAGTTGCAGCGTCGACGCCACGGCGAGGCCACCGCCCGCGGAGTCGCCCGCAACCAGGATATCCTCGGCGGCGTAGCCCTGCTCCAGCAGGCTGCGAATCGCACGCACGCAGTCGTCCAGCCCGGCCGGGAACGGGTGTTCGGGCGCGAGGCGATACTCGGGCATCACGGCATTGAGCCTGCAGGCTTTGGCGATACGCGTGACGAGCTTGCGATGCGAGTCGCAGCTGCCGAGCGCATACGCGCCGCCGTGCAGGTAGAGGAGAACCTTGCCCTCGGTAGCTTCCCTGGGGCGATACCACTCGGCGTACATGCCGGCGAGCGTCGCTTTCTCAACAGACACATGGCGCGTCGGCCAGGCCAGTCTGCCCATCAGGTCGAGATGCTTGCGCATCTTGGGAATGGGCGCATTCGCAATATTGATGCGGCGAATGAGCCAACCCGTTATCCAGCGAATAAAGCGTGCCCGAAGACTGATCATGTGCCCAGGCCCGTCCGTTAGTGGCTAGCGTTCGAGGTACTGCAGTTTGTCCTTGACCTCACGCCACTCATCCGCGTCCTCCGGGGGATCCTTCATTTCGGTGATGACGGGCCAGTCCTGGGACAGCTCGGCGTTCAGCTCGAGGAACTGCTCCTGGCCGGGCGGCAACTCGTCTTCCGAGTAGATCGCCTCAACCGGGCATTCGGGTTCGCACAGCGTGCAATCGATGCACTCGTCGGGATCGATGACGAGGAAGTTCGGCCCCTCGTGGAAACAATCCACGGGGCAAACCTCGACGCAATCCGTCAATTTGCATTTGATACAGGCTTCGGTAACAACGAACGTCATGGTGCGACCCAATAGTTTCCGGATGGCGTACGCTATGCGAACTCGGGCGCGTAATCAAGCCGTGAAATACCGTATTACGGGGTTACCGGCGGCAGCTCGAAATCCGGATCACCGACGAAGTTGCACTGGTCGTAGTCCGGGTCCTCGCGCAGGCGCCGGGCCTCGGCGACGGCGACCTCGATGGCGCGAATCTCGCCGTGCGCCAGGAACGTGTCGACGTAACGCTGCAATACGGCGGAGTCGTTCTGCATCAGTACATGTGCGCCGCTGAACGCGCCATCGCGGAGCACGGCGTCCCGGATTTCCTGCTTCTCGCGCTCGAGTTCCCGGGCCAGCTGTTCGTCGCCGAGGCGCGCTGCCGCGTGTTGTTGCACCGACTTGCCGATCAGGGTCGCAAGCAGCTCCCTGCTGTTGCCAGCCATCTGCTCGCCCGCCTCGAAACAGAGATCGGCAGGGATCCGGTAGCCGTCGGCCTCGTCACTGCAACGCCGGGTTATCTCTCCATAGCCGGGTATCCAGGTCGCAGCTGCATAACCCATGCCGGCAACCATTCTTTCCGCGTAGTCCATCTCGGAGGTGGCCGCGAGCCCGCGTTCGATGAGCAGCGCGTACTCGATGAAGTACGAATCGAAGCGTGGCGCGACTGCCGCCCGCCGCAGCGCTTGCTCGGCTTCTTCCCAGCGTTCCTCGCGGATTCTCGCGCTGGCGACGTCGATCCAGGCGAGCCCGTTGGCGCTGTCGACCGCGAGCAAGGCTGCTTCGACCGCGGTCCTGTCGCACTCGGAACCAAGGGCGTGACAGTTCTCGAGGTTCTTCCAGTGCGCGACCCGGTTCCCGGGATCGTCCAGCAAAACGCGATCGAGAAGCTGCTGCAGCTGCTTGCGATCGGGGCTCATCAGCGCGGCAGCCAGTGCATGCTCGGTATCGCCACTGTGCTGCAGGATGGCGACGGCCTCTTGCCCGGCGTCGCCGATATTGAGTGCCGCGGCGCGCGCCTCCCGTTCCCGAATGCGTTGCTCACATCCCGGCGTCGGCAGCCCACGGACCGTCAGCGTCGTGATCTCGAGCTCCGTGAGCTCGCCGGTATCGCCAGTGCCGCCCGCTTTCACACCCGGCGCATCGTCCATCGCGGCAACAAGTGTATCGACGTCATCGGCCGGCGGTGGCGGCGTCACGGCATCGCTTCGCCGCAGGTGCGGCAGCAGCAATGCGGTCGCGATGACAAGGACCACGACGAAAATCGCCGCGGCGCGCATCACTCGATCATGCGCCATCGCTCGTCACCCGACTCGGCCGATTCGGATCGATGAGCGCGGCCGTCCTCCTCGAGCTTAATGAGGTGTGCGCGCAGGGAGCGCTCGGCGAGGCGGTAGAGCGTCTCGTGCACGTCACGGTAAACGTGCGGCACGAGTTCGTGCGTCGTCAGCCCGGGATGACGCGAGACTGCCGCGGCCACTTTTTGTTCGCGCACGAGCCGGTGTTCGATGATCCAGTCGATCGCATGCTCGGGGTCGCGAATGATCTCACCGTGACCCGGGGCGAGCGCCTCGCAGCCCAGCGCACGCACGCGCCGCAGCGCGTCGATGTACTGCTTCATGTTGCCGTCGGGCGGATTGATCACGACGGTAGACCCATCGATGACATGGTCGCCCGTGAATAACCAGTTGCTGTCCCGGTGCAGGTAGCAGAGATGATTCGAGGCATGGCCGGGCGTGTGCACGGCCTCGAGGACGAATTCCTCCGCCTGCAGGCACTCGCCATCGTCGAGGATGCGATCCGGTGCGAACGACCGATCCTGTTGACGGCCCTGCGGCGCCGGTCGGCCCAGCAGCTCGGCGCCAGTCTCTTTCGCCAGCAGTTTCGCGCCCGGCGAGTGATCGGGATGCGTGTGCGTGACGAGCACCCAGCGAATCGGCGCGCCCGCGCGCTCGATGATGTCCTCGACGTGAGCCGCAATTGCCGGGCCCGGATCGAGGACCGCTATGTCAGTCTCGCCGAACAGGTAGGTGTTGGTGCCGGGCCCCGTCATCATCGACGGATTCGGCGCGACGATGCGGCGTACTCCGCGGCGTAACACCGAGAAGGCCTCCATTGCGGGGCCGAAGGCCGTCACAACTTCGTGCCCGGATAGTCCTTGTCACCGGGCAGCACGATGTCTTCCTCGCCATCGCGCTCGATGGCAACGGGCAACATCGTCGTGATGCCCCATTGAACGCAGGACGCGGCCCAGTCCATGAGCGCATCGAAGGTCTTGTGCCTCGCAATGCTTTCCAGCGTCTTGATCGTCGGGAAGTACAGCTCGATGCGCCCCGCCCTTGCCGCGATCAGGGTGTCGTGGGCAGTCGCCCAATGCGACTCGACCAGTTCGCCTCCGCAATGGGACGCGCGCTGCCCGTCGGGCAAGGCAGCGACGAAGAAGCGCGTCGAGTAGCGAACAGTACGATCAGGCGGCGTGATCCAGTGCGCGATGTAGTGCAGCGCGTCGCAATGCAGCTCGAGAGTGTTACGCCGGACAAAATCGTCCCAGTTGTCGCTGCGGTCATTCAGGGCGTCGCGTGCGGCGGCCAGGTCTTCCTCTACAGAGTCGACGCTACCCAGCACGACACCGGATTCCTCGAACAATTCGCGAATCGCGGCACTGTAGAAATCGAGCCCGTCACTTTCCACGCCGAGATTCGTGTTCGCCCTGCGCGGCGAAATACCGGCGCAGAAGTCGTGGACGGTGTGATCCTCCGGGTCGACGACACCGCCCGGGAACGCGTACGCTGCGCCGAACGACGACCGTGCGTGACGGCGTACCATGAAAACTTCGGGCTCGTCGGTTCCGGGTCGTACCAGCACGACGGTGGACGACGGCCTCGCATACGTGCGGTCACTCAATGGCGGCTGTCTCCGGATTGCCGGTTTCTACGTAGGCTTTCAGGCGCGCAAGGGCCTCGCCGAGCACGGCATCGACCGCGGGCGCCAGGCCGTCCATGCCGGAGGCCAAATAGCCACCGACCGCATACGTCATGCGCACCAGTGTACCGGTGTCAGACCCATGAAAATCCCAGGTCATGTTGCCGTCGACCCCCATCAGACCGAGCGGACCCAGGCCACCCGTCATTCGCAACGAGGTTTCCGGCATGACCGTCGTGACGACCAGGTGGACCACGCCTGCTTGACCGCCAAGTGATTCGCAGAAACACCCCTGCAGGCTCGCGTCGATACTCAGCCGGCCAGCGTCGCCCGATATCGTGTGATCCGGGCTCCACCACTTGCTGACATCGAGCGCCGCGTTCCAGGCTACCGCCCGGCTCGCATCCACGACCACCTCGTTGACGGTCGTGAATCCATTGGCCGCCGAGTCCATCACTTCGCCGGCGACGGGCTGTGACGCCAGAACGATCAACAGGAGAGAAATTGACTTTTTCATTTCGGCCCTCACTTCCAGCTGCAGCATACCGCATTCCTGCTACCCTGAATTGATGGAAGACCTGCGCGTCGTCTATGAGAACCGCAATCGGCGCCGCTGCGCCGACCGGGCACTCGTGCTGTCTTCCGTGCACATCCCCTACCAGCTCATCGACGACGGCATGAGCTGTGCACTCGTCGTCCCTGCTGAACATTCGGCGCGCGCGGCCGAGGAGCTGCAGCTCTATGACGAAGAAAATCCGCCCGTCGTCACGCGGCCCCGGAAACCGATCGTCTACCAGGATGCGGTGCCCGGTGTCGCCGCGTACGCCGTCGTCGTTTGCCTGGTCGCCGGGATGGCCGGGTTTTCGTTCTTCAGCAGCGACTGGCTCGCGGCGGGCCGGGTCGATGGCACGCTGATCCGGGGCGGCGAGTGGTGGCGCACGATCACCGCGCTGACGCTGCACGCCGACCTGCGGCATCTGCTCGGCAACCTCGCGTTCGGGATTTTTTTCGGCGTATTTGCCGGGCGTCTGCTCGGTTCGGGCGTAACGTGGTTTGCGGTCGTCGTGGCCGCGGCGCTGGGCAACGCGGCGAACACGCTGCTGCTGCATTCCGCGCACCGCTCGATCGGCGCCTCGACCGCCGTCTTCGCGACGCTGGGCCTGCTCGCAGGCTATGTCTGGCGCGGCCGGCTGATGGCGCAGGATCGCTGGTCGACGCGCTGGGGACCGGTCGTCGGCGGCCTGGCGTTGCTGATGTTCACGGGAACGGGCGACGCAAACACCGACATCGGTGCGCATCTCATGGGTTTTGTCTGTGGATTCGGCGCCGGCATGATGCTGACACTCATCGGCCGCATGCCGGCGCCGCCGCACATTCAGCGGGCGGCCGGGGGTGCCGCGCTGGGCCTCGTGGCATTGGCCTGGTCAATAGCGCTCGCGACTTGAAACGGGCGCTGGGCCGGCAAAATTCGATGTAGAATCCGCGCCTGGGGCGCGTGTTGTCCCAAGCAGTCTAATAAGGAAGAGCGAAATGGAAGAAAACACAGCACAGGCGGCTGCCGAGTTCGACTGGACCCAGGTCGTCGAGTACCTGAAGACGCAAGGCGTCGATCTCGCCATCAATATCGCGATCGCCATCGCGATCTTCTACGTCGGTAAGATCGTCGTCGGCCTGTTCGTGCGCGGCCTGCGCAAAGTCATGCAGAAGCGCGAAGTTGACAAGACGCTCGAGACGTTTGTTGGCAACCTCGTGCGCATGGCGCTAATGGTCGTCGTCGTCATTGCCGCGATCAGCCAGGTCGGCATCGAGACGACGTCGTTCATTGCCATCTTCGGCGCCGCCGGCCTCGCCGTCGGCCTCGCGCTGCAGGGCTCGCTGTCCAACTTCGCGGCAGGCGTCCTGATCGTCCTGTTCCGGCCCTATCGCGTCGGCGATTTCGTCGAAGCCGCCGGCATAGCCGGCTCGGTCGAACAGGTGCAAATCCTGACGACGATCCTGAAGACGCCGGACAACAAGACGATCATCGTGCCCAACAGCCAGATCATGGACAGCGTCATCACCAACTACTCGGCCAATGACACACGCCGCGTGGACATGGTCTTCGGCGTCAGCTATGACGACGACCTCGACAAGGTGCACAAGACGATCAGGGAACTCGTTGAGGCCGACGAACGTATCCTCAAGGAGCCGGCATGCACGATCGCGGTCTCCGAGCTGGCCGACAGCAGCGTCAATTTCGTCGTGCGCCCGTGGGTCAAGACATCCGACTATTGGGGCGTGCACTTCGACCTGACCGAAGCGATCAAGAAGCGCTTCGACCAGGATGGCATCTCGTTCCCGTTCCCGCAGCTGGCCGTGCATCTAAACAAGGCCGATTGATGCCCTGGCTGCATCCGGCAGCCGGAATATTGCATCTCCATAGGTATAAGGCCTGATATTTCTTCGAGGAGGGCAATATGGACGGTGGTATTTTCGGCCTGGCGGCATTCGGCTTCTGGATGTTCATCGCGGCCGCAACCGTGGGCGGTATCTGGGACGGCGTGCGCAAGCGCGACGCCGAACACGAGACCCTGCGGCGCATGATCGAGAGCGGCAAACAGCCGGACCCCGAGCTCATGGACAAGCTGCTCGGAAACAAGAAGGACCCCGCCCGCGACCTGAAGGTTGCGGGCCTGATCGTCATCTTCGTGGCGCCCGGACTCGCGCTCATGGGATGGCTCATCGGGCTCCAAAACACAGACGCATTCCACGCGTTGCTCGGAGTGGCCGGGCTCGTCGCGTTCGTCGGCATCGGCCTGCTGACTGCGTCCTGGTATCTCGGACGAGCCGTCGACGAGGACTCACGCGATAGCCGGAACACCTTCGGGTAGGGAATGCGCTACCCCGCGGACTTTCTGCAGAAGAGTCCGGAATCGGTGCTCGTGGGACTCGCCCGCTCCGGCGACCGGGATGCGTTCGCCGAGATCGTGAGCCGCCGCCAGGACTGGATCCGGAACCTGATGCGACGCTGCTGTGGCGACGCCGTGCTGGCGGACGACCTGTCGCAGCAGGTCTTCCTGCAGGCCTGGCGTTCGATCCGCCAGCTTAATGACGCACGGCGCTTCCCGGGCTGGCTCAAGCGCATGGCCATCAACACCTGGCTGCAGCACAAGCGCCGCAACGACCCCCTGCACGGTGCGAGTGAACAGGACGCGGCAAATCCGGCGATCGAGGCAACGCCGGGTCTCGGGCTCGATCTCGACCGGGCGCTGGGCACATTGCCCGACGACGTGCGCACCTGCATCGTACTCGGGTATCACGAGCGCATGACCCACGCCGAAATCGCTGACGCGACGGGGCTGCCACTCGGTACGGTCAAGTCGCACATCCGCAGGGGCACGAAGAAACTCCAGGCCGAGCTGGCCGACTACATCCAACCTGAAGAGGCAGGAACATGAGCAGCGATTTCGATCCGCGACTGCAGGCCCTGTTCGCCGAGGCAAGAAAGGCGTTTGACCGCGAGGCCTTCACGCGAGATGTCATGGCGCAAATCGATGCGGGCCGCCGTCGCACCGTGGTGGTCTGGGCGGTTGCCGCAACCGTGACCGTTGTTGTCCTGATCTTCCTCGCCGCGCCCGTGCTGACGGCCCTGCGGCTCGTGACGGAACTGCTGCCCGTGTCTGTAGTCGAAATCCAAAGCGACTGGATGAAGCAGCTGCTGGCGCCGGTCAACAGCGTGGCGGCGCTGATCGCCGTGCTCGCGCTCGGGATACGGAAGTTTTACCGACGTATCTTCGGCTAGGCTGCAAGCGCACCAGCCATATCGACAGGCCGGTCAACCGATTTACTCTCGATGCGTTGAAATCAACATGAGCACGAACAGACTGACCTTATTGCTGCTCGCGACCGGCCTCGCCGGCTGCGCCGCGCATCCTGATCCCATCGTCGACACAAAGGGCGTCGATCCGCAGAAGTTTGCCGCCGACTGGGCCGACTGCGAGGCATATAGCGAAGAGATCGTCATCGGCACGGGCGCTGCCAAAGGCGCGGCCGTCGGCGCCGCCGTTGGCGCCGCCCCGGGAGCCATTCACGGCGATGCCGGCGAGAGCGCGGCGACCGGGGCGCTCTACGGCGGAACGCGCTCCGGCCTGATGGCGGATCGCGACAAGCAAAAGGTCTTCAAACGCTGCCTGCGCGGCCGCGGTTATCGTGTCTTGAATTGAAATAGGGTACCGGACACCCTATTATCACACTGTGGTTTTATACAGTAAAAAAGGCCGCGGCGCCGTGTCCTCGCCGCTCGGCCGCTTCGAGCGGCGCCCTGTCGAACTAGACGAGGAGGCAGCGCACGAGCAGGCGCAGGCAGCGCCCCAAACCGTGCTGCGCGCGACCTCGGTGCGGCGCATCATCAGCACCAACGACTCGCCCGACATCCCCTTCGACCAGTCGATCAACCCTTACCAGGGCTGCGAGCATGGCTGCGTGTATTGCTATGCGCGACCGAGCCACAGCTACCTGGACCTTTCACCGGGTCTCGACTTCGAGACGCAGATCTTCTACAAACCCGACGCGGCCACAGCTTTGCTCGCCGAATGGGAAAACAAGCGCTACGTCTGCAAGCCCATTACGCTCGGCGCGAATACCGATCCCTACCAGCCGGCCGAGAAATCGCTGCAGATAACGCGCGGCCTGCTCGAGCAGTTTCTCGAGCACCGCCACCCGGTCAACATCATCACCAAGAGTCACCTCATCGCGCGGGACCTCGACCTCCTGGAGGAGCTTGCAAGCCTCGACCTGTGCTCCGTCGCGATCAGCGTGCCGACGATCGACGACGATCTGAAACGCATTATGGAACCGCGCGTGCCGTCTGCGGCAGCACGGCTGACGGCGATGCGTCGTCTCGCCGGCCATGGCGTTCCGACGAGCGCATTACTGGCGCCGATTATCCCGGCCATCAACGACCACGAAATCGAGTCGATTCTCGAGGCCGTTGCCGACGCCGGCGCGACGCGCGCCCATTACATCTTCCTGCGCCTGCCGCATGAACTGACCGACATCTTCTCCGACTGGCTCGAGATTCACTTTCCAGAGCGGCGCAATCGCGTACTAAGTCTCGTACGCGAAGCGTGCGGCGGACGCAGCTATGACAGTCGCTTCGGCGTGCGCCAGACGGGCCGCGGCGCCTATGCGGAGATGATCGGCAGCCGCTTTCGCAAGACCAGCCGGCGCCTCGGTATCGAGCCGGGCGAATACGCCCGGTCACTCGATTGCAGCAAGTTCGCAAGGCCCGGCGCGTGCCAGCTCGGCCTCGACTTCTGAGGTATAGTGACCAAGAACTAATTCCCTGGTTTGGTGTCTGAAGCACACTCATGAGCACTATTCGAGGCATCGGGATATCCGCCCTATTCCTGACGGTCACCGCGGCGTTCGGCCAGGACGAACACACCGATCCGTACGCGGAACTGGGGCTGATCGAGCAGAGCATTCCGGTTGCGGACGAACCCGCGGAGCCCGGCGGCTCCGACGAGTCGGCGGGTGAGCCCCCGACCGAGAAGGCGTTCCTGGCCGAGTACGGACGCTTTGTCGCGCTGCTGCAGGAGCAGAATTACGACGAGGCGGACATCGCGGCAAAACGGGTCATCGAGATGGCAATCCGGCTCTATGGTCGCGACTCGTACCAGACGGCCAAGGCGCTGAACAATCTCGGCGTCGTACAGAACAATAATCGCCAGTACGAAGCCGCAATGCAGAACTTCGCGTCCTCGGTCGAGATTCTCGAAATTCTCGAGGACCGCCTGAACCTGCAGCTCATCAACCCCCTCAAGGGACTCGGCGCGGCACAGCTCGGTTCCGGGCGTCCCGACCTGGCGGCGCATACCTTCGGCCGGGCAGCCCACATCACGCACGTCAACGAAGGACCGCATAACGTCGAGCAGGTCGAGCTGCTCGAGTCGCAGGCCGAGGCAAGTGTGCGCATGGGGGATATCGAGACGGCGCGAGACCTGCTGGACCGCATTCACATTCTCAATGTCCGGCATTTTGCCGGCAACTCGATCGGCCTCCTGCCTTCGCTCATGCGACGCGCGGACTGGCAGCACCGCGCCGGGTATTACTCTGACGAGCGCGCCACCTATCGGCGCGCCATTCGCATTATCGAGGAAGCGGCCGGCAAGGATGATCCGCGGCTCGTCGACCCGCTCGTCAAACTCGCCAGTTCTCTGTACTTCTACGACACGACCGCGAACGGCTCGTTCAACGTGTACAGCACGACGAGTGGTGAAACCTACCTCAAGCGGGCTGAACGCATCGCCGAGAGAAGCAGCGGATTTCCGTGGCTCGACCTGGCAAAGACCAAGCTGGCGCTCGCCGACTACTACATCGTCGCCGAGTCCTACACGCGCGCCAGGACCGTGTATTCCGAGGTCCGGGAGTTACTGTCCGCCGACGATGAGCGCCTCGAGATGCGCAACGAACTCCTGGAGCGGCCGCACCCGATCTGGCAAAAGCCGTTGCCCGCTGCGACGAGCGGCGCCGCGAATTCGAGCACGCGCAAGAACGATATCCGGCCCGGTACCGTTACTGTCACCTACACGGTCTCGCCGCGCGGCCGGGCGAGAATCGAAAAAGTGGTAGCGGAGCCGCCCGAGTTCGTGAGCATGCAACGCATGGTGCAGCGCGAAATCTTGCGGCGCATCTATCGCCCGCAGTTCGAAGAACAAGGTGCCATCCGGTCCGCCCCGCAGACGATTCGACACGAGTTCAAATACAGCACCAACGAACTCGAGTCGCTGCGCAAACAGGCAGAAGAACAGCAGGAAACGGCTGACGAAGAATGAGCAGAAACCCAATGCCCGTTGCCGATCGCCACTACGTGAACGGCAACCCGATACAACAACCCTTTCCCGCCGATTTGCAGACGGCCGTGTTCGGTCTCGGGTGCTTTTGGGGGGCGGAGCGCTGTTTCTGGCAGACTGACGGCGTCTTTTCGACCGCGGTCGGCTATGCCGGCGGTACGACGCCCCACCCGACGTATGAAGAAGTCTGCGCGGGTGAGACGGGGCATGCGGAAGTCGTTCTCGTCGTGTTCGATCCGTCTGTCGTGAGCTATGAAGAATTGCTCAAAGTCTTCTGGGAGAACCACGATCCGACCCAGGGCATGCGCCAGGGTAACGACGTAGGAACACAGTATCGCTCCGTCGTGCTGACCGTCGAAGAGGAGCAGCGCGAGGTGGCCCGGAATTCGCTGGACGCCTACCAGGCGCAGCTCCGCGAGGCCGGGTATGGCGCTATCACGACCGGCATTCATCGGCTCGAGCACTTCTACTATGCCGAGGATTATCACCAGCAGTACCTGGCGAAGAACCCGAATGGTTATTGCGGGTTGGGCGGCACCGGGGTGAGCTGCCCGGTAGGCCTCGACCTCGATCAGAAGTCTGCGTAGGATGGCCTCGTGAAAAAACAACGCAAACCACGCAAACCCAGCCGCAGGCAAGCCGAAGAAGCCGTTCGCACGCTGTTACTGTGGGCCGGCGAAGACACGCGCCGGGAAGGCCTCGTGGACACGCCGTCGCGCGTCGCGAGGGCCTACGAAGACTGGTTCAGCGGCTACAAGGTCAATCCCTACGAGTTCCTCGAGCGCACTTTCGAAGAGGTGGAGGGCTACGACGAGATGATCGTGCTCAGGGACATCGAGTTCGAGTCGCACTGCGAGCACCACATGGCGCCGATCATCGGCAAAGCCCATGTCGGGTACCTGCCGCGCAACAAGGTCGTGGGCATCAGCAAGCTTGCGCGCGTCGTGGAAGCTTATGCGCGCCGCTTCCAGGTGCAGGAGAAAATGACGGCGCAGGTCGCCAACTGCATCCAGGATGTACTTCAACCCCAAGGCGTCGCCGTTGTGATCGAAGCCTCACACCAGTGCATGACCACGCGCGGCATCCACAAGTCGGATGTGACGATGGTAACGAGCCAGATGGTCGGCGGATTCCGCAGCGACGCGCGGACGCGGGCAGAGTTCCTGCAGATGATCGGCTCGCCGCGCTGACGCCACGCGGCCTAGTCCGACCCGTTACAGCATCGAGAAGTCCTGGAGTCCGAGCTCGGCGGTGCCCTGGCGGAACGTAATGTCGACCGGGATCTTCGCCTCGGTCAGCCTGTCGAGATCGGCCTGCAGTGCGGGCGTGATAATGCCCTTGCCTTCGGTCAGTTCTTTCGCACCCTCGTAATCGCCGTCACCCTGCAGGGTCAGGATCAGCCGCGACAGATTCTCAATCGCCGTTGCCATGCGCTCGAAGTCGACGCTATAGCGGCCCGACGATGCGTCACGCACGAAAGCGCCTTCGTCGAGGAAGAAGTTGAAGCGCAGCATGTTCGCCTTACCGTGCGCACTCGCGGCACCGAAACGAACTGAGCGGAAGATACCTGTCATGAACGTGACGTAGTAATCGCGCAGGTCGACGTCGCCGAGTTCTCCGGCCTTGTGCAACTCGGTGATCATATACAGGCCCAGTATGTCGGCCTTGCCCTCTTCCATGCTCGACGCATATTCCTGCAGCGCATGCTGCACGGTGCCGCCATCCAGCGTGTTCTTGATACCGAGGCCGTGGGCGACCTCGTGGAACATCGTGTTGGCGAAGAATGCATCGAAGGTGATGTGCCCGCGCTGCGACTCGTCGATGAGCACGTCGGCAATCGGCTCGAGAATCTGCGTGTACTTCGCCTCCATCGCATTCTTGAGCTGCAGGCGCCGCGAGCCTTTCTCGAGCTGCACCTGCTCATCGTTCGGCAGGTTGATTGCGATCGTCTTCGAGCCCGCATTGCTGTGCCCCGCGTAGTAGACGACGTCATAGGCGTTGAGATCCGCATTCGTGCCCGGCGATTCCTTCTTATACGCATCCGGCACCGGCAAGCCCGCCTGCAGCTGCGGCAGGAAGCCGGCATAGCGCCCGAGTCGTTCGCTCCATTCGAGATCCTTGATCAGCACGTAGGCCTCGTAGGCGGCCCGATAGCCGAACAGTCGATCAAGGTAAGTCTCGATGGGTCCGATGACGACGTCGATCTCATTGTCCTTGACGTCCATCCAGTAGCGGTCGCTGAGCTGGAAGTTATCGCTGATCAATGCGGCCGCCCGCAGCTTCAGATAGTTCGCAAAGTCCGGGCTCTCGGCGAGCTTGGCGGCTTCGCGCAGGAGGCCGGCCGCCGCCGTCAGCTCTTCCTGGTACTCAACGTGAAACGGCACGGTAACCAGGTTGCCTTCTGCGTCGCGACGCACGAACGAGTACAGACCCGCCTTGCCGGGCAGAAACGCAGTCTCGAATTCCTCGCGACTCATGTCGGCCGGGTAGAAACGCGCACCGAGCGGCTTCGGTCCGAAGCCATCCATGAACGGCCTGTCGTCATCCAGAGCATCCCAGGGCCCGTAATTGAGTTCGGCAAAACGACGCGTTCGTTCGTCCCCGATAGAGGCAAGCCACGTTTTGTAGTCGTCACCATAGGACTGTCGCCAGAACAGGTCATCCATGATCCTGGATGCCTCGATGAGCAATACGACCATCGACTTCTGCTCATCGCTCAGATGGCCGATGTCCGCGGTCAGCGTGAAGTCTGCGTAAATTTCGGGCCGCACCTGCGCGCGCTCGAGCGGCTCGACGCTCACATCGGGCGCCTGCTCTTCGGCGCAGGATGCAATAACGAGCGGCAGCAGGACGATGCCGGCGAGGCGAGAGACAGTCTGGAAATTCACGATATACCCCAGGCAAGAAGCAAGGGCGGCATTATCGCATACCCTCGCACGTGCTCAGAGATCGACGAGTTCGACGTCCTCGTGGCGCAGGTCCTGGCCCAGAAATCGCCCGCCGACACGGGCGAATCGTCGCGCGCCATCGGTCGCGAGCAAGCGCAGCGTACCCGGATCGTCCGATGCGCGACGCGTCCCGGCTGCGTCCATCGTCGCGCGTACAACCGCGGCGGTCGTGCCGGCCGAGTCGACGATCCTGACCTGATCGCCGGCAACCTCGCGGATCGTATCGGCTAGCAGCGGAAAGTGCGTGCAGCCGAGGATGATCGTATCCGGCGAGGCGGCGTGCGATTCGTCGAGATAGCGGCGCACGATGCCGCGCGCGATGGCGCCGTCCACCCAGCCCTCCTCGGCCAGCGCGACCAGTAGCTCGCAGGCATGCTCGGTGACCTCGGCGTCCGGATCGAGCGACAGGATGGCGCTGCGGTAGGCGCCCAGCCTCACCGTCGCCTCGGTGGCGAGCACGAGGTGGCTGCCGCCAGTGCGCCCCTGCACTGCGGCAGCCGCGCCAGGTTCGACGACACCGACCACGGGCATCGGCGCCAGTTGCTCGCGCAAGGCATCGAGCGCCACGGCGGAGGCCGTATTGCAGGCGACGACGAGCAGCTTGATACCCCGTTCGCGCAGCTTCGCCGCAGCCTGGGTCGCATAGCGTTCGATCGACAGAGGGCTCTTGGTTCCGTATGGCAGCCGGGCGGTGTCGCCGAGATAGACGAGGTGCTCGCCCGGCATCGCCTCGCGTATCGCGTGGAGCACGGTCAGGCCCCCGACGCCCGAATCGAAGATACCGACGGGGAGTTCGCTGTTTGTCGCCGCGTTCATGCGAGCATTGTGCCGAAGGATAGCCAACTGTGGAATAATCCGGCGGTGCTCAGAGTCCTATACGGCATCGTCGCCGTCCTTATTCTGCTGATTCTCATCGGCCTGGCGCTGCCACGCACGCATCGTGTCGAGGTGTCGACCGAGATCGATGCGCATCAGACGACGGTGTTTGCGCTCGTCAACGACTTTCATCGCTTCACGCTGTGGGCGCCGTGGCGCGATACCGACCCGAATGCGCGCTTCCTGTATTCCGGGCCCGCGCGCGGTGAAGGTGCGACCGTGACCTGGGACGGTGCGATCATCGGCAGCGGCACACAGACGATCGTGGAGAGCCGCCCGCCCGAGCACGTCGGGATCGTCATGAACCGGGGTGAGCCGGGCGAGGCAAAATCCTGGTTCCGCCTCTCGCCGGGCGTCGGTACTACGATTGTCCACTGGGGTTTCGAGAGAGACCATGGCCTGAATATCGTCGGTCGGTACTTCGCGTCGATGCTCGGAGGCATTGTCGCGCGCGACTACGAGGCCGGTCTCGCCGGTCTCAAAGAGCTCGCCGAGAGCCTGCCCCGAGCGGATTTCAGTGACCTCCCCATCGAGTACCTCATCGTCGAGCCCGTGGACATCGCGTACCTGACGACGCGCTCGCGACCCGACCCGGACGCCATGTCCGGCGCGATGGGCGACGCGTATTTCGAGATTCTGCGATTCATCGACGATAGCGGCCTGCGGGACGCAGGCGCCCCGCTTGCCATCATGCATACGTTCAGCGGTGCGGAGCTCGTGTTTGATGCGGCAATCCCGGTGCGCGGCGTCAGCGAGGACACGCCTTTAGAGGGTCCGCGCGTTCGGATCGGGTCGACCTATGGCGGCACCGTCGTCCGGGCCGGGCATAAGGGACCATACCGGGACCTGTCGACAACGCATCGCAAGATCGGCGCTTACCTGGCGGCACTGGGAATTGAGCGCAACGGACCGGCGTGGGAATCCTACGTCAGCGACCCGGCCAAGACCGCGGAAGAGGAACTGCTGACCTACATCTACTACCCGGTGCGGGCAAATTAAAAGGGGTCAGACCTTTTTAACAAATGGAATTGTTAAAAAGGTCTGACCCCATTTTAATTCTTACACCGTCTTGACGAGGAACGGCGGAATCTGCGTCTCATCCTTTCCATTGAGCCGCGCGGCGGGCGCGGCCTCACCCTGGCAGCGTGCGACCTCCGCGAATATCGTCGCAACGCGGCCTGCGCAATCGCCGGCTTCGTCGAGCGACAGTTTGCGCACCGATGCGCAGATCGGGCTCTCGCCATGTAACGGCGTTATGCGGTTCATCTCGCAACGCAGATCGGCGAACGACTGTTTGACCGTAACCGGCAAATCGTCTTCGTCGATATCAGCGAGGTGCTTCTCGAAGGCCTCGATGAGGCGTTGTTTAACGTGTCCATGCCCCGCGAGCACGATCAGTGCCGCGTGAAAGCGATTGACGTGGTCGGCCATTGCCACTCCAGCGTTTTGTGTAATTATTTTGTGTACGCTTGTTCGTATTTTTCTGGAGTCGACTACATCCTGTAGTCTGGGCCCCCTGCAGGGCCCCGCAAATCCCTAACTACTCCTTCGGTATCAGAATGTTGCGCCTCTTTCTTATAGCAGATTTTGCAAAGTCTGCGCAAGCTTCGCGGTACAGGGGTACAATCGGTTTAAAACCGCATTCATGCAGTACATACGACTCTTTGCCACCATCGCCGTTCTCGGCGTTACCTTTGCCAGGGCCGACGAGCAACCCGACCCTGACAGCCTCGAAGCACAGGATTTCGTCATCGGCGAGATCGTGCTCGAGAAATCCGACATCTTCGACCTGTCGAACCCAAAAGAAAACAACAGGTTATACCGCGCGGCCAACCGCCTGCATATCGATACGCGAGACCGGGTCATCCTCGACCAGCTGCTGTTCAAGCCCGGCGAACTTTTCGAGGCACGGCTGCTGGAGGAATCGGAACGCATCCTGCGGCAGAACAAGTACCTCTACGATGCCGACATTTCGATCGAGCGCGCCGCGGACGGTGAGGTCGACCTGCGTGTGCAGACGCGCGACGTCTGGTCGCTGACGCCCGAACTGTCAGTCTCGAGGAGCGGCGGCGAGACGCGCACGCGCATCGGCCTCGAGGAAACCAACCTGCTCGGCCGCGGGCAGACAGTTCGTTTTTTGCGCGACGAGGACGACGACCGTCGCGAGAACATCGTCGAATTTTCGGACCGGAACCTCGGCCACAGCCGCGTATCGATGCTGGCGCGCCTCTCGGACAATTCGGACGGCGACGCGACCCTGTTGTCCGTCGTACGCCCGTTCTATGCGCTCGATGCCCGCTGGGCCGCCGGCGGCAGGGCCTGGTTCGACGATCGGCGCACCAGGATTTACCAGTTTGGTGACGCAGCCGCGGAGTATCGCCACGAGCGCGACTACGGGCACTTGTTTGGCGGCTGGTCGCAGGGGCTCAAGAACGGCATGGCCCGGCGCTGGACCGTCGGCGCGGTGATCGACGAGAACCGCTTCTCCGCCGTGCCCGACTCGGCCCTGTTGTCGCTCGTGCCGGCAGACCGCAAGCTCGTCTATCCGTACTTCGGCTTCGAACTCGTCGAGGACGGCTACGTCACGACGCACAACCGCGACCAGATCGACAGAACCGAGGACTTCCAGATGGGCCTGCAGCTGCGCGCGTCGCTGGGCTGGGCCGATACGTCGATCGGTGCCGATCGCGACGCGGCGATGTTTTCCGCCAGCGCAAGCCACGGTTTCGGCTCGCTCGAAAAGACCGCGCTGATCGTTTCCGGATGGTCCAGCGGTCGTGTCGAGTCCGGAGACCTCAGCAATGCGCTGCTCTCTCTCGATGCACGGTTCTACCACCGGCAATCGGAGAAACGGACCTTTTTCGCAGCGCTGAGCGGCACGGCCGGCGAGGCGCTCGACGTCGATAACGCCGTCGAGATAGGCGGCAAGACCGGGCTGCGTGGTTATCCTAGGCACTACCAGGTTGGTGATTCGAAGCTGCTCGCAACCATCGAACAGCGTTACTACACCGACTGGTATCCATTTCGACTGGTGCGCGTCGGCGGCGCCGCCTTTGCGGATGTCGGACGAGTATGGGGACCGAATCCGCTCGGAGACGGCAATCGTGACTGGCTCGTCGACGTCGGTGTGGGCCTGCGGCTCGCGCTGACCCGCGTCTCATCAGGACGCGTCGTTCACATCGATCTCGCCTTTCCGCTCAACGACGACCCGGCGATAGACAGCGTGCAACTCCTGATCGAATTGCGCAAGAGTTTCTGACGTGGGAGGGCCTTCAGGCCCGAAACGATTCGCGGCGCAAGCCGCTCCTACAAGCTGATCTCGATCTTCCAGTGTTCATCGCCCATGGACTTTTCCGCGGTGTGTCGCGGATCGGTCTGGCCGATTTGCCAGGCGATGGCGAGCGTCTCGTTCATCAGGTACTCGCGATGTACCTCCAGCGCCTTTTCGACGGCGTCGGATCCCGACACGCCGAGCGTGATGCGATCCGATACTTCGAGGCCTGCCTGCTTGCGCGCATCCTGGACTGAGCGGACGACCTCGCGCGCGAGACCTTCGGCAATCAGCCCGTCGTCGAGCGTCGTGTCCAGGGCCGCGAGGTAGCCCGAGTCCGCCTCGCAGGAGTAGCCCTCGGCCGAATGCGTCTCGATCAGAACATCATCGCCCTCAAGCGGAATCGTCTGGTCCCCCACCTCGAGTTCGAAAGGCTCTCCGCGCGCCGCCGCACCGGCAATCTCGGCGCCGTCGGCATCGAGCAGCGCCTGCCGGATCTGCGGCACGAGCTTGCCGTACTGCTTGCCGAGCTTCGGCAGGTTGGGCTTGATGACGTAGCTGACGAGTCCCGCGTCCCGCGCGATGAACTCGATGTCCTTGACGTTGAGTTCCTCGAGTATCTGGTCTTTGTGGCTCTCCAGCGCCCGCGCTGCCGCGTCGTTCGGCGCGCGCACGAGCAGGCGTGAAATCGGCTGGCGCGTGCGGATCCCCGACTTGTTGCGCGCCGCGCGGCCGAGGCCCACGACCTTCTGCACGACGCCGATATCGTGCAGCAGTTCGTCGTTCTGCCATGCCGAGCCGGCTTCGGGCCAGTTACCCATGTGCACGGACGGCAGGGCGTCGGGATCTACCGAACGCACGAGGTTCTGGTAGACGTTCTCCGCCAGGAACGGCACGAATGGCGCCATCAGTTCGTGCGCGCCCTTCAGGCACTCGTACAGCGTCAGGTACGCGGCCTGCTTGTCGTCAGGGTCGGTCGACTTCCAGAAGCGGCGCCGGTTGCGGCGAACATACCAGTTGCTGAGCTGGTCGACGAAGGACTCGATACCCTCGCCCGCCGCCTTGGCGTCGAAATTATCGAGCGCATCGGTGACGGTCGCGATCGTCCGGTGCAACAGCGCCAGCGCCCAGCGGTCGATCTCGGGCCGCTCGGCCACGGGTACGTCCTTCGTCAGGTCGATTTCGTCGAGACGCGCGTACAGGACGAAGAAGCCATAGGTATTCCAGAAGGTATTGATGAACGAGCTGGCGACATCGGCGACGATATCGACCGACACTCGTTTGGGCACATCGGGCGCCAGGCGTGCGAGGAAGTACCAGCGCAGCGCGTCGGCGCCGACCGAGTCAAACACGTCGTACGGATTGATGATGTTGCCAACCGACTTGGACATCTTCTTGCCGTCCTTGTCGACGATCAGGTTCAGGCAGATGCAGTTCTGGAACGCGACGCTGTCGGACACGAGCGTCGCGATGGCGTGCAGCGTGTAGAACCAGCCGCGCGTCTGGTCGATCGCCTCGCAGATGAAGTCGGCCGGGAAGTGCTTGTCGAACTTGTCCTCGTTCTCGAACGGGTAGTGCCATTGCGCATACGACATCGCGCCCGAGTCGAACCAGCAGTCGATGACCTCGGGCACGCGCCGCCAGGTATTGCCGTCTTTCTCAAACGTCACGTCGTCGACGGCCGGGCGATGCAGGTCGAGTTCCGAGAGCGCCCTGCCCGTCAGCTCCTCGAGTTCGGCGACCGAACCGACGCACATGAAATTCTCGCCGTCGGTCCACACGGGCAGTGGTGTGCCCCAGAAACGCTCACGCGACAGCGCCCAGTCAATGTTGTTTTCCAGCCAGTTGCCGAAGCGCCCGTCGCGAATATGCTCGGGCACCCAGTTGATCGACTGGTTGAGCTCGGCCATGCGATCGGCGAAATGCGACGTGCGGATGTACCACGCGTTCTTGGCGTAGTAGAGGATCGGGTCGCCCGTGCGCCAGCCGAACGGGTAGTTGTGGCGGTAGCGTTCGGAGCGGAACATGAGGCCGCGGTCTTTGAGGATGCGAATCAGGACCTTGTCGGCATCCTTGAAGAACATGCCCTTGACCGGTTCGACGGCGTCCACGAACTGGCCGTCGAGCCCGACGCCGTGTACGACAGGCAGGCCATGTTCCTGGCCGAACGCAAGGTCGTCGACACCGTAAGCCGGCGCCGTGTGCACGATGCCCGTGCCGTCCTCTGTACTGACAAAATCGGCCGGCATGACGGTAAACGCATTCTCGGCCTCCACCTCGAGGTAGTCGAACAGGCGTTCGTAGCGCATGCCGACGAGTTCCGATCCCTTGACGGTCCTGACGACCTCGTGCTCGATGTCGCGAAAGACCGCCTCGCGCAACGCTTCGGCGACGATCAGCGTCTCGCCCTGTGACGCGCAGTAGCTGTAGTCGATGTCGGTGCCGACCGCGAGGGCAAGGTTGGACGGCAACGTCCACGGCGTCGTCGTCCAGACGAGGATATAGGTGTCGTCGTCGCCGCTTACCCTGAAGCGAACCGTGATCGACGGGTCGTCGGTCTCCTTGTAGCCCTGGGCCAGTTCGTGCGAGGACAGCGTCGCGCCGATGCGCGGATCGTAGGGCACGACCTTGTAGCCCTTGTAGATGAGGTCCTTGTCCCAGATCGTCTTGAGCAGGTGCCACACCGACTCGATGTAGGCATTGTCGAGCGTGTAATAGGCCTCGTCGAGATTGACCCAGAAGCCCATGCGCTCGGTCATCTTCTCCCAGTCGCCGATGTAGGTCATGACCGACTCGCGGCACAGGCGCGTGAATTCGGCGATACCGACTTTCGCCTCGATCTCGGCCTTGTCGTAGCTCTCGATGCGGCCTTCTTTCTTCAGCAGCTTCTCGACTTCATGCTCGACAGGCAGGCCATGGGTATCCCAACCGGCCTTGCGCGGCACGTGGTAGCCCCGCATCGTCTTGTATCGCGGGAAGACGTCCTTGAAGGCCCGCGCCAGGACATGGTGAATACCGGGCTTGCCGTTCGCGGTCGGCGGTCCCTCGTTGAAGCTGAACTGCGGGCCGTCCTGCGTCGCCTCGATGGTCTTGCCGAATACGTCGTGCTCACGCCAGAACTCGAGAACTTCCTCCTCGAGGGCCGGCCCGTTGTAGCGGCTGCTGACTTCCTTAAACGCCAATGCACTGACTCCAA
>JABDQH010000075.1 GCA_013042375.1 Woeseiaceae bacterium
CGCATGTGCACGAACTCGTCGCGGCCAACCTTGTCGCTGATGTGGATGTTGGCGGCGCGTTGCTCGGCGACGCTCGTGACCCACGCGAATTCGTCGCGCCCGGGCGCCTTGTAGTCGTGACACATGAACAGGCGCGTCTCGTCCGGGAGCGCGAGGATCTTCTGGATCGAGTCGTAGAGGTCGGGCGCGCTGCCGCCCGGGAAATCGGTGCGCGCGCTGCCGAAGTCCGGCATGAACATCGTGTCGCCGACGAAGCCGGCGTCGCCGATCACGTAGGTGATACAGGCCGGCGTATGGCCGGGCGTGGCGATGACGCGGCCCTCGAGTTCGCCGATGCCGAAAGTCTCGCCGCCCTCGAACAGGTGGTCGAACTGGCTGCCGTCGATCGCGAGGTCCTTGAGATTGAAGACACCCTTGAACGTCTCCTGCACCGTCGCGACGCTGGCGCCGATCGCCGTCTTGCCGCCGAGCCTGTCGCGCAGGTAAGGCGCGCCCGTCAGGTGGTCGGCATGCACGTGGGTCTCGAGAATCCAGTCGACCTCGAGTTCCTGCTGCTCGACGAATGCGATTACGGCATCGGCCGATGCGGTCGACGTGCGACCCGAGGCCGGATCGAAATCGAGTACGGAATCGATGATCGCCGCATGTCTCGTTGCCGGGTCGCTGACGACGTATGTAATTGTGAACGTCGCCGGATCGTGAAATCCGCTGATGTCTGGTTTGCTCATGGCTTGGTCACGCGAGTAAATGTATTTATATTATAAGTTGCTAATATAATTCAGATCAAGCGTTGACGATGGCCTCGCGAATTTCCTCGATCTGCGGTTTGCGTTTCGGCGGTGCCGCGCCGAGGCAGTGCTTGTCGCGCGGGCAGTTCGATGAGCGCTGGCAGATGATGGTCGCGTCCTTGGTCGCCCCCTCGCCGATCCAGCCGATATTGAGGATCTTGCCGATGCTCTCAAGTCGCTTGCGTGCCTCGGTGGGAATCGGCGCCGAGCCACCGCCGCTGTTGCAGCTCGTCTCGATCATGTCGATCGTCTCGCGCGGGTCGACCCCCTGCGACTGCAGCGCCGGCGCCAGGTCCACGCCCGCACACAAGACGTGCGCGTTGCCGGCCGCGTCGCGGCTGCGAATCGACTCGCAGCAATAGAGCCGCTTGTCATCGCCCGAGCGCAATACCGAGATCTGCGCATTCGGCAGGGTCGAGCGCGTGTTGAGCATGCGGAAAACGGCCCAGTGCTGGCACGGGTCGGAGATCATCGTCATGTTGCCCCAGGGCAGCGGTATGCCGTTGCCGCGATACACGGCGCGCAGGTTGCCGGGCGGATAGGCGTCGAAGTAGTGCCAGTGAGGGTATGGGGACACGCTCGACATGCGGCGCATCACGAGCGTGTTGGTCAGGTCGATGCGATCGCCCGAGTTGATCGAGTAGCGATTGCGTGCCAGGAACTGGCGAAATGCTGTCTTGGGCGCCAGCAGTGCCGCCGCGAAGTAGCTGCATTCGAAATCCCGCCACGCGTAGAGAATGTCCTTGGCGTCGACATTGAGGGATTCGCCGTCATTGCGGCGCCCCCAGAGTCGCCCGCCCGAAATCTGCGGTGCGCGGGCACCGTCGCCGTCGTGCAGGACCTTGTGCCCGATCTGGTTGGCGAGGTCGTACTTGAGGCGCGCCGTGTTCTCCTTGAGCATCGAGTTGAGGTAGATCGTGTTCGGTGCGTCGAAGAACGAACGCATGAGCATGTTGAGCGGCCGCGACTCGTCGCCCATGTCCTTGACCGCCGAATTGTCGAACCAGCGAATCTCCAGGCCGAGGTCGCGGGCGATGTCGAAGACGTCGTCGACGTGCATGGGAAAGTGTTTCTTGCCGACGCTCTCGGCGGCGCGCTCGATGTCGGGGAAACGATTCTGGCAGCTCTCCTGGTGAGCTCGTATGAGCAGGTGCGCGAATTGCCGGCCCGTGGTGCCGGTCTGTGACAGCAGTTCGGGAATGGCGAGCTGCAGCAACGTGTCCGAGAACAGGAACCCGGGTTCGAGCGGCATGCCGCTGACGGGCGCCGCGGGCGCCGTGTCGATAGCATCTTCGTCGAGCGTCTCATCGAAGAACCAGCTCGTTTCCTTCTGGAAAATTTCGGCGATGATCTCGAGCAGGCGCTCCGACGGTACGCGTTTGCCGTTCTCGATCATCGACAGATACGACACGGACGGGGCCGCTTCGGGGTCGATCTGCACGCAGCGCACGGACAGGTCCTCGAGGGTGAGGTTATTGCGCTTGCGCAGGCTTTTGATCTTGGTGCCGAGAAAATGCGCCTTGCGCCGGATGCCCTGTTGTGATGCCATTCGCATGCCTCGTGTAAAATTTACTATGTCAAATTCAATGAGTAAAATTTCATAGCAGTTGCGGCTAGTATAGCCGCAAAAGTCCTGATTGACAGGCGGCCGCAGTAAGAGAGGTAATGCGCGTGCACTCCGCGACGGTAGATACAATGAGCAGTGACAAGACTGAGGCCCCTTGCGGGCTGACTATTTCGCCCGTGTTTCGACAGTTCGTCGAGGACGATCTCCTGCCGGCGATCGGTTTCGCACCCGAGGCCTTCTGGCCTGGACTCGAAGCGATCATCAACGACCTGTCGCCCGTAAACCGGGCGCTGCTCGAAAAGCGCGACGACCTGCAACGTCGTATCGACGAGTGGTACGTCGCAAGGCGCGGCGAGGCCATCGATCATGACGAGCATGTGTCTTTTTTGAGAGATATCGGCTACCTCGTGCCCGAGGGCGAGCCGTTCAAGATCGAGACCGAGAACGTCGATCGCGAGATCGCCGATGTCGCGGGTCCGCAGCTCGTCGTACCCGTGTCCAATGCGCGCTTTGCTATCAACGCCGCCAATGCGCGCTGGGGCAGCCTGTACGATGCGCTGTACGGTACCGACGCTATCGGTGAGGAGAACGGGCAGGAGCGTACCGTCAGGTACAACCCGGGGCGCGGGGCAGCGGTCATTCGCTATACGACCGAGTTCCTCGACAGGGTCCTGCCGCTCAAAGGCGTGAGCCACGCCGACGTCAATGAATACGGGCTCTGCCACGGCGACAATTGCAGCGAGGTGGACCTGTTCGTGGCGTCCACGGCGAACCACGACGCGGTCAATCTCGTCGATCCCTCGCAGTTTGTCGGCCATACGGGCGAGTCGGGCCGTTGCGTCTACCTGTTCCGCAACCACGGCCTGCACATCGAACTCGTCATCGATCCCGATCACCCGATCGGCAGGGGGGCCACGGCGAACCTGGCCGACGTGATACTCGAATCTGCGGTCACGACCATCCAGGACTGCGAAGACTCGGTCGCGGCGGTCGATGGCGAGGATAAGGTTGCGGTCTACCGCAACTGGCTCGGACTCATGCAGGCTGACCTCGAGGCGACCTTCGAGAAAGGCGGCAAGATGATGACCCGGACGCTCGAGCGCGATCGCACCTACCAGTCGCCGAAGGGCGAAGCGTTCACGTTACCCGGGCGCAGCCTGATGCTCGTGCGCAACGTGGGTCACTTGATGACGAACGATGCCGTGCTTGACGCCGGCGGCAACGAGGTGTTCGAAGGCATTCTCGATGCCGTCATCACCACGGCGTGCACCATGACCGATCGCCGCCGCGAGGGCCTGCAGGCCAACAGCCGTGAGGGCAGCATCTATATCGTCAAGCCCAAGATGCACGGGCCGCACGAGGCAGCATTCACCGACACGCTGTTCGGGCGCGTCGAAGAGCTGTTCGGGCTGTCACCGAATACCCTCAAGGTCGGCGTCATGGATGAGGAACGACGCACGACGGCGAACCTGGCGGAATGCATCCGTGCCGTGCGCCAGCGCGTCGTCTTCATCAATACGGGGTTCCTCGATCGCACGGGCGATGAAATTCACACCTGCATGCACGGCGGTACCGTGAAGCGCAAAGAGGCGATCAAGGAAGATCCGTGGATTCTTGCCTACGAGGACCGCAACGTCGATGTCGGCATCGCCTGCGGCCTGCCGGGCCGGGCCCAGATCGGCAAGGGCATGTGGCCGAAGCCCGATGAGATGCGCCAGATGCTCGATACCAAACAGGCCCATCCCGAAGCCGGCGCCAACTGCGCGTGGGTGCCGTCGCCGACCGCGGCGACGCTCCATGCGATGCACTATCACGATGTCGACGTGCGGGCGCGCCAGGAACGACTCGCTGCGCGCAAGATGGCCAGTCTCGACGATATTCTGACGCCGCCGCTCGATGACGTCAGCGGCTTGTCGGATGCGGAAATCCGGGCCGAGCTCGACAATAATGCCCAGGGAATCCTCGGCTACGTCGTGCGCTGGATCGACCACGGTGTCGGCTGCTCCAAGGTGCCGGATATCGATGACGTCGGACTCATGGAGGATCGCGCGACCTTGCGTATCTCGAGCCAACACATGGCGAACTGGTTGCTGCACGGCGTCGTGACGCGCGAGCAGGTGCTCGAGACCTTCACGCGCATGGCCAAAGTCGTCGACAGGCAGAACGAGGGTGATGCATCATACCAACGCATGAGTGACGACTATGCCTCAAGCATCGCTTTCCAGGCTGCCTGCGCACTGGTGTTCGAGGGCTGCGATCAGCCCAGCGGCTATACCGAGCCGCTCCTGCATCAATTCCGCCGGCAGAAGAAAGCGGAGCTTGCGCGCTGAGGCCAACCCGCCTTGCGCGTCCGCGCACTCCTGCTGCTGTTCCTGGCCTGCGGTGACGCCGTCGCCGATGATTCGATTCTCGTCGCCGTGGCCAGCAATTTCTCGCGTACGGCAGCGGAACTCGCCGAGCGGTTCGAACGCGATACGGGCGTCGCGGTGCGCGTCAGCACTGGCTCGACCGGCAAGCTCTACGCGCAAATCCTGAACGGCGCACCCTACGACGTGCTGCTTGCGGCGGACGCCGAGCGGCCGGCACTGCTGGTGGCGGCGGGCCGGGCGGATGCGCGCTTCACCTACGCGGTCGGCGGCCTCGTCGTGTGGTCGGCATCGTCGAGCGATTGCCGTGGGGCGCTGCGTGAGGTGCGCCGGGTCTCCATCGCGAATCCCAACACGGCACCGTACGGCCGCGCCGCGAGGGAGTACTTGCAGGCGCGAGGACTTTGGGAGTCGGTGTCGAAGCGCGCCGTGTTTGGCGAGAACATCGCCCAGGCACTGCAATTCGTCGCGACGGGGAATGCGACGGTCGGGATCATTGCACGCGCGCAGCTCGAGACTCCAAACCTGCCGCCGGCGACCTGCACCTGGCACGTTCCCGAGGAAACACATGCGCCGATCGAGCAGCAGGCGGTCCTGCTCAGCGACGGCAGTGCCGGCGCCCGCGAGTTCGTCGGTTTTCTGAGTTCGGGCGCGGCGCGGCAGATCATAGAGAGCCACGGCTACGGGACAGGTTCGTGACCCTTTACGGGCCATTCTGGCTGTCGGCGCAGCTCGCGCTCGTCACGACCCTGATACTCCTGGTCGCGGGGGCACCGGTCGCGTGGTGGCTGTCGCAGACCGAATCGCGATTCAAGCCGCTGGTGCAGACGGTTGTCGCGATGCCAATCGTATTGCCGCCGACCGTGCTCGGGTTCTACCTGCTGATCCTGCTCGGGCCGCAAGGAGCGATCGGGGGCTGGTGGGTGCAATTGACCGGCAGCGCGTTGACGTTTTCGTTCACCGGTCTCGTCATCGCGTCGTGCATCTACAGCCTGCCGTTTGCCGTACAGCCGATGCAGACGGCATTCGAAGCATTGCCGCGACGCACGCTCGAACGCGCCTGGACGCTCGGCGCCTCGCGGTTGGACGCGTTCTTTTCGGTCGCGGTCCCGCTGTCACTGCGCGGCTTCGTGTCGGGTGCGGTGCTGGCATTCGCGCACACGCTCGGCGAGTTCGGTGTCGTCCTCATGGTCGGCGGCAATATCCCGGGTGAAACGCGCGTCGTGTCGATCGCGATTTACGATCATGTCGAGACGCTCGACTATTCCGCAGCGCACCAACTGTCGTTGCTGTTGCTGGCGTTTGCATTCGTCGTGTTGCTCGCGACGTTTGCATGGAACCGCGCCAGGGTCGCGCGATGATCCGCCTGCAGCATACTGTCCGCAGGGGATCGTTCGTGCTCGACGTGGACGCCGAGATTCCGGATGCGGGCGTAACCGGCGTGTTTGGCGCATCCGGTTCGGGCAAGACGACGCTGCTGCGCTGCATCGCCGGCCTCGAAGGCGAGGGCGGACCTCCCGTGCACCAGCGCAATATCGGCTACGTCTTCCAGCAGCCGACGCTGTTCCCCCATCTCGATGTGCGCCGCAACCTCGACTACGGGGCCAGGCGCTCCGGCAGCGGGCGCGTGGATGCGTCACAGGTCATCGACATGCTGGGCCTCGGCGATCTGCTGACGCGCAGGCCGGACACGCTGTCCGGCGGTGAGGCCCAGCGCGTGGCGATTGGGGCGGCGCTCATGCGTTCGCCCGACCTCGTACTCATGGACGAGCCGCTGGCGTCTCTGGATCGCCGGCGCAAGGACGAGTTGCTACCGTACTTCGATCGCCTGCACGACGAGCTTTCCATACCTGTTGTCTATGTCAGCCACGACATCGACGAGGTAAGCCGCCTTTGCGATCACCTGTTCGTGCTCGAGGACGGTCGGGTCGTCGCCAACGGGGACCTGTTCGAGACGCTGGCGCGCGTCGATATCCCGCAACTCGGCGGGCGCAACGCCGGCGTCGTGCTGTGGGCGACCCCCGTCGATCACGCACATGGCCTGACGAGATTCGATTTCGGCGACGGCGACATCTGGGCGCCAGGGAAATTCGCGATCAGTCGCAATGCGATGCGCCTGCGTATCGCGGCGAGCGACGTGAGTATCGTGCGCGAACGGCCGGTGCAGACGACGATTCTCAACGTGCTGCCTGCGACGATCGAGAACGTGCATTCCGTCGACGAGGCCACCGCGCTCATCAGGCTGGGCGTCGGTAACCAGCGCCTGCTGGCCCAGGTCACGAATCGCTCCATCGAGCGGCTCGGACTCCAGGACGGTGAGCGCGTGTTCGCGCAGCTAAAGTCGGTGACCGTGCGGAGATAGGTCAAGAAACGTTGCCCGGACCGCAAGGATTTGCCGCCTGCGGCGAGCGGTGGTCCGTGATTATGCGGATACCTTTTCGACAAATACGGCCGATAATAGATCGCATTATCGACAAGCGAGCCGACCGCCGCTCGAGTGTTGCCGGCCGACTCCGGGCATTGAACCTAATGTCGATATTGGTGCCGGAGTTATCCCTGATGAGTGCCGGAACCAGCTAAATTTGTATAAATATCAGACACTTCGGTGTTTACGTGTGTGAAATTGACAAAGTGAAATTTTCACTGTGAAATTCCTCACAAGCTTGACGTAGACTGCCGACATTCGCTTGACTCGAAGAGGCTTAGCCATGTCCCGTTACTCCGACGAAATTACCTCCGCCGCCAACCTGATTGCAGACCAGGGCGACGCCTGGGCCGCGATCGATCCGGAAGCTGTCGCACGCATGAAGATCCAGAATCGCTTCAATACGGGCCTCGACATTGCCCGCTACACGGCAAAGATCATGCGTGAGGATATGGCGCGTTACGACGAAGACCCCTCGAAATACACCCAGTCTCTCGGCTGTTGGCACGGCTTCATCGGCCAGCAGAAAATGATCTCGATCAAGAAGCACTTCGGCAACACCAAGGGCCGCTATCTCTATCTGTCGGGCTGGATGGTTGCGGCGCTGCGCTCCGAATTCGGTCCCTTGCCCGACCAGTCGATGCACGAAAAAACCTCGGTGCCAGCGTTGATCGAAGAGCTGTATACCTTCCTGCGGCAAGCGGATGCCCGCGAGCTCGGCGGCCTGTTCCGGGATCTCGACAAAGCGCGCGCAGAGGGTAATGCGGTCAGGGAACAGGAGATCAAGAACAGCATCGAGACCTTCCAGACGCACGTCGTGCCGATCATCGCCGACATCGATGCCGGCTTCGGTAACGCCGAGGCGACCTACCTGCTCGCCAAGAAGATGATCGAGGCAGGCGCCTGCGCCCTGCAGATCGAGAACCAGGTATCGGACGAGAAGCAGTGCGGTCACCAGGACGGCAAGGTCACTGTCCCGCATGAAGATTTCATCGCCAAGATTCGTGCGATCCGCTACGCGTTCCTCGAACTCGGCGTGGACGACGGCATCATCGTCGCACGCACAGACTCGCTTGGTGCGGGCCTGACGAAACAGATCGCGGTTACGCACGAGCCGGGCGACCTGGGTGACCAGTACAACTCGTTCCTCGACTGCGACGAAGTGACGCCCGAAGAGCTGCAGAACGGCGACGTCCTGATAAAGAGGGACGGCAAGTTCATGCATCCGAAGCGCTTGCCGAGCAACCTGTTCCAGTTTCGGCCCGGTACCGGTGAGGACCGCTGCGTACTCGACAGCATCACCTCGTTGCAGAACGGTGCCGACCTCTTGTGGATCGAGACCGAGAAGCCGCACATCGGGCAGATCGGCGGCATGGTGAACCGCATCCGTGAAGTCATCCCGAACGCCAAGCTCGTCTACAACAACAGCCCGTCGTTCAACTGGACGCTCAACTTCCGTCAGCAGGTCTTCGATGCCTGGAAGGAACTAGGCAAGAACGTATCGGCTTACGATCGCGACAATCTGATGAGTGTTGAATACGACGAAACCGAGCTGGGCCATGAGGCCGACAAGAAGATCCGTACCTTCCAGGCGGACGCCGCCCGCGAGGCCGGTATCTTCCACCACCTGATCACGTTGCCGACGTATCACACGGCGGCGCTGTCGACCGACACGCTGTCGAAAGAGTACTTCGGCGAACTCGGCATGCTGGGCTACGTACTGCACGTGCAGCGCGAGGAGATTCGCCAGGGCATCGCCTGCGTCAAACACCAGAACATGTCCGGATCGGATATCGGCGACGATCACAAAGAGTACTTCTCGGGCGATGCTGCCCTGAAGGCAGGTGGCGAACACAACACGATGAACCAGTTCTCCTGAGGGGGACTCGTTGCGCCCGACAACCGACCTCTACGACGATTACGAAGACGAGGTCGAGACCTGCTCGGTCCTGTTCCGTGATTTCGGCGGCCGCAGAGAATTCTGCGGCCCCGTTCGGACCGTCAAATGCCTGAACGACAACTCCGTCTTCCGTGAGCTCCTGAACGAACCGGGGAACGGTGGCGTCATCGTCGTCGACGGGCAGGGTTCGACCGAAAAAGCCCTCATGGGCGACATGCTTGCGGCGAAAGGTGCCGCGAATGGCTGGTCGGGCGTCATCATCCACGGCGTGATACGCGACTCGGCCGAGATCGCGGGCATCGAGATCGGCGTCAAGGCGCTCGGCACCAACCCGGCCAAGAGCATCAAGGAAGGCAAGGGGGAGGTCGACTGCCCGGTCGAGTTCGGCGGCGTGCGCTTCGAGCCCGGCGCCTGGGTCTACTGCGACGCCGACGGCGTGCTGGTGTCGCCGAAGGACATCGCCTAGCACGCGAGCCCTGTTCTGCCCTGACTTTCCTGGTCAAAAAGGCCCAGATATCGATTAAGGTTGTCTGCAGGCGCCAAATTGTGCGCAGGGTCAAGTCTGATTATTGAGTTCGCGGGCAGAATCAGGCCGACCCGTGGTGCTGGTAACGGACGGAATGAGCTCACCGTTCTTCTACATAATCTTCTCGCTGATGCTGAGCAGCGTCGCGCTGTCCGTGGCCTTCTACATTGCATATGCGAATTTCGGCCGGCAGCGGCACGCCCTGACCTGGGCCGTGGCGTTTCTCTTCGGCACCCTGCAGTTCGGCACAACGCTCAACGCCCAGTCGTTTCCGTCCGAGTCTGCATACCTGTTGGCTGAAAACGCGTGCGCGATCATGCTCATCACCCTGAGCCTGCGCGGCCATTGCCAGCGCACGAACTGCGCCTTTCTGCCCCGGAACATATGGCCATACGCGGGCGTCGTCTTTCTCGTCGCGGGATTGTTCACGGTGATTTTCCCGCATGCAGGACTTTTGCAGGCCGTGACGCCGGCATACGCATCGATAACGCTGGCCCTGTCCAGCTGGATAATTCTCGCAGCCCGTGACCACACACGAGCGTCCGAGTGGGCGGCCGCGATATCGATTGCGCTGTTCGGAATCACCCAGGCCGTGGCGGCGTGGCTGTCCGTGATGCAGGGGGCCGTTCACGACGAGACGCAGCTCAATGCCTTCCTGCACTTCATGTTTTTGACGCTGCCCACCGGCTACATCACAACGTCGATGCTGATCATCCTGATGATGGCGTCCGACATCTCCGAGGAGATGAAGGAGATCGCGGTCCGGGACCAGCTGACGGGCCTGTTCAATCGTCGCGGCTTCATCGAGTTGAGCGAAAAGGCCTACGCGACGGCCCGGCGCACCAACACACCACTGTCTGTGATCATGACCGACATCGATCGCTTCAAGTTTATCAACGACAAATTCGGGCACGCGGCCGGTGACGTCGCGCTCCAGCACTTCGCGAGGCTGGTGTCCGAGGATCGCCGCCGCAACGACGTCGTCGCGCGCGTCGGGGGAGAGGAATTCGCCATACTCCTGCCAGGGGTCAAACCACGCGATGCGACGGCGCTTGCCGAAGAGCTTTGTCAGAAGATCGGCGCGAGCCCGATGGCACTGACGAGTGCCGGCGTGTCAATGACGTCGAGCTTTGGCGTCGCCACGATCTCGAAAAAGGACACGTCACTCGACGACATGATACGCCGGGCCGATCGTGCGCTGTATCGTTCCAAGCACGCGGGTCGGAACCAGGTCGATCTCGAATCCTCTCAGATCGTAAGAGCCCCTGACGGTTCGCTCAGGCCGGCCCATTCAACCTAGAGCCGGTTGAACCACATTCCGAGCAGCAGGATCTGGGGCACGGTCACGACCGGCAGCCAGATCGCCGTGCGCCGCCCGATGTTCGTCCACAGCAGTCCGATCTCGGTGTAGTCGGTCGCGACGCCCGCCATCAGGAATACAAACGGATTGCCGAGGGCGGCGGTCTTGTTGAAGATCTCGAACGCGATCGGCGAGGTGCCCTCGCTGCACACCTCGAGCACGGTCGCGAACAGCAGGGTGACGAGCATGCCCGTCATGTCCGGACCGAGGTACGCCATGAAGAAGTGCTCGGGCACGTAGGCGCCGATCAATGCCGCCGCCAGGATGCCGAGCAGTATCCACCAGAGCACCATGTTCGCGAGTGAGACGAAACCGATCGCGACGCCTTTTGTCGCTTTCGCGAACTCGAAGTTCGTCACGCGGTCCCAGGACACGTCCCCGGCATCGATGTCTTGTGCCGGGCCTTCGATCATGTCGAGACGATCGAGCACCGTGAAGACCACGCCCGTTACGAGTGCGATCGCCATGGCGCCACCGACGAACAACAGGGCCTTGATGCCGAAGAAGCCGAACAGCAACACGGTCATCGGCAGGTTCGCCCAGGGCGAGGCGAGCAGGAACGTGATGACGGCCGGAACGCTCGCGCCTTTCTTGTAGAGCTGGATCGCGATCGCGAGGATGCCGTGTGAGCATGCCGACATCAGGAAGCCGGCGAGCACCGCGTTTACAAGCGTCAGCTTGCTGTCGCCGCCGAGCAGCCTGACGACGAAGCCGTCGGGCACGAAATAGTCGATGATGCCGCCGAGTACCAGCCCGAGCAGGACTGCCCACCAGACGATACGCAGGTAGGCGAGCATGCTCTCGTTGAGCGGTCCGAGAATCGGCAGAAACGAGAGCAGCAGAACACCCAGGAAGGCGCTGCCCATGATCACGAGCCGCCGGTTGAGCGGCGGGATGACGTCCGTCTTCGGCTCGCTGTGACAGCAGTGACTGCTCATTGCGCAAGCATACGAGAGTACTTTAGGGAATGCTAATGCGTACGGGGCGCTGCGTTCGGGTACGATGGGCGCCAGCCAGCTCAAAAAAAGGACAACACCATGTTGGTTTCGGGCTTTCCGCGCGTGTCGCTTGCGCACCTGCCGACGCGTCTCGAACATCTGCCGCGACTGACCGAGCATCTCGGCGGCCCCGACATCTGGATCAAGCGCGACGACTGCACCGGGCTTGCGACCGGCGGCAACAAGGCGCGCAAGCTCGAATTCTCGATGGGCGAGGCACTGGAGCGAGGCGCCGACACAATCATCACGGTCGGCGCCGTGCAATCCAATCACGTCCGGCAGGCCGCGGCGGCGGCCTGCAAGCTCGGTTTGAAGTGCGAGGTGTTGCTCGAACACCGCGTTGCTAACCCGAGCAAGCAGTACATGACTTCGGGCAACGTCCTGCTCGATCGTATCTTCGGGGCCAACCTGCGGTTCTACGACAATGACACCGACTTCGATGCCGAGATGCAGGAGATCGCGCGCGAAGTCGAGGCCGAGGGCGGCACGCCTTACATCATCCCGGGCGGCGCCTCGAGCCCGGTCGGCGATCTCGGCTACGTGGCCTGCGCCGAAGAGTTGCTGCGACAATTCGACGAGCAGGACGTGGCGTTCGACCACATGGTTATCCCGTCGGGCAGCGCCGGCACGCATGCCGGCCTGATCGTCGGCCTGCGCGGCAACGGCAGCGACCTGCCGATACTCGGCATCGGCGTCAACGTTCCGCGCACCGAACAGGAAGGCAAAGTGTTCGGACTCGCCTGCGACACCGCCGAGTTCGTAGGCCGGCCGGGTTGCGTGATCCGTGAAGACATCGTCGCCGACTGCAACTATGTCGGGCGCGGCTACGGCGAGCCGACCGACGCGATGAACGAGGCTGTGCTGATGCTCGCTCGTACCGAGGGACTGTTGTTCGATCCCGTGTACACGGGCAAGGCGCTGGCGGGGTTGATCGACTACGTCCGCGAGGGGCGCTTCGAGAAGGGCCAGACGATCCTGTTCGTGCACACGGGCGGCGTTGCGGGACTGTTCGCCTACGCGGACAAGCTGAAGCTCGACCAGGGCAGCTGCCTAGGATAAAAAAAGGCCACTTCGTCGAAGTGGCCTTTTCTGCATCATCGCGGCAGGGGGGCGTGCCGCGAAGCTCCCGTTCAGAAGAAGTTGACGGTGCCGCTCAGCGTCATGGTCCGGGGTGGACCGTAGAAGCCGATGACCGAGCTTGCGACGGTCGGGAAATCATAAGCCGCGGCGATGTACTCCTCGTCGAACAGGTTGCGGGCGTACAGGCCCAGCTCGTATTTCTCGTCGACCGACGTCCAGATGGCGCTGAAGTCGACCAGCGTGAAGTTACCCTGGTTGGTGAGCGGGTTCGGGATTTCGAACTGCGTCGTCGAGCTGCGATAGGCGATGCCCGTGAGCAGCGCGATATCGCCAAATTCGGACGGGTAGTCGAAGCGCAGGTTCAGGCTCGCCGTCGTCTCGGGCGTGTTCTGGAACTCGCGATCGCTCGAGATATCGACGAAGATGGGGTCGCCCGAGACCGGGTCCGTCGTCGCCTGCAGCCACTCCGTGTAGTCCGCATCGATCAGTCCGAGTGAAAACGTTGCCGAGAAGTTATCGGTGAAGCGGGCGATCGCCTCGAACTCGAAGCCGTCGACGTCGGCGCCGCCGGCGTTGGTGACACTGCCCGCGAAGTTGTCGTCCTGGCCGTCGCCGTCCGAGTCGAAGACGAACGAGCCCGGGATCTGCACGTCGGTGTAGTCCATCGTGAAGACGGCGATGTTGGTCGTCAGGCGACCGCCGGCCCAGACCGACTTGGCGCCGAATTCCAGCGACTCGACGGACTCGGGTGCGAAGCCCTGGCGCACCTCGGCGAAGTTGTAGGCGCCGCGTGGATCGAAGCCGCCGCCTTTGAAGCCTTCGCTGTATGAGAGGTACAGGTTGTGCTCGTCCGACGGTGCGTAGCCCAGGCTGACGCGCGGCGTGAATTCGCTGTCCGTGCGCTTGCCATTAAACTCGGGCACGCCCTCGCTCGGCACCGTGAGCGAAATCGCGGCATCGTTGCCGAAATAGGGCGAGCCGAGGCCGGCGAACGTCTCGCGCACGACGCGTGCCGTGCGTTCGTCCTCGGTGTAGCGCCCACCGATCGACAGGTTCCACTGGTCGTTCAATGCATAGCTGAAGTCGAAGAACGCGGCCCATGCATCGGTGTCGTAGTCGCCCAGCGTGAACGGGGTCAGCGAACTGACGAATATGACATCGAAGGCGTCGAAGGCGTTGGCGTCGAGGTAGTAGAGGCCTGCCACGCCGGCAAGGCGATCGCCCGTGTACGTGAGTTGCAGCTCCTGGCTGAACTGCTCGTTGTCGTAAATGACCGGTGCATCGAAGGTATCCGCGGGCAGGTTGTCGAAATCGATCCAGCTCTCGGTCTTGTCCGAACGGCTGGAGGTGATCGACTTGATCTGCAGCGTGTCGTTGACGTCCCACTCGATCTGCAGGCCGACGCCGCCCTGCGTGGTTTCGGGGTCGAGGCCGCCGGTCGACGCCGGGAACGTGGAGATACCGGCGCGCGTGTCCCACACGTCATCGAGGACGGGCTCGCCGGCCGGGCCCTCGAGCAGGCGGTGGCCCTGGCGTGAGGTGGAGTCGTCGACGCTGTAATCGGCGAACAGGCGCAGGAACACGTTGTCGCTGGCTTCCCATTCCATGCTGAAGCGACCGGCGAGAATGTCCTTGTCGGCGTTTTCCTCGCCCGTCTCCAGGTAGCTGCCCCAGCCATCGCGCGTGAACTTCGCGAGCGTGCCGCCGATGCGGAACGTGTCCGACACGGGCATGCTGCCCTTGAGCACGAGGTCTGCCTGGCCGTACGTGCCGAGCGATGCCCTGGCGCTGAATTCCTGCTCGTCCGACAGCCGTTTCGTCACGTAGCGTACGGCGCCGCCGATCGTGTTGCGTCCGTACAGCGTGCCCTGCGGGCCGCGCAGCACTTCGATGCGCTCGACGTCGTAGACGTCGAAGACCGTGCCCTGTGGCCTGGCGAGGTAGACGTCGTCGAGGTAGATGCCGACGCCGCCTTCCCAGCCCGCGACCGGGTCCTGCTGGCCGATGCCGCGAATGTAGGCGGTCAGCGTCGTGTTCGTGGCACGCGAGACTTCGAGGTGCACGTTCGGCGACTGGTGCGTGACAGCCGTGATATCGACCGCGCCCATGTCTTCGAGCTGATCGCCCGAGAAGGCCGACACGGCGATGGGCACGTCCTGGAGCGTCTCTTCACGACGGCGCGAGGTGACGATGATTTCTTCCACGATCGAATCGCTGGCGTCCTCGGCATCCCGGGTATCCTGGGCAACCGCCGTCGCCGGTGTAACGGCGATGGCCAGTAATGCCGCACCTGCAGCCGCCGAAAGGCACTGCCATGCGGGCTGACCGGCTCTTGTCCTGAGTGTCATTGTCTTCATTTGCTCCTCCGCCATCGTACGCCTGAGTGCCGGCTTGCCGCTGTCTTTTGCAGGCAGGAAAAGCAAGCCGGAGCCCCCGATTGAACTTGTTAATTATCCCAAAGTTTGCAACATTATGAAACATGGTTCAAGTTTCAGATTCAGCGCGGATTCCGAAGACTGAACGCGGCAGACGGACCCGAGACAAGCTCCTTGAGGCCGCCGAGATCGAATTCGGCGAGAAGGGCTACCACGAGGCGGGCATCAGCGGCATCACCCAGCGCGCGGGCGTTGCGCTCGGCACGTTCTATACCTATTTCGCCAGCAAGGAAGAGATCTTTCGGGCATTGGTCCGCTACATGAGCCGGCACATCCGCGAGTGGGTGGCCGAGCGGGCGGCGGGGGCTCCGAACCGCCTCGAGGCCGAGCGCAGGGGTATCGAAGCCTTCATTGAGTTCGTCCGCCAGCACAAGAGCATCTACCGCATCATCTCGGAGGCGGAATTCGTCGCTCCCGGGGAGTATCGCGACCACTATGAAGGCTTCGCCGAGGGATACCGGGTCAACATGAAACGGGCGGCGGCGAAGGGAGATATCCGCGAGGGGGACTTCGAAACGTGGGCGTGGGCGATCATGGGCCAGGTCGTGTTCATGGGCATGCGCTACGCCGAGTGGGACGACGGCCGCCCGGCCGCGGAACTCGCCGACGTCATCACGGACCTGATCGCTCGTGGAATCGGGCCGGAGGAAAGAAGATGAGCGTAATGGGAATTGTCTCCACCGGCACCTGGTTTCCGGAGACTTTCGTTACCGCGGAAGAAATTGCGGAGCAGAGCGGCCTTCCCGAATGGGTGGTTCGCGAAAAGCTGGGTATCGAGCGCAAGTTCGTGGCGGACCCGAACGTGCATCCCAACGACATGGCGGTAAACGCGGCGCGCAAGGCTATCGACAATGCCGGCATCGATCCGATGGAGATCGACGTCGTCTTGTGCACCACGGAAGAATGGCGTGAGCACCTGTTGTGGACCACGGCCATCGATCTCGCCTACCGGGTCGGGGCCAAACGGGCCTGGGGAATTGACGTGCACGCGCGTTGCGTGACCACGATCGCCGCATTGAAGATGGCGCACGGCCTGTTGTCCGAGGATCCCTCGATCAACACGGTGCTGATCGGCGGCGGTTACGCGATTTCCCATTTTATCGATTTCAGCGATCTGGACACCTCCTTCCTGTTCAATATCGGGGCCGGGGCCGGGGCGATGATCCTCAAACGCGACTGGCCCGAAAACCAGGTTCTGGGCAATCACCTCATCAGCGACGGTTCGATGAGCCGTCACGTGATCGTACCGAGCAGCGGCACCGTGCAGCATCCTACCGACCAGGCCGTGGCCGATGGCGGCTTCAAGTTTCGCCTGGTTGAGCCGGAGGCGATGAAGGCAAGGCTGGGTGAAGTCTCGATCCCGAACTGGCTGACCTGCGTGGATCGTGCGCTGGAAAAATCCGGGCACAAGAGCGACGGCACGCCCTATGCGCGCGCCGATATCGATTTTCTGAACATGTCCCTGATCAAACCGTCCGGGCATCGTGAGATGCTGGACCAGCTGGGCCTCACCGAGGAGCACAGCGTCTACATCTCGGACATTGGCCATATCGGCGAGCAGGACGGGATCATCAACATCGAGGTCGGCCTCGAACAGGGCCGCCTGAAACCGGGCGACACCATGGTCATGCTCGGCGCCGGTATCGGCTATGTCTGGGGCGGCGCCGTCGTGCAGTGGGGACCGCCGAAATGAAACAGCTGTCACACTACGTTACCGACTGGCTCGACAAGCGCGCCAGGCTCACACCGGAGCGGGTCGCGCTTATCGACTACGCCAGCGGCGCGGAGACCACTTTCGCCGCGTGGAACGAGCGGGTCAACCGGACGGCGAACTACCTCAGGACCCTGGGTGTAGGGAAAGGGGACCTGGTCGCGGTTTACGCAATGAACCGTCTCGAGTACCTCGACCTGTTCTGGGCGGCGCCGAAGATCGGCGCGATCCTGCAGAACCTGAACTGGCGCCTGACCGTGCACGAGCTGCAGGGCATCGTGGAAAGCGGCGCCCCGAAGGTGCTGATCTACAGCGAAGACTGGCGCGCCCAGGTAGAGGAACTGAAAGGCTCGTTCACCACGGTCGAGCATGTCGTGGCGATGACGAACCCCGGTCCCGGCGAACTCGATATCGCCGAACGTGAAGCCATGGCAACTGAGCTGACGGATATTCCGCAACTGGAACTGGACCATCCGTGGGGCGTGTATTACACCGGGGGCACGACGGGACTGCCCAAGGGCGCGGTCGTGACGCACGGCAACGTGACTTGGAACAGCGTCAACACGATAACCTCCTGGGGCATCCACGGCCGGCACAAGGCTGCACTGCAGCTTCCCTTCTTCCACATCGGCGGGCCGATGATCTTCATGGTGCCCCTGGTCCATGCCGGCGGCACGACTATCCTGTGCTCCGGCTTCGATCCGGACGAGACCTTCGACCTGGTCGAAAACTCGGGTATCACGCACTACGTCGCGGTACCGACGATGTTCCAGATGCTGCAGGAACACGCGCGCTGGGACGAGGCTGACTTTTCGAAGCTGGAACTGGTGATCAGCGGCGGGGCGCCCTGCCCACTTCCGGTCATGCAGAAGTTCTGGGACCGCGGTGTCGACTTCAAGATGGGCTACGGCCTGACCGAGGCATCCGGCAACAATTTCTGGTTGCCGCCAGAGCTGGTGAAGGAAAAGATCGGCTCCGTTGGTTACCCGATTTTCCACATCGACATGAAGACCATCCGCGAAGACGGCACGGCCTGCGCCGATGGCGAGGAGGGCGAGCTGTTAATACGCGGTCCGCACATCATGGCCGGCTACTGGAAGAATCCGGAGGCGACGGCCGATACCATCCGCGACGGCTGGTTGCACACCGGTGACGTAGCCGTGCGCGACGCCGACGGATGCTACTCCATACTCGGCCGCTCCAAGGAAATGTTCATCAGCGGCGGCGAAAACGTCTATCCCGCCGAGATCGAATCCGTGCTGACGGCACACCCGAGTGTCCTGGAAGCCGCCGTGGTCGGCGTGCCCCACGAAACCTGGGGCGAGGTGGGACGCGCTTTCCTGGTGGTCGACAAAGCTTACGACGAAGCGGATCTGAAGGCCTTCCTCGACGAACGCCTGGCGCGTTACAAGCTGCCGCGCTCGATCGTGCTGCTCGATGAATTGCCGTTGACGGCGATCGGCAAGCTCGACAAGAAACTGCTCGAGCAATACGAGGACACGAAGTGACCGTTCCGGTTCTCGAAGGAATCACCGCCCGTACCGTTGCGACGGAACGACTGACGACGAGAGTCCTGTTCGCCGGTCCTGAGGACGGCATCCCGGTGCTGCTGGTGCACGGCAATTTTTCCAGCGCCACCTGGTGGGAGGAGACGCTGGCGACCCTGCCGCCGCAATACATCGGCATTGCGGCCGACCAGCGCGGCTACGGTGGCGCGGATCGCGATGCGAAAATCGACGCCACGCGGGGGATGCAGGATTTCGTGGACGACGCGCTGGCGCTCATGGACCATCTCGGCCACGAACGGTTCCACCTGGTCGGCAATTCGCTGGGCGGACTGGTGGTCTGGTGGATGATGGCCGATGCCCCCGGGCGCCTGTTGTCGGCAACCCTCGCAGGGCCCGGAGCGCCTTTCGGTTTCGGCGGCACGAAGGATGCCGAAGGCACCCCGACCACGCCGGATTTCGCCGGTTCAGGCGGCGGCCTGATCAACCCGGACCTGATCCGGAGCCTGCTGGACGGCGACCGCGATAGCATCGGGGATTTCAGCCCGCGCGGCATCATGCGCCGGCTCGTCTGGAGCGGCGGGCAGATACCGGAGCGCGAAGACGTATTGATCGATGCCATGTTCAGGGCGCACATCGGCGACCGCGAGCTTCCCGGCGACTTCGAACGCTCGCCGAACTGGCCCTACGTGCGGCCTGGCAAATGGGGCGCCACCAACGCGATGTCCCCCATGTACGTCGGCAACCTTGTGACACGGATTCTCGCGGGCGAACCGAAGGTCCACGCCTTGTGGGTCTACGGCGCCGATGACCTCGCCGTGTGCAACACCGCGGCATCGGATCCGGGTACCTGGGGCCCCACCGGTCGGCTGCCCGGTTTCCCGGGCTCCGAGGCCTATCCGCCACAGCCGATGATGGACCAGATCCGCAAGATGCTCACCGACTATGCGGCGGCCGGCGGCTCCTATGAGGAGGTAGCCATACCCGACTGCGGCCACGTGCCGTTCATCACCCACATCGAGGCATTCGACGAGGCATTTCATGCCCACCTCGCGAGAACGAGCTGAGCGAAAAGCGGGTACGACCAGGGTGACCGTATCGCGCAAAGCAGGCCCCTACAGATGTGCGCGGAAAGCGCTACAATAGCGACAGCGACCATGGATCAGTTCGACTACATCATAGTCGGTGCAGGTTCGGCCGGTTGCGTATTGGCCAACCGGCTGAGCGAAGACCCGGCGGTCAGTGTCTGCCTCATCGAAGCAGGACCAGTGGATAGCCATCCGCTGATCCATGCACCGATCGGCTTCTCCTTACTGACCCAGCACAAGAAGATCAACTGGCGGTTCGAGACCGCCTTGCAGGAGCAACTGAACGGCCGACAAGGCTTCCAGCCCAGGGGCCGGGTTCTCGGCGGCTCCAGCTCGGTCAATGCCATGGTCTACATCAGGGGCGTGCCCGCGGACTACGACCGGTGGGAGGAGGCGGGCGCCACCGGCTGGTCGTATCGGGACGTCCTGCCGTACTTCAAGAAGTCGCAGGACCAGGAGCGCGGCGCGGACGAGTTTCACGGCACGGGTGGCCCGCTTTCCGTCAGCGATTTGCGTTACAAAAATCCCCTGAGCCACATGTTCCTCGACGCGGCAGGGCAGCTCGGCTTGCCGGCAAATGACGATTTCAACGGCGCATCGCAGGAGGGCGTCGGTTTCTTCCAGGTGACACAGCGAGCTGGCCGGCGGTGTAGCGCTGCCGTTGCTTACCTGGCGCCCGCGCGCAAGCGAAGCAACCTGGCCGTGGTCACCGGGGCACACGTGGAAAAGATCGTCATCGACGCGAATCGCGCCGTCGGTGTGGAGTACCACGATGGCACTCGCAAGATCACGCTCGGGGCCAACCGGGAAGTGCTCTTGTCGGCCGGCGCGCTCCAGTCACCGCAACTCCTGATGCTCTCCGGCATCGGTCCCGCCGGGCATTTGAATGAACACGGCATCGAGGTTGTCCACGATGCGCCCGAGGTCGGGGACAACTTGCAGGACCACTTCGACTACACGGTGATTCGGCGAGTGAGATCATCGCACGCGATGGGATACACGTTGTCGAGGATGCTCCGTGTGATACCCGATTTCATTCGATACTTGCGGGGAGTCGGCCCGTTTACGTCAAACCTGGCCGAAGCCGGCGGGTTCCTGCGCACGTCGAGCGAGGAACCCGACCCGGACATCCAGTTGCATTTCGTCCCGGGCATCGTCGATGACCACGGCCGGAAGATGTACTTCACCGCAGGTATTTCCTGCCATGTATGCGTGCTGCGGCCCGAGAGCCGGGGAAGCCTGACGCTTGTCGATGCCAATCCCCGCTCGGCCCCGAATATCGATCCCCGCTTCCTGAGTGCGGCCGACGACCTGGAGCGCACCCTGCGGGGCGCAAGACTGGTCAACCGAATCCTGGATGCGCCGGCATTCGAGCGGGTCATCGGGCGATCCCTGTACGTGAACGGCGATGCCGGGGACGAGGAACTGATCGAAGACATCCGTCGTCGAGGCGATACGATCTATCACCCTGTCGGGACCTGCCGCATGGGGTCGGATGCCACCGCCGTTGTCGACCCGTCCGCGCGGGTCTGCGGCGTTCAGGGCCTGCGCGTCGTCGATGCGTCCATCATGCCGACGCTGGTCTCCGGCAATACCAATGCTCCCACGATAGTGATCGCCGAGAAAATCGCGGATGCGATCAAGAGCGAGGCGCGCGCCTCAGGCTGAATCCAGGCGTTCGGTGAGGTACACGTACTCCTCGGCGATGAGGCGCTTGCAGTCTTTCCCGACGAACTCGGCCAGTGTCTTGCCGACGAGCGGAATACCGCAGTCAACCGTCATGCGCACGTGATTGACGCAGCCATTCTCGAGAGGCTCCAGCTCGAGCGTACCGCTTATCGTGACCGGGACGTTGGCGATCTCGATTTCGAGCTCCGCGTCGTAACGGCCATCGTCCCCGCTCCGCCAGTCCTCCGACTGCGTCACGGTGTTCCAGGGCTGCAGGAACTTGCTGAGGATACCGGGCACGTCGGCCGGCAGTTCGCGCACGAACCTGACATCGGCCCCGTCATCGTAAATCTCGCATTCCTCTATGCGGATACTGCGGGCGCCGAGCGCTTCCTGTTTCGCCTCGATCTCGGCGGCATCCGTGAACAGCGCATACAAGGCCTCGAGGCTGTGCGCGTATTCGTGATCCCGGCGAATCTTCATGTCAGCGGTTGCGCCCCATCTGTTCGTGGCTGCTGACCCATTCGTGGGCGAGGATTGCGGATGACAGCGATACGTCGCCCGCCAGTACCACGGCGGCAATAATCTCGGCGAACTTGTTCGCCTTGCCGGTGCCGTAGCAGTCCATCATCTCGAGGCATTCGCGCTGCGTCGGCAGACCCGTGCCTCCGCCGTAGGTCGCGCAGATCAACGCCGGCAGCGTGGTCGACCAGTACAGGTCGCCGTTGTCGAGCAGCTCGATGTAGTTCATGCCGGCATGGGACTCGGACACGTTGGCCGCATCCTGGCCCGTGGCGATGAACATGGCGGCGATGCCGTTCGCGGAGTGGGCGCCGCCGTACGCGGCGCCGGACAGCTGCGTCCCGATGTCGGCGATCTGCCTGAAACGGTACAGCCATTCGGGTTCGATACGCAGCAGCTCTTTCGCCACGTCCCGCTTGAGGACGAACTCCGCGATCACGCGTTTGCCGCGCGTCTGGATCATGTTCATCTGCGAGTGTTTCTTGTCCGTGTCGATGTTGCCGGACAGGATGTAGCGCGGTTTCGCCGGGTGGTTGGCGCGGATCCACTCGCAGGCGTACAGCGTCGCCTTGCCCGTCATGTTCTGGCCGGCAGCATCGCCGGTCGTGTAGCAAAAGCGCGTGTAGAGCATCTTGGCGGCCGCGTACTTCTCGATCTCGATTAGCTCGGGCACGTCCACCGAGGCCCGGACGACGCCGCGCAGCGCGTCGATGTGCTCGTCGAGCCATTTGCCGAACTCGCGCGCCTCGAGCGCATTGTCGAACAGGAACACCGGCGCCCGCTGCATCGAGTGCTTGACGACCGTGCACCTTGCGCCGCCGCACTCGCTGATGACGCGCATGCCGCGGCTATAGCTTGCGACCAGGGTTCCTTCGCTGGTCGCCAACGGGATATAGAAATCGCCCTTTGCGTGCTCACCAACCATCGTCAGCGGGCCGGCAAGTCCTATCGGCACCTGCGCCGTGCCCACAAAGTTCTCGATGTTCCCGTGGGTTGTCGCCGGATCGATCGTGTAGCTCGCGACCGAATCCAGCGAAGCGCCCGTCATCGTCTTGACGAAGTCGGCCCGTTGCGAGGCCATCTCGCGCGTGTGGTCGTTATCCCGGTCGCGGGGAATTCGGTCGGATTTTGCCATGACGTTCTCCGATGGGTGATGTCCTGCCTATACTATATCCTCGAGTTCGGCCAGTGAGTCCTCGAGGTAGTCGACCAGGCGCTGGACGCGTGGGACCGTGTGCCGGCACGCGACGATGCCGAAGTCGAGATTGCCGTTGTAGCTGACAAACGTGATGTTCAGTGCGATGCCGTGGAAGACGGCGGACGCGGGATACGAACCGATCAACGGCGCGCCGTTCCAGTAGAGCTGCTCGCTGGGGCCCGGTACGTTCGAGATGACCATGCTGACCGGCGGGAACCAGTCCGCGACGCCTATCAAGCTGGCGACGAACAGCGGCGTCTGCATCAGGGTCGCGTAGATGCCGGCCTCCCGTGACGTCAGCTCGCCGAGCATGTCTTTGCCGGCGCGCGTGGATTCCACGATGGTGTCGAGCCGATCGGCAGGATCTTCGTGCCGAGTACCGAGGTCGGCGATGATATAGCTGATCGCCAGTGGCGAGTCGAAGTCGTGTTTCTCCCTGACCGATACGGGTACCAAAGCGCGCAAGGAATGCTCCGGAAGCTCGTCCAGTTCCTCGAGGTAACGTCGCAGCGCGCCGGAACACATTGCCAGGACGATATCGTTGATCGTCACGCCCGCCGCCGCGCTGACTTCGTGTATGCGATCGATGCTCCACGACTGGGCGACGAATCGCCGTGAGGCCGAGACTTCGGTATTCAGCATCGTGTGCGGAATATGCCGCCAGGGCACGGCCAGGCCGTTGCCGAGACCGAGCCACGTGGCCGCGTATTTCCTGAGCACCCCGAGGAAATGCGCGGAGGTGTCGAACTGGGCTCTGAAGAAATTAGCCAATACCATGAGATCGGATTCACTGGGCTCGAAATCGGCCTCCCGGGCCTGTCCACGCCGTGCCTTGAATCTCTCGTGCACCTTGACCGACAGAGGCGACAGATCGGTGCTGGCATCGGGGTCTGTCGAACAGCTTGCTTCGGTCAGACGAACGCCGGCAACGCCGTCGATCGTCGCGTGATGCAGTTTCGTGTAGACGGCAAACTCGCGGTTCTGCAGACCCTCGATAAGATGGACTTCCCAGAGAGGGCGACTGCGATCAAGTAGCGTGGCATGCAGCCTTGATACGAGCGAAAACAGCTCGCGGTATCGTCCCGGTTTCGGCAGGGCCGAATGGCGAACGTGGTAGTCGAGATCGATGTCCGGGTCGGGTTCCCAGTAGAGCGGGCCGAAGCGACCCAGCATGCCGTGCTGCACGCGATGGCCAAAGGGCTTGCGAAGTTCCTCGCCTGTTCGATAGGTCTCATCGATCCGGGACATAAACTTGCGCTGGTGCACGCGCGCGGGAAACCGAAATAGATTCAGGCCGGCCACGTGCATCGGCGATTCGGGGCTTTCCAGGTACAGAAACCCCGAGTCCAAAAGACCAATTCTGTCCACACTATGATAGTAGCGGATCGCGGCGACGAAAGAGCGGCTCGAGACATACGTAATTTCATCAGTACGGCCTCCGTATCAGTCCGGGGCGCTCAACGCGGCGCTGGTATATTCTCAGCAAGGGACGAAGTGGCATCGTCCGACAGGAGCCCGGGCCATGAACAGCGTGAAGTCCATTCAGCATGTGTCCGATCTGGGCACGTACCGCTGCGTGTCGGGCAAGCGTCTTCAGAACGTAAGGATCGGTTTCGAGACGTACGGCACGCTGAATGCCGACAAGAGCAACGCCATCCTCGTGTGCCACTATTTCTCCGGCAACGCGCGCGCCGCCGGCCCGGCCGACGATGTCCACGAGCTCCCGGGCTGGTGGGACAAGCTCATTGGCCCCGGCAAGGCCCTGGACACGGACCGTTATTTCATCGTGAGCAGCAACACGTTGGCCAACCTCAACGCCTGCGACGGCTACTCGGTCACGACCGGCCCGGCCAGCGAGAACCCCGAGACCGGCGCAGCCTGGGGAATGGACTTCCCGCTCGTCACGGTCGAGGATTTCGTGCGCGTGCAGAAACGCCTGCTGGAGCATCTCGGAATCGAGCGCCTGGTTGCCGTGGCCGGCCCGTCCGGCGGCTCGGTACAGGCCATCCAGTGGTCGGTCGAGTACCCGGAAATGGTGCCACGCGTCATCGCGGTCATTTCGCCGGGACTGTACATTCATCCCTACGCAGCCGCCATGATGGAGCTGTGGACCCGGCCGATCATCGCCGACCCGGCCTGGAACAGGGGCGACTACTACACCGCCAACCCGCCCCGGGAGGGCCTCGCGCAGGCTCTGGCCCTGGTGAACCTCGCCTCGTTGTCTTACGAGGTGGTCGGCGAATTCGGCTACGGGCCCGCCGAAGAGGGAAAACATCCCGCCGAATCGCTACAGCACCAGTTCATCGCCGACGCCACGCTCGACGGAATCGCCCGCGCTCGCGCCGAGACCCTGGACGCCAACAGTTTTCTCTACATGGTCCACGCCTACAAGCTGTACGACGTGCGTCCCCGCCTGCACAAGTCACGCGCCAGGTACCTGTTCATCCCGTCCGCAACCGATATGGTTTTTCCACCCCACCTTTCCGCCACGGCCGTCGATGACCTGCGGGCGGCCGGGCTCGACGCCGAACTGTCCATGCTGAACGTCAGCGGCGGCCACCTGGACGGACTGATGCAGATCGACCGGGCCGCAGCCGGGATCAGGCAGTTTCTCGACAGCTAGTTAAAGTTCCATCGCCATTTCGACGCGACGGTCGAGGGTATCCGCGGTGGTCAGCAGGGAGGCGGCAATTGTGACCACGACCGCGGCTGCCATGACGAAAACGTACCAGGGCACGCCCCCCGGCCAGGCGAAGTCGGCAAGCCCGAACCTGTTGAGCAGCTCGATCGTAACGCCGCCGACGGTGGCCAGTAGTGCGGCCAGCATGCCCGTCATCACGCCCCGGCCAGTAGCACCCTTCCACAGTAGCCCGACGATGAAGATCGGGAACGTGGCCGCGGCCAGCGTGCCGAATCCATAGGTGCCGAGGATGGCCACCATGTCTCCGCTTACCGAGGCGAAACCAATGGCTGCGACCCCCATAACCGACATCGCGATGCGCGAGACGGTCACCTGCCGGGCCGCGCTGAACGTGACGCCGAGCGATCCCGGCAGGTCACGGGACACAATATTGCCGGCAAGCGACAGGAAGAGGCTCGAGGTGGACAACGCGGCGGCCAGCACGGCCGGGTATACGAACAGCTGGGCGACGAGGCCGAGATAGTCCGCAACCTTGAACACTGCCTTGTCGGGGTGATCGATCTCGACCAGGCCGTTGGCAACCAGGTAAATGGCGCAGTAGCCGATGGCCATCACCATCATGCCGGTGATCATGTTGGTGCTCACCGCGTAAATTGACAGCTTCGGCAGCTCGCGCGGATCCCGGAGCATCATTACTCGTGTCAGCACCTGGGGCTGGCACATAATGCCGAGGGTGGGCAGCATGACCCAGGCGAAGGAGTAAGCGCCGGGCAGGCTGCCCCAGGCGGTCATTGCTGACGGATCCAGGCCCGCCGCCGCGCCCTGCGGACCCGAAATGGCTTCAAGCACGGGCCCGAAGCCTCCGGTCACGACGAAAAACGCGATCGCAAAGATCAGGCCGGCCAGGACGATGACGAATCCCTGGAAGGCCTGGGTCAGGATGCCCCCGATTTCGCCGCTGAGCACGGTGTAGGCGATGAGGATGGCAAAAATCACCACGCTGATGACGAGCTTGTTCCACTCGAACAGGTTTTCGAACAGCTTGGCGCATGCCTCAACCTGGGCTGAGAGGTACATCGCACAGCCGATGAACAACATCAGCGAAAGGATCAGCTTGATGCCTCGATGGCCGTTGAAGCGCAGGTCCGACAGGTCGCCCAGGCTGGCGACGGTGCCAATCTCGGCCATGGCCCGCACCTTCTTGCCGATCACCAGGTAGCCGAATACAAAGCCGGGCGCCGCGAACATGAACAGCAGGATCGTGTTGCCGGTGCTGTACACCAGCCCCGGCACACCCACTACCGCGAAGGCGCTGCCAACGGCGGCCATGGTGGCGAGGCCGACGGTGAGCGGGCCGAAGATCTTTGCGCCGCCGAAAAACGCCTCGGGTGAGGTGACCTTCTTTTTCGCCCACAGGCCGATGCCGAAGGAAATGGCCAGGACCGAGAAGGACGAGGCCAGGATCAGGTATTTGGCCCATTCGCTCATTCCCGGCCCTCCCGGTCTTCACCTTCATCCGTGCCGTGCACGCGGCGCAGGAATTCGTCCCAACGCTCCTGCGACAGCCAGCGATCCTTGACCGCCTCGAAACCGAAACCCATCAGCAGTGTTGGCACGATCCAGAACAGGACGACGATGGCGGCGAAGGAGGGGTGAAAACCGAATATTGTGAATGCAGGTTCGCGCCCGGCATAGAGCTCCGCGAAGTGGTTGCCCAGCCAGAACGCGGCCGCCCACATCACGAGCCAGACGAGGGAAGGAAACGCGACCAGCCTGAGGTCGAACCGCCCCTTGTGCGAGGTACCCAGCACGCCGTAAACGAGTAACAGGCCAAGAAGCGCGTAGAGTCCTGCCAACCAGTGCCCGGCGCCGGCCAGCCCGACCATCGCAAGCCACAGCAAGCCGCTGATGCTCATGAGGAGCGTTTCTGTTTTTCCCTTGTTCATTGTTCCTCTACTGACGTGCGGTGTTCCTGCAGCGAACGATTCCCTGCACTAACTACGCAGCCTGTAACCCGTCTTGAAGATCCAGCGCACGACGAGCAGGCAGGCGATCAGAAACGCCAGCGTCATTGCCAGGCTCAGCGCGACGCTGACGTCGGCATTCTCGTAGAACGCCCAGCGCATCCCGCTGATCAGGTAGACGACAGGATTGAACAGGCTGATCGTCTGCCATGCTTCCGGCAGCATGCTGATTGAGTAGAACGTGCCGCCCAAAAACGTCAGCGGCATGATGACGAGTATCGGCACGATCGTGAGCTTCTCCCAACCGTCGGCCCAGATGCCGAGTATAAAACCGAACAGGCAGAACGACACCGACGTCAACACGAGGAACGTCGCTACTGCAAACGGGTGGGCGATATTGAGGTCGACGAAGAAACTCGCCGTGATGAGGATGATCGAACCGATGATGATCGACTTGGTAGCCGCGGCGCCGACGTACCCAAGTACGACTTCGGGGTATGAGACAGGCGCCGACAACACTTCGAAGATGGTGCCCGTGAACTTCGGGAAGTAGATCGCAAACGACGAGTTGGAGATGCTCTCGGTCATGATCGCCAGCATCATCAGCCCGGGGACGATGAATGCGCCGTAGCTGACACCGTCGATCTCGGTAATCCTCGAGCCGATGGCCGCGCCGAAGATTACGAAATACAGCGACGTCGACAACACCGGCGCGACGATACTCTGCACGGCTGTCCTGAACATGCGCGCCATTTCGAACTTGTATATGGCCTGGACTGCATGGAAGTTCATATCAGCGGTGCACCAGGTCGACGAATATTTCCTCGAGCGAACTCTGCGAGGTCTCGAGGTCATTGAAGTGCACGCCCGCATTGCGCAGGTCACTCAGCAATGCAGTGATACCGGTGTGCTCGCTCTTGGTGTCATACGAATACACGAGATCGTATCCGTCACCGCCGATCGCGAGGCCACGGCCGGACAGTGCGGAGGGGATCGCATCGAGCGGCTCGCTCAGGTGCAGCGTCAGGTGTTTCTTGCCCATCTCCCTCATGAGCCGGTCTTTTTCTTCCACGAGGATCAGCTCGCCGTGATTGATCACCCCGACCCTTTCGGCAAGCTGTTCGGCTTCCTCGATGTAGTGCGTCGTCAGGATCACGGTCACGCCCTCTTCGCGCAGCCCGCGGACGATGTTCCACATGTCCTGGCGCAGCTCGACGTCGACGCCCGCCGTCGGTTCGTCCAGGAACAGCACATCGGGCTCGTGCGAGAGGGCCTTGGCGATGAGCACGCGACGCTTCATACCGCCGGACAACGTCATGTTCATCGTGTCCTTCTTGTCCCAGAGCGACAACGAACGCAGCACTTTCTCGATGTGATCGGGATTGGGCGACTTGCCGAACAGGCCGCGGCTGAAGCTCACCGTGTTCCACACCGTCTCGAAGGACTCGTTCGGTGTCTCCTGCGGAACGAGCCCGATCTTCGCACGCGTTACGCGAAACTCGTCGATGATATCGTGGCCATCGACGAGCACTTTGCCACTCGTAGGATTGACGATGCCGCAAACGATACTGATGATCGTCGTCTTGCCTGCGCCATTCGGCCCGAGCAGGGCAAAGATCTCACCGCGCCTGATCTCGAGGTCGACGTTCTTGAGCGCCTCGAAACCGCCGGCATACGTTTTGTTGAGTCCTGTTATAGAGATTATTGCGGACATGGGTCGCAATCATACGACAATCACGACCAGGCGAAGGTCACAACTTACGGCCCGCCAGCGCGTCCATCGTTGCCTTGATCACTTCGACCTGGGGCCCGGCTTGCGTCGCGTAGCCGTCTTCCGTGTAGCCCCACCAGTCCCAGCAGCCCATCGGATTGAGCGGCGCAATCTTGCTGCTCGCAACCTGCGGATAGAGGATGAGTAACCGATTTGCTTCGGCCCACTCGTTGTACCCGGCGCCAGCCGCAAACGCGTCGCCGATGTATTCGGCCGATTGCAGGCAGCCGTGCAGAGCCACATGCAGACCACAAGCTTCGCCGGCTGCGCAGGACTCGGGCACGTAGAGAAGCGCGTGATCGAGCATGGTCGCATCGTCTGCGCCTGGCTGCGGAACATCCTTCAGCTCACCGGCCGCGGCGACCCCCGGCTCGAGTTCGCCATAGATCGCCGCCAGCAGCTCACCGGCTGCGTCGTAGTCGCAGGCGTTCAGGTACGGCGATGCCATCTCGTTGCAGGTGACCCCGGTTTTCAGCGTCGGGAAGCCGTGCGTGGCCTCGACGTCGCCGACGTACTTGATGGATTCTTGCGGCATGAATTCTGCGTAGAAGGCAATAGCCGCCTGCGAGACCGGTTCTGCAACGGCTTCGTCCAGAGTCGCGTGGAATATCCATGCGCGGTCGTCCGCGAGATTGGCCAGCGAATCGACTGCGCCATCGGCTTCGGCCTGCTTCGCGGCCGCAATCAGTTGCGCGTTGCCAATATCGCCGCCTTTCATACAGGGACCGAGTCCGCGCTTCATGGAACCCTGGGCGCAGTACCAGGGGCCGCCCGACAGCAGGGCAACGCCGTTGAACAACGACGAGTGCGCAACGTGCAGTTGCGTCGCCATCATCGCACCCGAGGAGAGGCCCGAAACGCTGATGCGACTGGCATCGACGTTGTAAGTGATGCTCTCTGTCGGCTCGGCCGGTTCCTCGGTGCCGCAGGCACTGATCAGGATTGCGGCGAGCGGCAAAAATCCGCGCGCGCGCATCAGGGCACCGTGGCTGGCGTCGTCGGCTTGTGTCATGTCTGCTTCCTCCTTCTGCACCTATCCCAGAGCGTCTGTGTACTGCTTGCGAAGCTCCCGCTTGAGTATCTTGCCATTCGGATTGCGAGGCAACTCGGCGATGAGCACGGTGCCCGCGATGCAGATATTAATCAGCCAATCCACAGGTACTTCGCCGCGAGTTGGACTATTCTGGGATTGTGCTGCCCTGTGCACAGACCGGTGAGGGAAGAACGATGAGCGCGAAACTACGATCGATCGGCGGCGCCCTGTTGATGCTCGTGATTATCCCGATAGTCGCAGGCCTGCTAGCCTGTATGCCGGTTCCGATCGGCAACCCCGAGCGTAGCCGCATTGACAGCGATCTGAGCGGTATCTGGATCGTGGAATCTGAGGGCGATGCCGGCAGCCTGTACCTGTTCCAGCCCTGGGACAAGCGCACATGGCTCGTTGTTGGCGCGAGGCTCGAGGAGGCCCGCGGGTACGACGGCGAGGAACTGGATCCCGAGACTGCGGAAGATGCTGCCGATGTATTGCGGGAAACACGCGTCGGAGCCGGTGGAGTCACGTCGCCGAACACGGTGCTTTACAAGGCCTGGCTGACGAAACTCGGCGGCGTGCAGTTCATGACGTGGGAGCCCATGGGTGGCCTCAACGAGGACGGCTCGCACCAGCCGGAGTACTGGTTCGTCTGGCGCGTCGACAAGGTTGATGGCGATCGTTTCACGCTCCGGATGGTCTCGTCCGAGCATGAGATATTCGACGACATCGTGAAGCCGAAAGAAAACGAGGGGGAGGACTACGTCCGCGCCACGCGCCGCAAGTGGGAGCGGGCGCTCGCCAAAGTCGCCAGGGACGTCGACGACGAGGACCTGTACTCGGAGGCTGCGGACTTCGTGCGGCTGCCCCAAGACGTTCTCGAGGAGGCGTCTGAGCTGTTCCGGGAAGTCATTGCGTTCGACGAGTAGGGAACGGCATGTACTCGAATTTTTCGCAAACAGACTGGGTGACGCCGTTCGGCCTGATCTTCATCCTGGCGACCTTCGTGGCCTGGTACTGGGCGCGTCGCAATGCGTCGAGCGTCGATGTCGATCCATCGCACGTCGACCTGATTGTGCCTCTCACGATCGTCGCCGGCATTTTCGGCGGAACGGTGCTCGCCTGGCTCATGCCGATGGACCACATGGTTGCGGGCGAGGCGATGAATCACGGACCGCGGGTTCGGCTATTCGGCATGCTCGGAACGGGCGCGATCGGCCTGTTCATCTACAGCCGTATCGCGGGCCTTGCGTTCTCACGCATGCTCGATGTGTTTGCCCTGCCGACGCTGGCCGGTCTTGCTACACACCGCGTCGGCTGTTTCCTCGCGGGCTGCTGCTGGGGCGATATCGCGGGTGCAGCCGAGGTCGGTGACCTGGCCGCGCAGGTGCAAACGACGTCGATATTGCAGGGCGTCGGCGGCCTTGTGCAGTACCCGCCGGGCAGCCTGCCCTTCGATCAACACGTGGCGCTGGGTCTGATCGGGCAGGGCGCGCCCGCGTCGCTGCCGGTCTATCCTGTGCAGCTTTATGAGGCCGCACTGCTCGTGGCGATGATTCTTGTGCTGTCGCGCGTGCGCTGGCGACGCGCACCTCGCGGCACGCTTGCCGTACTCGCAATATTCTCGTACGCGCTGCTGCGGTTTGTCATCGAGTACCTGCGCGCGGACGGGCACCTGGTCATGGGCAACCTGACCGTGACGCAGCTGCAGTGCATCGTTCTCGCGCTGATCATCCTGTCGCTGCCGCGACTGCGCGGGCGCCTCGCGATGCGCGGCGCGTAGCGCCGATACTCACCTGCGCTGGGGCCTCATGATCTCCTCGAAGGTCTCTTTGCGCTCGCAGGAGCACGCCTCTTCCTTGCCGTACTTTTTCGTGCAGATGAGTGCACGCCCGGGCGGGCAGAGTCGTGTGTCCCCTTCGCCGTCGCCTTGCGGCATCGACTGGCAGCCGGCGGCTCCCAGGAACAGGATCGTCATTGCGACAGGGAATACTCGTCGATCACTTTTTCTATTGCTTCTTTGCATACGACACAAAAGTCCGTGGTTCGCGTAAACATGAGGCAGTTCTGCTCGGGCCGGAAATAGCCTTCGGCCTGGTAGTTGCCGCCCTCGAAGGCGCCGACTACACCTTTCTGACCGGAACGGTCGAACAAGGTTTCGACGAACACCTGATTATCCTCGAACAGCCTGTTCATATCGGCCTCGGGCACGTCGGCTTCACGCATCTCCCGGCGAATCTTCTGGTAGGCCAGCGAGTGTTTCTCGAACTCCGCTTTCGGCCATTGCGTCGGCAACGGCGTGTTCGGGAGGACATGGTGTTTCCACTTGAGATTATCAGGGTCGAGCAGGGCGCTCACGTTCGGCTCGTAAGGTTCGATGATGACGTCCGGCGCCTCGTAGGCGACCGAGCTCGTGTAGTACTCGTCGGCGAGCCCCGCGAAATGATGGCCGAACTCGTGGACGAACAGATAAGGCGCCCACTCGCTGTTCGCCGCGGCCGTGCTGAACAGCCCGTAGATGCCGCCGCCGCCATAGACTTCCGTGTTCGTCAGAATCTCGATGAAGTCGTAGGGCGCCGACGAGGCAATACGCCGCATCGACTTGTTGTCGAAGGTCAGTATGTAGCGCTCGGAACGAAATGCGTCGTAGGTGGCGCCGATGGGCGAATCCCGGAACGTCCCCGTCGACGGCCGCGACACGCCGGACTGCCTGGCCGGCGGGGCGAGCGCCCAGACGTTGAAGTCGTTCTTGCGCTCTTTGAAAGGCGAGGTTGCGAACAGGACAGCGGCCAGTTCCCTTGCCTTCGCGACGAACGCCTCGTGCTCCTGGGCGGTGTAGCCGTCGCCCATGAGCAGGAGGTCGACGCTGGTTGCCGGATCGCCGCCTTTGTGAATCGCGACGACGTTGTCGGCGTACATGGCGGATTCGCGATGTACTAGTACGTCGGCGGGATCGAGTTTGATGCGCCACACTTCCTCGAAGTCGTTACGCGCATCGCGTTTCCGGATGACCAGTTCGAAGATCGCGTCCTGCGCCGGAAAGCGCACGGATTCGTGGAAGGAACGATTGATCTCGCGCGATTCGCCCGTCGTTTCCCATTCGCCATAAATGCTGCTGAAACTGCGTGACCAGGCGACGTCGCCGCTCGCCGGATCGACGATCTCGAACAGGTACTTGCCGCGGTTGGTCTTGTCATGCGGCTGCGCCATGTTGCCGGTCCACGGCAAGGGTTCGACGACGACCTGGTCGAGCGAGAACATCTCGGTGTCGTGATTGCCGCTGTGGAAATAGTCGACGCGCATCGTGGCAGGCGCGTCGGCACAGGCGGCGGAGAAAGCAAACAACGATAGGACGAGCAGCGCGGCTCTCATGACGTGTCTCTCGGTACGGATGTCATCACGAAAGTATACTGCACGCACGTCCGTGCACTACCTGTATACCGAAATCGCGATCGGGCGACCTTGCAGCAGACATCGTGCCCCGCAGCGTCTGGCATCGACGAGGATATTTGAGAGCCAGGGCACGGTGCCGTCGATGAGATCGGCCTAGAATCCGGTTCTTCGTCGTCCATGAATGCGAACCGCGATGAATTCCAGCGTGCACCCGGTCGTCGCCATCCTGGTCCTGTTCCTCACTGCGACCGCCATCGCCATCTGGGCCTGGGGAACCGGCGTAGCGGCGAGTTTCGGTGGCCCGGCAGAGCTCCGGACGGGGCCGAACGGCCACCACTTCGTGCAGATACAAAACCACCTCGTCGAGCACGACGCCGACGGTCGCTACCTGAAGACACACGACCTCGAAACGCTCGGTGTCGACGTTATGCTGGGCGGCTTCGATTTCTTCTCCGACGGCGACATCCTGCTGCGCCGTGGACCGGATAAACGCTCGTTCCTGGATAACCTGCGTGCCTTTCAGCGGCAAGCGAACCGCAGTGCAACATCGCCCGAGTCGCCTGATAGCGGCCTGTTTCGCTGCGACCTCGAGACGCTCGCGTGCACGCGTTTCGGGACACCGGGCGTGGACTTCAAGGCCACGTTCGGCATCTTCATCGATCGCGCCAAGGGCGAGGTCTACATTAGCGATACGACGCGCCACGTGCTGCGCAAGTACGCGGCCGACGGATACGAACTCGCAGGGCCTGCCGGCAACTTCCAGTTCCCGAACCAGCTGCTGTTGCACGAGGGCCAGCTGCTCGTTGCGGACACCAACCACCATGTCGTCAGGATAGTCGAGGCGCAAACGGCCGAGTTCGGGCAGGCGGTCGCGAGCAAGGACGTCGTGCCCCCCGCGGCCAGGCGGGCCGGGCAGACCTGGCCGAGCCATTTCGCGCGCATTGGCGATGAATGGTGGGTCAACAACATGAGGACGGGCATGAACGAGGGTGGCCTGTACGCCTTCGATCTCGACTGGAAGTTCCAGCGCCGCATCGAACTCCCGGCGAGCGCCGATCCGATCGCGCTGCTTGCTGTTGGCGATGAGGTCTGGGTCAGCGACTGGAACGGCGACGTCGTGCGCCGGCTCAACATGGATGGCAAGGCCCTTCGTGACCTGGATTCGGCCGGCCTCGCAGCGATCCTCGCCACATCGGCGCTCGAGCGACGCAAATCCGAGCTGTACAGCTATGCGGGCATCGCACTCGTCGTACTCGTTTTGCTCGCCCTGCTGGTGCGGGGATTCGCCGTCGGTATGAATAGAGATTCCTAGGCTCATGAAGCCCGCGCCGGCGACATCGTCGCCGGCGCGGGTGCATCATAGCCCGGCTCAGACTTCGACCCACTCCTCTTCGGTCGGGCCGTAGGGTTCCGGGTCGAGCTCGCCATCCTCGTCGGCGTCGAAATAGAATTCGCAGGAGCTGCAGGGCTCGCCTTCTTCCTCGTCGGCGAAGATGTCTTCCCATTCGAATTCGTCCTCCCACTCGGACTCTTCGTCGTTGTAGGCGTCCTCTTCGGCTTCGTCGAAGTCTTCTTCGTCGCTTTCGCTGGACGCGTGGTCGATGAGATTGCCGTGGTTGTCTCGGCAGCGCTTGTCTGACGCGACCGTCTCCGCGAGATCGTTCCAGGCGACGGCATTGCCGGATTTCAAGAAGCGCGATCGCGTGTCTCCGCCCAAGGCGGCGGTGATGGTGAAGCCGCCGTGCGCGAATGGCAGGGTGACTCCCCAAATCTTGAGCGGCTCGCTCCGGACCGTAATTGCCGCGCACTGTCCAATGTCGTTGCAGGCAGGAAAATGGACGGGTAGGCCTTCCAGTCGGAAGTAAGTGACAAGGTCGTCCTGCAGCGCATGGCCCTGGTCGCTAAAATAAAGCCAGTTGGATGCGGCGTCCAGGAAGCCCCATGCATCGCGCGCCAGGTTCGATTCGACATCGATTTCGTAATCGTATCCGGGGGTTCGCTGTGTTCCGGAATAGTCATTCGCGCATGCCAGTGCGGCGGCCGGGCTGCTGAGCAGGGCGGCCGCGAGAAGTAAAGGGAATCGCATCAGAAACCCTCCCCGGTCAGTTCGAGGCGCTTCTGCATGAGATACTCAATGCTGGCGTTGACCTGCCGGTCCAGGCGCGCGCGGTCTGTGACGCCGTGCCGATCGAGGATTATCTCCTGCTCCGTGAGGTAGGCCCCGTCGTTGACGCCGAGCAGGTACGCGGTCTTCAGCCAGACATAGGCTCTCTCAGCCGTTTTGCGATCGAGTTTGCCGTTCGCGTCGATACCCTCACCACGGGACACGCCAGAGAAGTTGGCGGCCATGTGATACGCGTATGGGTCCTTCGTCATAACGAAGGCCCGCAGGGCCCATTCCCTGGCCTCCTTGAAGTCCTTTCCGCCGATCTTGCTGGCAAGAACGATGGCGGCCTCGCCATCGAACTTCGCGATGGCTTTCAGTTCCTCGATCGAGTAATCCTCGTACTCGTGCAGAGCCACGGGCCCGGGTCTGCAATTGCCGTCGTCGTCGCAGCGCTCGCGGACGACGAATTTGACGATCTCACCGAAGCTGCGGTCTGAAACCGCCCGGTCGCCGAGGTACGGATCCGGCAGGTCGTCTTCGACATAGGCGTCGTCCGCCCATAGGGTCCATTCGTCTTCGGGTGCTGATGCGGCGGGCGGCTGCGCGACGGGTTTACGGGTCTCGGCTGCGATTGCCGGGTCAGCGTTCTCGGCCCGGGGCGGCGGTTCGCCGACCCCGGGTCCGGCGAAGCGGTAGAACAGGGCGATGCCGAGCGCCAGTGCCAGGGCGCCCGAGACGGGTGTCACGATCCTTCGTGGTTTCATTGTGGGTCCCTCCTTGTGTGGAGTGCCCATCGTCGTGCCTGCTACAAAAGGTCAGCAATACCCAAATACTGCCATAAGATGCCGAAACAGATAAATCTGTGGAAAACAACACCGAAAGACCGGGGCGTGCATCGCCCCCGGGCAGAACGCCAGGAACTGCGTGGCGCGCTCAGTTGGTGAGATCGAGCCCCACGATGGCGGGGTCGTGGTCGGACGCGCGGTACGGCGTGCTGTCGTCGAACAGCCCCGCATCGCGCCCGAACTCGAGGTTGTAGTCGTAGATCGGCGGCTCGTCGGTGTTGATATGCCACTCGATCGCACCCGTGACCTGCGTGGCGAGTCCGGGAGTCGCGATCGCGTAGTCGTACGCGCCCGACATGCCCTCGAACACGAACGAGTAGGGGTTCGGCGTGCCGTCCAGCAGGTTGGTCAGGCCGCCGCTCCGGAACACCTCGATCGGGTCTTCGCGGTTGTAGGCATTCATGTCGCCGATGATCAGGTAGTCGTCGTCGCCGCTCCCGGTCGGGTCGGTCGCAACCCAGTCGACGAGCGCCGATGCTGCGTTGACGCGCGTCAGGTTGCAGTTGCCCTGGCCGTCGCCGATGTTAGGGTCGCCGTCGGCGTTACAGTCTGATCCCTTGGACTTGAGGTGATTGACGACGACGGACAAGCGCGCCCCGGTTGCATCAACCTCGAAGGCCTGCGCGAGTGCCGGCCGGTTGCGGTCGTCGTTGAAGCGCGAGTCGACGCTGCGGTCGAGCAGCGCGTAAGCGCCCACGGGGCTCACCCTGGTGACCCGGTAGATGATGCCCGCCTTGATGACGTCGTCGTGAATCGTGCCCGTGTCGATATAAGCGAAGTCAGCAGATCCGCTGCGCGCGTTCATGGCGTTGACCAGCGCGCTCAGCGAATCGCTGGCGTTGTTTTCCAGCTCGGTCAGGCCAAGGATATCGGCGCCGGAGTCCACGAGCGCCGTCACGGTTTTCGCGAGCTGCCGGTCGTATTCCGTGCTGCTGTCCGCGCCACGACATCCGTCGTTGCCGTCGGGACCGCAGATGGAGGCACCGGTGTCGATCGTCGTGAAGAAATTAAGCACGTTGAACGCGCCGACCCGCAAGCTACCGCCGAGCGCCGGCGCGCCGGGGCGCGGGTTGACGGACACAAATGACGGGTCTGTCGTGGGCATGACGCGCCAGGCCTCGTCGCCGTCGCCGCCGGAGCCGCGCGAGAATCGCAGGTTGCCGGTCAGCCCGGCGAGCGTGTCGCCGAGACGAATCGAGTAGCCCGCCGCCGTGCCCGCGTTGAGGTAGTGAACGTCATCGGGATTCTGCTCGGTCAGGCCGTCGTCGAGCACGATCGAGCGCCGTGCCACGAGGTCCCGGTACGCGTCGTAAGCGTCAACGCCGGGGGCATTGTCGTTGGTGAACTGGTACAGGCGTCCGCCCTCGGAAAGCGTCACTTCGCCAAAGCGCTCGAGGTTGCGCAGGCGCGTCACGCTGAGCGTGTCCGGGAACTCGACGAGCATGCCCTCGTAGCGTTCGAGATTGGCGAGCGGGTCGCCGTCGCTGTTCGTAATCGTGCCCGTCGCGGGCAGCTCAACGGGCGTTGCCGCGATCGATCCCGTTCCCGTGACGGTGACCGTGTTCGCGTTGATCTGCGTCTCGCCGAAATATTCGGCGACGGTCCCGCTGACCTCGACCCTGTCGCCGACGTCGACGTCAACGGCCGGGCTGGTGCCGTCAAAGACAAAAACACCATCCGAGGTTGCGGCATTGCCGTCCGCGGAGTCCTGCACGTAGAAGCCGCGCAGGTTCCTGCGGTCGTCGGCATCGTTGTTCTGGAAATCGCCCGTGACGACGCCCGCGATGCTCACGGATTGCCCGTCGAACGGGCTGGCATTGCCGGTGCCCTGCAGGGCACCGATCGACTGCGGACCCGAGGACGGCGGGGGCGGATTACTCGAGCCCCCGTTGCCGCCGCCACCGCCACCGCCACTGCCTCCGCAGGCCGCCGCGGCGCTCGCCGCAATAATCAGGATCAGAATACGCATGCGCGCATTCTAAGGGTTCGCTACGCGAGATTGAACAGGAGAAACTCGGCGTCCGCATGCGCTGTGATCGTTACTTGCTCGTTGCCGCGGATCTGTACGCCGTCGCCGGCGCCCAGCGCCTCACCGTTGACGTCGATGCTGCCCGCCACGACCTGCACGAAAATGCGCCGTGCGGCAACGTCGTCGATCGATACCTCGTGCCCCCGCTCGAGGATGCTGGCATACAGCTCGACATCCTGGTGAATCGTCAGCGAACCGTCGCGGCCGTCGCGCGAGGCGATCAGGCGCAGCGTGTTGAGCTTGTCCTCGCGCGCGAACGGCGTCTGCTCGTAACCGGGTTCGAGGTTCTTCGCCTCGGGCAGGATCCAGATCTGCAGCAGGTGCAGCTCCTCGTCCTGCGACGGGTTGAATTCGCTGTGCAGCACGCCGGTGCCCGCCGTCATGCGCTGTACCTCGCCGGCGCGAATCATGGTGCCGTTACCCATGCTGTCCTTGTGCTCGATCGCGCCGCTGATGATGTAGGTCAGGATCTCCATGTCCCGATGCGGGTGCATCCCGAACCCCTGGCCCGGCGCGACGCGGTCCTCGTTGATGACGCGCAGGTCACCGAAGTGGATGCGCGCCGGGTCGTAGTAGTCGGCAAAGGAAAACGTGTGCCTGGCCTTGAGCCAGCCGTGATCGGCCTTGCCGCGACTGTCGGACTGAATGATCTCGAGCATTGGAATCTCCTCGTTGTTCAGGCAGCGCGCGGCCCCAGGTGCACGAGTTCGGCGATGCGCGCGCGCGCTGCATCGAGCGCCTCGTGATTGCCGCGATCTGCGCCCCTGGCGCCGATGAACTCGATATCGGTGATACCGACGAAGCCGAGTACGTGACGCAGGTAGGGAGTGGCAAAATCGACGGGGCTGCCGACCGGCACGCCGCCGGACGGCACTACGACGTAGGTCTTCCTGTCGGCCAGCAGTCCCTCGACACCGTCTTTGGTGTAGCGGAACGTCAGGCGTGCCCGCGCGATCATATCGACCCAGGCTTTTAGCGACGCCGGGATCGAGAAATTGTAGATCGGTGTGCCGATGACGAGGACGTCGGCAGCGGCCAGCTCGGCGACGAGTTGATCGGACAAGGCGAGCTTGTCGCGCTGCTCGTCGTCGCGCTCTTCCTCGGGCGTGTTATTGGCTGCTACCCATTCCTCGTCCACGAACGGCAGGCCCGTCGCCACGTTTCGCCGGGTGACGTGCACGTCGTTGTGACGTTCCTGCAGCGCTGCGATCAGGTCGCCCACCAGTTGCCGGCTCATCGACGAGGCGCCGCGCGCGCTGGCGTTGATATGCAGGATATTCAGAGGATCTTTCTCACTCATGGTGCTGTGCTCCGGAGGCAGCTTTATTAACGATCGGGAGAGCATATTGGTCGTATATTGGTAAATAAACATTGATTTAGGAACAATATTGTTCGCAAAATAGCAACAATATGGACCGATTCGAGGATTTACAGGCCTTTGTCGCCGTGGTCGAGGCGGGCAGCTTCACAGCCGCAGCACAGCGGCTCGATGCGGCCAAATCGGTTGTCAGCCGGCGGGTGTCGGCACTCGAGCGACGACTCGGCGTGCAGCTCCTGCATCGCACGACGCGGCGGCTGAGCCTCACGGATACCGGGCGCAGCTTCTACGAGGAAAGCGCCCGCATCCTTGCCGACCTCGAGGAAGCCGAGTCAGCGGCGCAGCAGGAGCATGGCGAGCTGCGGGGCGCGTTGCGCGTCGCATTGCCGCTGTCGTTCGGCGTCAGGCACATGTGCAAGCCGGTCGCCGCGTTTTCCAAGCTCCACCGGGATATCCGCTTCGACCTGAACCTCAACGATCGTTACGTCGACCTGGTCGAGGAGGGCATGGATCTCGGCATTCGCATCGGGCACCTGCGGGATTCGTCGCTGATCGCGCGCAAGCTGTTCGACATGCGCAGCATCGTGTGCGCGTCACCGGGCTACCTCAAGAGTCATGGCGAGCCGCGGACGCCTGTCGAACTGGGCGACCACGATTGTCTCGTGTATTCGAATCTCGCCGACGCCGACACGCTATCATGGAAGGCAGCCAACGGCCGCGAGCGGTCGGTTGCGCTGAACTCGATCATGCGCGCTAATAGTGGTGACTTTCTCGCCAACGCGGCAGCGCATGGGATGGGCATCGTAATTCAGCCGACATTTTTGGCATCCGAATCGATTCGCAGGGGAAACCTCGTGCCTGTATTGACTGACATCGACTGGCCAGCGACACCGGCGCACGCCGTTTATCCGCCGACGCGGCACCTCTCTCACCGGGTACGCGCTTTCATCGACTTCCTGGTCGAGCGATTTGCGGGCACGCCCCCGTGGGACCGTGACTGCGAGGCCATTTGACCATGCGCGTAGCAATTATCGGCGGCACCGGGTTCGTGGGTTCCTATATCGTGGACGCGCTCCTCGCACAGGGGCACGAGGTCAGCGTGCTCGTGCGAGCGGGCAGCGAGGGCAAGGTCCGCGGCAGCGACCAGGTGCGCACAGTCACGGGCGACCTGGATTCCAAAGCCGCACTGAACGAACTCCTGGGCGGACAGGAGGCAGCCATCTACAACGTCGGCCTGTTGCGAGAGTTTCCGCGCAAGGGCATTACCTTCGAGGCGACCCAGTACCAGGGTGTCGTCGACACGGTTGCAGCCGCAAAGGCGCAGAAGGTGCCGCGGCTGCTGCTAATGAGCGCCATTGGCGTCAAGGAGGACGGCACGAAATACCAGTCGACCAAGCGCCGCGCCGAGAAACACGCGCTCGCGTCCGGTCTCGACGTCACCGTCTTGCGGCCGTCCGTCATCTTCGGCGATCCGCGCGGCACCATGGAGTTTGCGACGCAGCTGCACCGGGACATGGTTGGTCCGCCGCTGCCGGCGGTCGAGTTCACGGGTGTGCGCATGTCGCCGGTCGCTGTCACCGACGTCGCCGGTGCGTTTGTCGCGGCGCTCGGCGATCCTGCAACGATCGGCGCGACGATCGAGCTCGCCGGACCGGAGGTGCTCGAATGGGGCGAGATGGTGCGTCGCATCGCGGCCGCCGTGGGCAGGAAAAAGACCGTGTTGCCGATGCCGTTGGGGCTGATGCGCCTCGGCGCCACGTTGTTCGACTGGCTGCCGTTCTACCCGGTGACGCGTGACCAGCTGACGATGCTCGCGGAGGGCAACACGGGAACCCCCGATGCGCTGCAGGGTCTCATCGGAAGAGCGGCAAGACCATTTACCGCCGAATCCCTGAGCTACCTGAGCTGATAAACTTCCGCCATGCACAAGACCATCGCCATTCTTATCGCCACGGCGCTGCTGGCCGCGAGCACGCCGGCCGAGGCGAAGACCCGGGTCGCCGAGTTCAAGGGCTCGGGTAACACGACGACGGCCATCTTCCGCGTCGACTCACCATGGTTGCTCGACTGGCGACTTGACGGTGACTATGACCAGCTCGTCGGGCTCGAGATTACCCTGGTCGAGGCGCGCCAGAGCCGTCACATCGGCCGCGTCCTGTACACGAAGCGGCGCGGCAATGGCGTCAAGATGTTCCACACTGCGGGTTTGTACCAGCTTCGCATCAGTTCGACCCTGGCGCGCTGGACAGTCAGGATCGAACAGCTCACGCGCGAAGAAGCCGAACTCTACGCACCCAAGTAACGTCCCCGGTAACCTCACGGAGTCGCCTGCGCCTGCCGTCTGTGCGATTATCGGCCCGTGGAACAAGCGCCCAGGAAGAAAACCAGCGCGATCGTAATCACCGCGGCGCTGGTGGTCGTTATTTACGGCATGCAAATAATGTCGGTGCTACTCGTACCGTTCCTCATCGCCGCGTTCCTGGCACTCATCACGGTGCGCCCAATGCTCTGGCTGCAGGCACACCGCGTCCCGTCATTTCTCGCCGCGCTGCTCATCGTGACCATGCTCATGCTGATGCTCGCGATCGTCGGCACGATCCTCGGCACCTCGATCGCGGAATTCACGGCCAAGGTGCCGAGCTACCAGCAGCGGCTCGACGTGATCATCGCCGGCGTGTTCGATTTCATAGTCAAGAACTTCAAGCTGGACGAGTCGGTCGAGAGCCTCGGCGACATGATCGACCCGGGGTTCGCGATGGGCCTTGTCGCCGGGCTGCTCAATAGCCTTCGGGAAGTCCTGACGAATACCTTCCTGATCATCTTCACGATGATCTTCATCCTGCTCGAGGCGGGGACGGCCAAGACGAAGTTCCGGGCGGCTTTCGGCTCGTCCGCCGACAACATCGAGAACGTGCGCGAGTTCATGCGCAATCTCGGCCGCTACCTCGGCATCAAGACGCTGGTCAGCATGGCCACGGGCGTGCTGGCGGGTCTGCTCACCTGGTCGATCGGCCTCGACTTCCCGCTGCTATGGGCGATGCTCGCTTTCCTTCTCAACTACGTGCCGACGATCGGCTCGATCATTGCCGCTGTACCCGCGATCCTGCTCGCGCTCATTCAGATCGGCTATGGTGCGGCCGGCGCGACGGCGCTCGGCTTCATCAGCATCAATATCGTGTTCGGCAACTTCCTCGAGCCCAGGCTCATGGGTTACGGAGTCGGCATTTCGCCGCTCGTCGTATTCGTCGGCCTGGTTGCGTGGGGGTGGATATTCGGGCCCGTCGGCATGCTGTTGTCCGTGCCGCTGACCATGACGCTGAAGATGGCGCTCGAGAAGGACGAGCGCACGCGCTGGGTAGCCATCCTGCTCGGTTCGGAGCGCGATGCCGAGTACGCGCTGCGCGTGCGCGAAATCGCAGAGGCGCGTGCCGCTCAGGCGACGTCGACGTCCTCGTAATCCTCCGTCACCGGCTCGGTTTCCTCGATCTGCTCGAGCAGGTTGATCGCCACGGCGACGAAGTCCGTATCGGTGATGATGCCGACGAGCTTGTCGCCGTCGAGGACCGGCAGGCAGCCGATCTTGTGTTTCTCGAGAAACAGGGCGGCATGGCGCAGGCTGGCATTGATGTCGACCGTGGCGACGTCGGTGACCATCGTATCCTTGATGCCGATCTCGTCGGCATGAATGCGGCTCCGGTCGTCGCGCAGGAAGCTGTCCGTCGCGGCCAGCACGTTGGTCAGCGTCACGAGGCCGACGATCCTGTCCTCGTCCATCACGGGAATGTGGTGAATCCGGTGCTCATGCATCAATGAGCGGGCCTCGGCCAGGGTCGCCGATGGCGACACCGTGATCAGGTTGGTGCTCATGATGGCTTCGATGCTGAACATGGTCCTTCCTTTATTCTCGTATCCCGTCCTCCCATAACCAGTCTATCCTCGATGGGCAGGGGGACCATAGCGACAAACACCTATGGCTACTGCGTAAGCAGATGATTTCAATAGGGGTACTGCGGATGCCCCGGGGAACGCCGATGTGAAATATTGAGCATCCTCCCGGGGTGCTGGTCCAATAATCCATGAACAGACGCTACCCGTATTTGCTGCTGCTGCTCGCGACGCCTGTCTTCGCGCTGGACACGGAGCGCTGCGCGACGCAGATTGTCAGCGACGCCGTCGATCACTGGCGCGGCCTGTCGTCGTACTCGGTCATGACCATGGTCATCCATCGCCCCGACTGGGAGCGCTCGATGACGATGCGAGCCTGGACCAAGGGAGACGAGCGCACGCTCGTGCGTGTTATCGAGCCGAAGAAGGATCGCGGCAACGGCACCCTCACCGACGACGACACGATGTGGAGTTTCTCGCCCAAGGTGAACCGTGTGATCAAGGTGCCATCGTCGATGATGGGCCAGAGCTGGATGGGCTCGGATTTTTCCAATCGTGACGTCGCGCGCGCCGACGACATCATCGATCAGTACGAGCACTCCATCCTGTCTACCGAGGAGGTGGACGGCAAGACGGTTTACACGATCGAATCGATACCGCACGAGGACGCCGCCGTTGTCTGGGGCAGCGAGGTTCTGCGCATCCGCGAAGATCACGTCGTGCTCGCGCACGCGTTCTACGATCAGGACGGGGAACTGGTCAAGTCGCTCGTCTCCCATGAGATCGCCGATATGGGCGGGCGCACGATTGCTTCGCGCCAGCGCATGACGAAGGCGGACAACCCGGACGAGTGGACCGAGATCGCCGTTATCGAGATCGAGTATGAGCTCGAGTTGAAGGACAGCCTGTTTACCTTGTCGAACCTGAGGAATCCACGCGAGTAAGTGCCCTGCCGCATGAGTTTGTAAATGAACATCGTCCTGCGCCTTGCCTGGCGCAACATCTGGCGGCAACCGCGACGCACCTGGCTGACGACCGGGGCGATGGTGTTCTCGAACATTCTGCTCGTCTTCATGATTTCGCTCCAGTTCGGCATGTACGGGCTGATGATCAACAACACGCTGCAGGTCTTCAGCGGGCACATGCAGGTGCAGGCGCCGGGCTACGTCGACGATGCGAAGATGCGACAGGTCGTAGACGACGTGCAGCCGCTGGCGGCGCACCTGCGAGAAGCGCTGGGCAGCGACACGGTTGCGGCGCGCGCCCGCGCTTTCGCGCTCGCCTCCAGCGAGGACCGTACCTACGGCATCGCGATCTACGGCGTCGAACCCCGCCATGAGCCGCGCGTATCGAACCTGCCCGGTCTCGTCGAACACGGACGCTACCTGCAGGACGACGACGCCTACGAGATCGTTATCGGCAGCGTGCTGGCCCGCAACCTGCAGGTCGCGACAGGGGACGAACTGACCCTGCTCGGCAGTGGCGTCGACGGTTCCTTCGCCGCGGCCGTGGTCGTCGTCGCCGGGATCTTCGAGAGTGGCGTCAAGGACATCGACCGCAATATCGCCCAGATGCCGCTCACCGCGTTCCAGGATATGTTCTACATGAACGGCGCCGGGCACCAGGTCGTCATCCTGGCGCCGTCGCTGGCCGATGCGCCTGAGCTCCAGGCGCGGGTCGAGGCGCTGGTCGGCGCGGACGATGGCCTCGTCGTGCAGGACTGGGACGCCCTGCAGCCCGGGCTCCGGCAGGCGATCCAGGCCGACATGAGCAGCGCGTTTTTCATGTACGGCATTCTCGTCGTTCTCGTGGCGTTCAGCGTTCTCAATACGCAGTTGATGTCGGTGCTCGAGCGCACGCATGAGTTCGGTGTCGTCATGGCGCTCGGCATGAAGCCCGGCCTGCTCGGCCGCATCGTGCTGCTCGAGTCGGCACTCATGGGGCTGCTCGGCTTCGTGCTCGGCGTCATCGCGGGCACGGCACTGACCGCGTGGCTCAGCGTCAGGGGATTCACGATGCCGGGCATGGATGAGATGGCCGCGCAGTTCAACCTGCCCGCCCGCATTTATCCGCCTGTCACCCTGCTGTCGGTGGCGATCGGCCCGTTCGTCGTATTCGTCTTCACGCTGCTCGCCTCGGTGTACCCGGCGTGGCGGCTGCGGCGGCTGCACCCGGTCGAAGCGATGAGGGTCAACTGATGCGCATCCTGATCGTTCTCGTGCGCCTCGCCTGGCGCTACCTGTGGCGCAACCACCGGCGCACGATCATCATGCTCGGCGCCATCGTGCTGGGCACCTGGGCCATGATCTTCATGACGGCGCTGACGCGCGGCATGGTGGACCAGATGATCGCCGACGGTATCAGCGCGATCCCGGGTCACGTGCAGGTCCACGGACAGGGCTACCTCGATGACCCGAGCGTGACGCGTTCGATCCCGCTGAGCGATGAGGAATTTGCCGCACGCTTCGCGGATGCGGGATTTAGCGCCTGGGCGACGCGGGTCCGCGTGCCAGCCGTGATCACGAGCGAACGGGAATCGCGCGGCGTGACGCTGCTCGGCATCGACCCCGCGGCCGAGCGCGACTTTTCGTTCGTGGACTACGGGGCGGTCGACGGGCGTTTTCTCGAAAGCCCGGAAGACAGCGGCATCGTCATCGGCGCTAAACTCGCGGACACGCTCGAGACGCGTGTGGGCAAGCGTGTCGTACTGATGAGCCAGGACCCCGACAACGATATTGCCGACCGCGGGTTTCGTGTCGTCGGCGTGTTCGAAGCGAACATGCAGGCGTTCGAGGAGGGCTTCGTCTTCGTCGGCAAGGCCACGGCGCAGAAGATGCTGCGCATGGGCACGGCCACGACCGAGGCCGTATTCGTCGGTGACGACTACCGCAACGTCGAGCCCGTGTATGACAAGGTCGCGGCCGGCGTCGGTGATGCCGTGACCGTGAGCCGCTGGACCGAGGTCGATACCTACCTCGGTACGATGCTGAAAACGATGGACGGCTTCGTGCTCGTGTGGATGATCGTGATCTTCCTTGCCCTGTCGTTCGGCCTCGTCAATACGCTGGTCATGGCCGTGTTCGAGCGGGTGCGCGAGATCGGCCTCATGCTCGCGCTCGGCATGAAGCCCGCCATGATACTCGGGCAGATCATTATCGAGTCGATGATGTTGCTGGCCCTCGGCCTCCTCATCGGCACGGCGCTGGCCTGGGCGAGTATCGTGCCGCTCGAGGGCGGCATCGATCTCTCGGCTGTCGGCGAGGGCATGGAGATGTGGGGTGCTTCGAGCGTGCTGTACCCGAAGCTGTACCTGGAGGACGTCGTGCTCGCGAACGTCGTCGTGCTCGTCCTCGGTTTTTTCGCGAGCCTGTCACCGGCCTGGCGCGCGTCGCGCTACGAGCCCGTTGAGGCCATTACCAAGGTGGGATGATGACTGCCGTACGTTGTATCGATATCTGCAAGACCTACACTCAGGGCGACGTAGACATCAAGGCGCTCGACCACCTGAGCATCGAGATCGAGAAAGGGGAGTTCGTCTGCCTGATGTCCCCGTCGGGCGGCGGCAAGACGACCCTGCTGAATGCAATCGGCGGCCTCGATATTCCGGACAGCGGTGAGGTCTGGGTCGGCGGGCAGCGCATCGACCAGATGAGCAAGGGCGAGCTCGCCGAGCTCAGGCTGGCCAACATCGGCTTCGTCTTCCAGGCGTACAACCTGATCCCGGTGCTGACAGCCCGGGAAAACGTCGAGTTCGTGATGCAGGTCCAGGGCGTGCGGCCGGCCGAACGTCACGTGAAATCGATGGTCCTGCTCGAGGAGGTCGGGCTCGAGGGCCTCGAGGACCGCCTGCCCGCCGAAATGTCGGGCGGGCAACAGCAGCGCGTGGCCGTGGCGCGCGCCATCGTCTCGCGTCCCGAACTCGTGCTCGCGGACGAACCGACGGCCAACCTCGATTCGCACACGGCGGCCGACCTCATGGAGTTGTTCGTGCAGCTCAACGAACATCACCAGACGACCTTCGTCATCGCGACGCACGACCAGGGGGTCATGCGCTATGCGAAACGACTCGTACGCATGCGCGACGGCCGCATCGTCGACGACGTGCAGCAGAATGCGGCCTGAGATTGTCCTGCTCGCGCTAGTACTCACCGCGCCGGCGGCCGGCGACGAAGTCAGTACGGAATTCGGCGGTCACATGAAGATCGGGGCCCTGGCCCAGGGCTACCCGTCGGACAGCGTGATTCGTGACGTCGCGGGGAGCGATTCGCTGGGTACGTCGCTCGAACTGCGCCTCAATCTCGCCGCGAACTCAGGTAGCTGGTCATTCGATGCCGCGTGGCAGCTCGTCGGCCTGCACGCCGAGACGCTGCCGCTGACGGGTTCGCCCTCGGACGAGCGCCGGCTGTTCGACCTGACGGACGTCATCGACGACGGCGACGAGCACGCCTACCTGCACCGCCTCGATCGCCTGTGGTTAGGCTACGCGAGCGAAAAAGCCGTCATCCGCGTCGGGCGCCAGGCGCTGTCGTGGGGTAACGGCCTTGCCTATACGCCGATGGACATCGTCAACCCGTTCGATCCGGCCGCGATCGACACCGAGTACAAGACCGGCGACGACATGCTCTACCTGCAGTATCTCCAGGACAACGGCAATGACGTGCAGGCGGCCTGGGTCGCGCGGCGCAATCCCGTGACAGGCAAGGCCGAGACCGACGTGGCGACTGTTGCGGTGAAGTATCACGGCTTCGCCGGGACCCGCGAGTATGACTTGCTGGTCGCGAAGAGTTATGGCGACCCCGTGCTCGGCCTCGGGTTTTCGCGCGGTGTCGGCGGTGCCGTCTGGGGCAGCGACGTCGTCGTCACCGACACCGCCACCGGCACGGAGCTGCAGTTCGTCACGAACCTGCTGTACTCGTGGGTCTGGTTCGAGCGCAACATGAGCGGCGTGCTCGAGTACTACTACAACGGCTTCGGCCAGCCGGGCAAACGCTACGATCCCCTGAGCCTCGCCGGTAATCCCGCACTGGTGGCGCGCGTCGCGCGGGGTGAGTCGTTCACGCTCGGGCGCCACTACCTGGCCGCCAACGTGCTCGTCGAAATGACGCCGCTGTGGACCCTGACCCCGACGCTGCTTCTCAACATCGAAGACCCGAGCGCGATGTTGCAGCTCGTGACCGGCTACAGCCTGTCCGACGAGATGACCTTGCTGGCCAGTATCAACGTGCCGATCGGTGCGCGCGGCACCGAGTTCGGCGGCATCGAGTCGGGCCTGCAGAATCGCTATATAGCGCAGGGCGCCGGGCTGTTCGCCCAGTTCGCCTGGTATTTTTGAGGAGGTGCTCAGACAGGGCTGTGGGAGGGCCTTCAGGTCCGAATTCGCGGCTGAAGCCGCTCCCACATTTCGGGCCTAAGCGGCCGGCGGCAGGCTCTCGAGCAGGCGGCGGAAGCCCGCCTCGATCTCGAGCTCGAAGACCGGGTCCTTGATGTGCTCGAGGGCCGACAGGTCTACTGCCTGCGGTTCGGCGTCGAGCATCGTGTCGATGCGCGGGAACAGGTCCTCCTCTTCCCAGTACATGTGCCTGCGCAGGTGTTCGATGTACGCGGACGTGTCCGCAATCATCTTCTCGCGGCGCACGACGGCGGCGCCGGCGTTGACCGCGTCGACCTCGTCGCGCAGCAGCGTGCCCAGGCGCGCGAGCTCGCGGTGCTCGTCGGGCACATGCTCGAGACCGTCGGCCAGGTCGGGCCGCTGGGTGCGCAGCTTGTCGTAGACGATGTCTTCCTTGGGATGATGAACCGCGTCCGGATACACGGTCATGTAGCGCATGATCTCGTCGAACAACTCGAAATCCGGGTCTTTGTTGTTCTCCATTTGTATGACGAGGTCCTCGAGCAGGTCGAGCACGACAGCCATGTTGCGGTGGTCGAGGCGCAGCTCTGCGAGTAGTTCTCTGGCATCCGTATCCATGAGTATTAGTCTCCGGCGGCGGGCGCGGCCATGCTATCGGGAGAATCCCCTACGGCCCCGCGGAGCGGGGCCGTAATCTTCTTGCCTGTGTCGGGGCGGTTGGGCGTTAGAAGAACTTCCTCGCCATGCCGAGAATGTCGTCGAGCCCGGACTTGCTCGCGCCGCCGCCCAGGCTGCCGATGATATCGCCGAGCGGTCCGAGGCCGCCGCTCTTCGCGGAGCGCCCGAGATCGCGGCCGCCCGAGCTCTGCTTGCTCATGGCGCCCATGGCGAGCGTAGCGAGCAGGGGCAGGGCCTTCTTTATCAGCCCTGGGTCGATGCCCGTTTCCTGCGAGGTCGCGGCCGCGACGTTGCGGCTGACGTCCTTGGAGCCGAAGATATGGCCGAGGATCTTGTTGCCGTCCCGGCGCGTCTTCTTGGACCGCATCAGCGACGGATCGTCGAGGTAGCGGCTGTGGCCGCCCGACTCGAGTGCGCTTCGCAGGCCGGCGAGGCCGTCGTCGCTGGCCGTGTTCTTCTGCAGGCCACGCATGAGCGCCGGGGCCAGCGCCTCGACGAGCTTCGACGTATCCGAGGACCCCAGGCCGACGGATTTGGCGATCTGGCCGACGCTCTCGCCGCCACCTGTCGCCTTGAGTAGATCAAGTAAATTCATCGTAGTGCCCTGTGATCAGTCGTCGAGCGGGATGCGAATCTTCTGGCCCGGGTAGATCTTGTTCGGGTCGTCGATAATGTCGCGGTTGGCCTCGAAGATCTTCATGTAGGCCGACCCCTTGCCGTAGTATTTCTTGGCGATGCCGCCCAGCGTGTCGCCGCTGACGATCTCGTAGATCTCGGCCTTCTCCTCGGGCTCGGCTGGCGCCTCGGGCGCTGCGGGCTTGGGCTCGGGGGCGGTCAGGTCGTCGGCGACGATCTTCTCGACACCCGCCACGTTGCCGGCGATCAGGATCGCCTGCTCGCGCACGGCCTGGCTGCCGCAGTCGCCGCACAGAGTGACGGTGCCGTCGTCGAACTGCACGTCGAGGTTCTTGATGCCGCTCGTCTTGATTTCGAGGTGCTGCTTGATGTTGTCGGCAGCTTCGTCATCGGTGTCGAATATCTGGCGACCGACGTCTTTCACAAAGTCAAAAAGTCCCATTTCGCTCTCCTTTGTTGGAATTGCTTTGAGGGTGGGATGACCATGGATTGTACATCAGGCGGTATACTGGCCGGACACATTTCGAGGAGAGCGTCGATGCGCAAGGCAATACTTGTCCTGTTGCTCAGTTTAGGCCTGACGGCCGGCTGCTCGGTCAATCCCGTTACGGGCGAACGCCAGCTCGTACTCATGAGCACGGCCCAGGAGATCGAGCTGGGTCGCCAGAACTATGCGCCCATGCAGCAGTCACAGGGCGGCCAGTACGACGTCGACCCGCAGCTCACCGCCTACGTGCGCGGCGTCGGCAACAAGGTCGCCGCGCAGAGCGGCGTCGATCTTCCCTACGAGTTCGTCGTCCTCAACAACTCGGTCCCCAACGCCTGGGCGCTGCCGGGCGGCAAGATCGCGATCAACCGCGGCCTGTTGACCGAGCTCGAGTCCGAGTCCGAGCTCGCGGCCGTGCTCGGGCACGAGGCCGTGCACTCAGCGGCCCGGCATTCGGCGCAGCAGCAAACGCGCGCGATGATCCTGCAGGCCGGCATGATCGGCACGGCGATCGCGGTGCGCGACAACGAATACGGCAACCTGATCGTCGGCGGCGCCAACCTGCTGGCGCAGGCCGGACTCGCCCGCTACGGCCGCAAGGCCGAGCTCGAGTCCGATGCTTACGGCATGAACTTCATGTCGAAGGCCGGCTACGACCCGCAGGGCGCGGTGGACCTGCAGCAGACCTTCGTCAGGCTCAGCGAAGGGCGCCAGACAGACTGGCTCAGCGGGCTGTTTGCGAGCCACCCGCCGTCGACGGAACGTGTCGCGGCCAACAGGGCCAGGGCGGCGAACCTGCCGGCGGGCGGCATGGAGGGAAAGCGCGAGTATGCGGCGGCCATGGCGCGCACGATGCAGCTGAAGCCCGCCTACGACGAATACGATGAGGGCAGGAAGGCGCTCGCCGACAAGAACCTCGACCAGGCACTGGTGCACGCCAACAAGGCGCTGAGCCTGTTCTCCGGCGAGGCCCATTTCCACGCGCTGCGTGGCGATATCCGCTTCGCACAGGACAACCACGACTGGGCCGTGACCAATTACACCCGCGCCATCGAGCGTCGCGACGAGTTCTTCTACTACCACCTGCAGCGCGGGCTGGCACGCAAGGAAATCGGGCAGCAGTCGACGGCCGTGACCGATCTCGAACGCAGCCTGCAGCTGTTGCCGACCGCGCCGGCACACTATGCGCTCGGCGATATCGCCAAACAGCGCGGCGACAGGAACGCGGCAATCCAGCACTACAAGGTCGTCGCCCAGGGCGGCGGCGACTACGGCAAAGCGGCGATGGGCGAGCTCGCCAGGCTGGAGCTGCCCTCGAACCCGTCCGCGTACATCCCGACCGCGTGCTCGGCCGACGGCAGCGGCAACCTCGTGGTCGCGATTCGCAACGACACGAGCGTGCAGGTCACGGGGATCCAGGTTGGCGTCGTCTATGCGGACAGCTCCGGCCGTCAGCAGCAGCGCAACTTTGCCATCCGGGGCCAGGTGCCGCCGGGCCAGATCGCCAGCGTCAATACGGGCATGGGGCCGTATACGGCCGGCACGAGCTGCCCGGCACAGGTGGTCGCCGCCGAGGTCGCCGAGTAATGCACCCTTGAACCGCCTGCGCTACACGATTCCGAACAGCTTCACGGCGCTGAGCCTGGTGCTCGGCGTGACCTCGATCGTGACCACGCAGGTCGGTGAACTCGAGCTTGCCGCCTGGATCATCGTCTGGTGCGCGCTTATCGATATGCTCGACGGCGTATCCGCACGCCTCCTGAAGGCAACGTCCGATTTCGGCGCTGAGTTCGATTCGATGGCGGACCTCGTCTCTTTCGGCGTGGCCCCGGCCATGCTCGTGCTCAATGCCGGGATCCAGATCGGCGGTGCCACGCCCGGTGTCGACCAGTTCTGGGTGCTCGTGGTCGCGGTTGCCGTGTTCGCGCTGGCCGGTGCGATGCGCCTGGCGCGATTCAACCTGTTGTCGGACCAGCCGAGCACGGGCTGGTTCGCGGGAATACCGATCACGGCCGCCGGCGGCGGCATGGTTCCCGCCGTCGTGCTCGTGCTGATTCACAACCCCGATCTTGCCGCCTCCTTGCCGCTGCGCCTGTACCTGCCCGTGCTGATGTTCGTGCTGGCGCTTCTCATGATCTCGCGCCTGCGCTTTCCGAAAGCCGCCGTGCGCGACAGGCTGTCCGTCAACCTGTTGCAGGGCGCGATCCTTGCCAGCCTCGCGTTTTGCGGGATCACGCGTTCCTATCCCGAGTTTCTGCTCGGGATGGGGATCTTTATCCTGATCGCCGGCGTCATCGCCGGCCGCGTCACGCGCCCGGCCTGAATGACGGCGGCTGACGACCCACCAGACCCCGGGGGAAGATATGCCTGAATTCAAGTGGCTGCTCGTCGCAGTTTGCCTCGCGCTCGTGGCGGGCGGCAGCCATGCCGCCGACGACAAGCTCGCCCTGGATCAGTACCAGTCGTTCGAAGGGTTCGTCGACATGTGGTGGGACGAGCGCGGCGGTCGCATGCTGCTGCGTATCGAGGAGTTCGATGTACCGCTGCTGTACCAGGTTTCGCTGCCACGCGGGGTCGGCTCGAACGACATCGGCCTGGACCGCGGCCAGCTCGGCGAAACCCGCATCGTTCGCTTCCTGCGGAGCGGCCCGAAGGTCCTGCTGGTCGAGGACAATCTTGCTTACCGGGCCTACAGCGAGGATGCGCGGGAGCGCCAGGCCGTGGCCGAGTCGTTCGCGCGCTCGGTCATCTGGGGTTTCACGGACATCGATCCCGACGACGACGCGACGATCGTCGATGCGACGCCGTTCTTCGTTCGCGACGCCCACGGGGTTGCCGCACGCCTGGCCGCCATGGGCGAGGGGAAGTTCCAGGTCGACGCGGCGCGTTCGGCGATTTACCTGCCACGCACGCGGGCGTTTCCCGACAATTCCGAGGTCGAGGCCATGGTCACGCTCGCGGGCGACCCGACGGGCAAGCACCTGCCGACGGTCACGCCCGACCGCAATGCGCTGACCGTGCACGTGCATCATTCGTTCGTGCGCCTGCCCGACGACGATTACGACCCCTTGCCCTACGATCCGCGCAGCGGCGTCATCGGTCTCGGCTATAGCGCGCGCGGTTATCTCGACTACGCGACGCCGATCGGCGAGCCGCTCGCCCGCAACGTCGGCCGGCGCCACCGTCTCGAGAAGGTCGATCCGGCGGCGGCAGTCAGCGAAGCCGTCGAGCCGATCGTCTACTACCTGGACCCCGGCGCGCCCGAGCCCGTGCGCTCGGCGCTGCTCGAGGGCGCACGCTGGTGGGCCGAGGCCTTCGAGGCCGCCGGCTACAAAGACGCATATCGCGTGGAAATACTGCCTGACGGGGCCGACCCGATGGATGTCCGCTACAACGTCATCCAGTGGGTGCATCGCTCGACGCGCGGCTGGTCCTACGGCGCATCGGTCCTGGACCCGCGCACGGGCGAAATACTCAAGGGGCATGTCTCGCTCGGCTCGCTGCGCGTGCGCCAGGACTACCTGATCGCGGAAGGGCTGCTCGCGCCGTACGAGGACGAGAGCGTGCCACCCGAGATGCTCGAGATGTCGCTCGCACGCATCCGGCAGCTGTCGGCGCACGAGGTCGGGCACACGCTCGGTTTCGAGCACAATTTCGCCGCCAGCACGCAGGACCGGGCATCGGTCATGGACTACCCGTTTCCGCTGATTCGCATCGATAACGATGGCGAGCTCGACCTCTCGGATGCGTACGACGTCGGCATCGGGGAGTGGGACAAGCGCACGGTGTTGTATGCCTACCAGGACTTCCCCGACGTCGTCGACGCCGATGCCGCGCGTCGCGAGATCATCGACGAGACGATTGCGCTAGGGTTTCGCTACGTCGTCGATCGCGATGCGCGATCGCCGGCAACGTCGCACCCTCACGGCAACCTGTGGGACAACGGCGACGACGCGATTGCCGAGTTCGAGCACCTGCTGCGCGTGCGCGAGATCGCGCTGCGACGCTTTTCCGAGCGCAACATCAGGATCGGTCGGCCGCTCGCCGGTATCGAGGAGGCGCTCGTTCCCGTGTACCTGCTGCATCGCTTCCAGCTGCAGGCCGTCGGCAAGCTGATCGGCGGGGGCTACTTCAACTACCGCCTGCGCGGCGACGGGCAGGCGGATGCGCGGCCGGTGCCCGTCGCACGACAACAGCGCGCCATCGACGCCCTGCTCGCGACGCTCGATCCCGAGGTGTTGCGCCTGCCTGTCGCTCTCGACGATGCCATACCACCGCGCGTTCCCAACAACCCGAGGACGCGGGAGACCTTCGCCGGGGCGACCGGCATGAATTTCGACGCACTGGCGCCCGCGAAGGCGTCGGTGGCGCTGACGCTGCAGGTCCTGCTCGACCCGAGCCGGGCCGCGCGCCTCGAGCGTGCGGGTGCGCCCGGATTCGCCGCGGTGACCCGCGGCCTGCTCGAGGCATCGTGGTACGCGAACAAGCACGATGGTCCCGACGGGGCGCTGCTGCGACAGACCAACACGCAGGTCCTCTACGGACTCCTGGGCCTGGCCTTCGACGGCGAAGCCGATGCCGACGTCCGCGCGCTGGCGCTGGCCGCGGTCAAGGACCTCGATCGGCGCCTGACGCGGCGGACCTCGCGCGATGCGACGACGCGGGCGCATTACGCGTTTGCGAAACACGAGATTGCACGGCTGCTCGCAGACCCGGCGGCACTCGCCAAGCTGGCCCCTGCAATGGTGCCGCCCGGCTCACCGATCGGCACGACGCCCGAGTAGGCCGTACGCGATGAACACGACCATAACCGTTCTCGTCGTCTACCTCGGCATCCTCGTCGCGCTCGCCGTATGGAGCCGGCGCGAGACCCACACGCTGTCGGGTTTCTACCTCGCCGGCAAGAAGCTGCCGTTCTGGGTCGTCGCCTTCAGCACCAACGCCACGGGCGAGTCGGGCTGGCTGCTGCTCGGCCTGTCGGGCATGGGTTATCTCGTCGGGATGCAGGCCTACTGGGTGGTCGTCGGCGAGATCCTCGGCATCGGCGCGTCGTGGTGGCTCATGTCGCGGCGTCTCAAGGCGCTCGGTGACGAGACCGACTCGATCACGGTACCCGACGTGCTCGCGGCCAAATTCCAGGACCGCTGGAACCTGATCCGCGCCGTCGCCGTGCTGATCATCGTCGTCATGGTGACGACTTACGTGACCGCCCAGATGGTCGCCACGGGCAAGGCCTTCTCCGAGTTCCTGGGCATGGAGTACCGCACGGGCGTCATCGTCGGCTCGGTCATCATCATTGCGTACACTTTTGTCGGTGGTTACAAGGCCGTGTCCTACACCGACGTCGTGCAGGGCGTGCTCATGCTGCTCGGCCTGATAGCCGTGCCGGCGGCGGCAATCATCGCCTCGGGCGGCTGGGAAGGCGTGCAGGAGTCGCTCATGCAGCAGGACCCGGCGCTCCTCGACATGTTCGGTTTCGCGGCGACCCCGGTGTGGATCGGGATCGCGAGCTTCGTCGCGATCGGCCTGCCGTTCCTCGGTGTGCCGCAGCTCCTGATTCGCTATATGTCGGCGCGCGACGACGGCGAGATTCGCAAGGCGCGCATCATGTCGCTGATCGTGCTGTTCGTGTTCACGTTCGGCGCAGTCACCGCCGGTGTCGCGGGCCGTGCGCTGTACCCGGGCCTCGAGGACCCGGAGAGCATCTTCCCGGTCATTTCCAACAACCTGTTCCCCCCGGTGATCGCGGGCATGCTGCTCGTCGTCGTTCTGTCGGCGATCATGTCGACGGTCGACTCGCTTCTCCTGCTGGCCTCGTCGTCGGTCGTGCGCGACACCTACCAGAAAATCATGAAGAGTGACGAGAGTGACGAGACGCTCTCGAACTACGGCAAGATCGTGACGATCGTCATCGGCGCGATCGCCGTGGTCCTCGGCGTGCAGGAACCGCGTGTCATCTTTCATTTCGTGCTCGCGTCGTGGTCGGGTCTCGGCTCGGCGTTCGGGCCGGCGATGCTTGGCGTGCTCTACTACAAGCGCATCACCTGGGAAGGCGTTCTGTCGGGCATGCTCGGCGGCTTCATCGCGAGTGTCGTCTGGCTCAGCTTCTTCAAGGCCGACTACCACGGTCTCTACGAAGCGATCCCGGGCTTCATCGCAGGATTGCTGCTGACCTTCGGCGTCAGCCGCCTGACGAGCCACGAAAAAAATTCCGCGAATTTGTAACCGAATCGGCGGCAGGGCCCTACAAGCGGGTATTACTTCAGTGAAGAGGGTTTGTCCCATGCGTTCATTCAAGATGCTTGCCGCCGTGCTACTGCTTGCCGTGCCGGCCCTGTCACAGGCCGAGATCGGCTCCGTCCCGGGCGATTCGGCCTGGTATTTCCATGCCGACTTTGACGCCATGCGCAAAGGCAAGGCCAGCCGCGGCCTGTACGAGTGGCTCGATGCCGAGGTGTTCGCCGAAATTCGCAAGGAAATCGGTATCGACTTCAACAAGGAAGCCCGCTACGTCACGGCATTCTCGGCCCGCAACGACGGTCCGATCATCGTCTTCGACGGCAACATCGAACAGGAAACCAAGGACAAGCTCATGGCGATGGGCGCCGCGGCCTCCGGCGGTAACCTCGAGCCGCTCAAGGCCCATGGCAAGGAGTTCTTTCATTTCGAAGGTGACGGCGACGCCGGCGGGGATGTCGACATCGATATCGAGTCGCTCGAGGAAGAGGCGTACATAAGTTTCGCGCTCAAAGACAAGATCGTCATTACGCACCGCAAGGAGCAGATGGAGGCCCTGCTTGCGAACAACGGCCGCATCCCGACGGCGCGCAAGGATCGCAATACGCTGTTCGTGCTGCAGGCCGATCGCGCGCTGATGCAGGCTGGCGTTAACACGAACGCGTTCGAAGGCGACGAGTGGGATTCGAACATCGTGCGCAACACCAAGCAGGTTGCCGTACTGCTGGCCGATCTTGGCGACAAGCTCGGCCTCGAGGCGCGCCTGATCACGACCGAACCCGAGATGGCCAACTCGCTCGCGAGCATCGTGCGCGGCCTGGTCAGCCTGTCGATGTTCAGCGACGACATGGACCCCGACATGGCCGAGGTACTGCAGGGCACGACCGTGGACGTCGACGATGCGACGCTCAGGGTCGGGCTCGAGCTCGATCCCGAATCGGTCGTCTCGGCACTTGAAGACTGAGGCGCAACTCGTTGCCGCTGCCAGGGATGGGTCCGTGGACGCGTTCACGGACCTCGCCCGGCATCACCGGGAACGCCTGCTGCGTTTCCTTTTGACGCGTTGCGCGAGCTTTGCCGACGCAGAGGACGTTCTGCAGGACACGCTTATTGCCGCCTACCGCTACATCCATTCCTACGACCCGCGCTGGCGCTTCAGCACGTGGCTGTACCGCATCGCGATTCGCAACGCGGCGAAACTGCGCGGGCCCGATCACGTCCAGATCGGCGACCTGCGTGACGAGGACAACGACCCGTTGCAGAAGTGCATCGCCTGGTCCGAATCCGAGAATCTCTGGGTCAACGCGCGGCGCCTGCTCAACGACGAGGTGTTTGCGGCAATGTGGCTGCGCTATGCCGAGGACATGTCGGTGAAGGATATTTCGCAGGCGCTGGATCGCAGCGTTTCCTGGACCAAAGTCAACCTGATGAGAGGGCGGCGCGTACTCGATGCCGAGCTGAACGATGCCGCCACGAAAAGTGAAGCCTATGGATAAACTCAGCAAAAGGCTGCGCGATGACGCAGCGTGTATCGACGTCGCCATATCGGAGGAACTCGATCATCGCATCGAGGCGTCGCTGCGTGCGGCGACGCCGGAGACCGACCCGGGGCGCGCGCGCGCCGCGAGGCCGGCGTTGTTCTGGTGGGCCAGCACGATTACCGGGGTTGCGGCGGCCGCGGCCGTTATCGCCCTGCTCAACTGGCAGGTGCCCGACGAGCCCGTGAGGCCGCCGCCGGTGCCGATCGCCGAGCTGGCGCCGTTGCCGGACCTCAATGTCGAGGCGGCCATGCTGACGGCGCCGCTGCAGCAGGAGCTCGAGGACCTGCAGTCCGACTTCAAGAAAGCCGAGGAGAAGGTCAGGCGGGATATCGGGCTGTAGGCCGGGGTAAGTCGCGGACATCGTCGAAAAATCCTATGATCGAGTCGATTGTCGCGAGGACTGTTCCTTGCGCCTGATGCGGAGACCGACATGCGTGCCGTCCTGTTCGACATCGACGGAACCCTGCTGCACTCGGCGGCCATCGACGATGCACTGTACCGCGAGGCCGTGCGGGTCGTGCTTGGCGACGTGCAGCTGCGCCCGAGCCTGCACGAGTACGAATTCGTTACCGACACGGGCGTCTTGCGGCAGATCCTGCGCGACAACGATATAGACGAGAACGAGCGCACCCTGGAGGGGATTCGCACGGTTTTCGTCGACCTGCTCGAGGCACACGTTCACGAACACGGCCCGTTCCGCGAGATTCCGGGCGCCCGCCAGATGCTGCGCGCGTTGCAGGCATCGCCCGCGTGCGCCGTCGCGATGGCGACGGGCGGGTGGCGCCAGAGCGCCGTGTTGAAGCTCGCCTCCGCCCGCATGCACTACGAGGACATACCGCTGGCGACCTCGAATGATCATCACGAGCGCACGACGATCATGGAGATCGCGCTCGAGCGTCTCGGCGGCAGCTTCGAGTCGGTCACGTATTTCGGCGACGGGCCGTGGGACCGCGAGGCCTGCGCGCGGCTCGGCTGGGAGTTCGTCGCCGTCGGCCCCGAGCTGGGCGGTCTCGAGCACTTCCACGGAGTCGATCCTTGCAGTTGATCATGAGTCTCGTGGGGATCGCGACGATATTCGCGATCGCGTTTCTCATGTCGACGAATCGTGCCGCGATCAGGCAGCGGACAATTCTCATCGCTTTCGGCATCCAGGCGGCGGTCGGGGCCCTGGTGCTGTACGTGCCGGCCGGCGGCCGGGTTCTCGACAGGGTCGTGCGCGGCGTGCAGTTCGTTATCGACCAGGGCAAGCACGGCATCGAGTTCGTGTTCGGCACGCAGATCGAGTCGTCACTCGGGTTCACGGTCGCATTCGGCGTGCTGCCCGTCATCGTGTTCTTCGCGGCGCTGATGTCGGTCCTCTACTACCTCAACATCATGCAGCGCGTCGTCGGCACGTTCGGCGGCTGGCTGCACAGGCTGCTGGGCACGAGTCACGCGGAGTCGGTATCGGCCGTCTCGAACATCTTCGTCGGGCACACGGACGCGCCGCTCGTGGTGCGTCCTTACCTCAAGGGCATGACCGAGTCGGAGCTGTTCGCCGTGATGACGGGCGGCTGCGCGACGATCGCGGGCGCAGTCATGATGGGTTATGCGCAGATGGGGGTGGAGCTCAAGTACCTGATCACGGCGAGCTTCATGGCGGCGCCGGGCGGACTGATGATGGCCAAGATTCTCGTGCCCGAGACCGTGTCGCACGATGCGAGGCCAGAGCCCGACGAGGTCGCCGACGAGGAGCAGCCCGTCAACATCTTCGAGGCCATCGGTAACGGCGCCATGACGGGTATGCAGGTCGCGCTGGCCGTCGGCGCGATGCTGGTCGCCTTCGTCGGCCTCATCTACCTGCTCAATGGCCTGCTCGAGTTGCTCGGCGGCTACATCGGTATCGAGGAACTGACGATCCAGTGGCTGCTCGGCAAGCTGTTTGCGCCGATCGCGTTCCTGCTCGGCGTGCCCTGGGGCGAGGCGGCGCAGGCGGGCAGCCTGATCGGGCAGAAACTCGTCATCAACGAGTTCTATGCCTACGTCAGTTTCGTGGGCGTGCGCGAGTCGCTGTCCCCGTACACGCAGCTCGTCGTCACGTTCGCGCTGTGCGGCTTCGCCAACCTGTCCTCGATCGCCATCCTGCTCGGCGGGCTGGGCGCGATCGCGCCGACACGCCGGCACGACATCGCGAGGCTTGGCCTGCGGGCCGTCATCGGGGGTACACTGGTTAACCTTTTGAACGCATCGCTGGCGGGCTTCTTCTTCGCCCTGCAGTGACGGAGAACCATGGCAAGGGCAATCATTCTCGTACTGGATTCCTTCGGTATCGGCGCGACCGCCGACGCGGAGTCTTTCGGCGATGTGGGCTCGGACACGTTCGGCCACATCGCGCACGAGCGGGCCGCCGCGGGCAAGCCGCTGACGCTGCCCAACCTGGCGCGGCTCGGCCTGTACGAGGCGGGCAGGGAAAGCACGGGCGAGTACGCGGCGGGCGCGATCACGAATGCCGACTTCATCGGCGCCTGGGGCCATGCGGCCGAGATGTCGAGCGGCAAGGACACGCCCAGCGGCCACTGGGAAATCGCCGGCGTGCCCGTATTGTTCGACTGGGGCTATTTCACGGGCAAGACCGACACGTTCCCGGCCGAACTCATCGACGCACTCGTCGAACGAGCAGGCCTGCCCGGCGTGCTCGGCAACTGCCATGCGTCGGGCACGACGATCATCGCCGAACTCGGCGACGAGCACGTGCGCAGCGGCAAGCCGATCGTCTATACGTCGGCTGACAGCGTGTTCCAGGTCGCGTGCCACGAGGAGGCGTTCGGCCTCGAGCGCCTGTACTCGCTCTGCGACATCGCGCGCGAGCTCGTCGATGAGTACAACATCGGCCGCGTCATCGCCCGGCCGTTCGTCGGCGACGGGCCCGAGACGTACGCGCGCACGGGCAACCGGCGCGACCTGACGACGCCGCCGCACGCGCCGACCGTGCTCGACAAGCTCGCGGAGAAGGGCGGTGACGTCATCAGCATCGGCAAGATCGCCGACATCTATGCGCACCAGGGTATAACTAAGAAGATCAAGGCGAGCGGCAACGCGGCCTTGTTCGACGCGACGCTGGAGGCGTTAAGCGAGGCGGGCGACGACACGCTCGTGTTCACAAATTTCGTCGACTTCGACATGCTCTACGGGCACCGGCGCGACGTCGACGGCTACGCCGAGGCGCTCGAGTACTTCGATGCGCGCCTGCCGGAGCTACTGGACATCCTGCGCGACGACGACGTGCTCGTGCTGTGCGCGGATCACGGTTGCGACCCGACCTGGGAGGGCTCGGACCACACGCGCGAGCACATCCCCGTGCTCGTCTACGGCAAATCGATACAACCGGGCTCGCTCGGTCGCCGCGAGACCTTCGCCGACATCGGCCAGAGCCTCGCCACACACTTCGGCCTCGAGCCGATGGACTACGGCACCTCGTTCCTCTGAAATAGGGTGACAGTCACCTTATCTCCGTCATCTTTGAGCAGCACGACAGTCGCCCTATCGAGATAAGGTGACTGTCACCCTATTTCCAGTCGGGCGGCACGCGTACGGCAACCACTTTACCCGCGGCGGTCTGCACTTCGCCGGAGAACACCCGGCAGTCCAGGATCGTTTTCTTCTCTGTGGTCTCCGCGATCGTCGCGCGCAGGGTCACGTCCCTGTCGATGGGGGTCGGCGCGAGGTAGTTCACGGTGAGCTGGCCCGTGACGCACCAGATCTCCTCGCCTTCGCCGACCTCGCGTCCCTCGAGGCGGTAGTAGTTCGAGATAGCCGTACAGACGCTGTGGCAGTCGATCAGGCTCGCGATCGTGCCGCCGTACAGGTACTGCGTCGGGCCCGCGCACTGCTCGGGCCGCGGCGTGTAGGTGCAGACACATTCGTCGCCCTGCCAGTGACTCTTGATCCGGAGTCCGTCCGGGTTGTCGGGGCCGCAACCGTAGCAGTGGTTGTGGGGCATCCGGTCCTGGATGGCCGTCATTCGGTGGCGCCCTTGCCCCCCAGGGTCATGCCGAGCCAGGCGCCGACGCCGATACCGACGATGCCGAGCACCGAGAACCATACGGGGTGCGGGATCATCGCGAGATTGACGATGGTCGCGACGAGCATCAGGCCGCCGACGACGCACGCGAAGATCAACGGCTTCGCCGTGCCGATCTTGCAGGCGGTGAACGAACCGCCGAGCGTGCCGATGAACCACGCGGCCGCGACGAACAGCAACGCGCCCTTTGGCAACGTGTCGATGTAGGCGCGCATGGCATCCACATTCGCGAAGTCGAGATCGGGCGGCGGCGGATAGACACTGTGGCCGACCATCTCGACGAGCCAGACCAGAAGGCCGGCGACAACGACGCCGGCCACGCCGGCAGCAATATTCTTACCCATGGTGGGTTCCCCGGCTACTTTTTCACGAGGCCGACGACGAACAGCAGTATCGCGGCGCCGACCGTGGCCATGATGATCGTTCCGACAATGGTGCTGGCCGTCACACCGAGCAGGCCGAACACAAACTTGCCGATGACCGCGCCGATGATGCCGACGACGATGCTGACCCACAGGCCGAGGCCGCCGCCTTTCATGAGTTTGTCGGCCAGCCAGCCGGCGATCGCGCCGACAACCAGCAGCGTCAGGATGCTCTCGATAGTCATGCTTGTTCTCCCGTCTTGTTATTCGTTGCGTTCTGCGAGCGCAGCCTGGATGCGGGCCGCGAGCGCCGTGGCCTCGGCCGCGACGCGCTGCGTATCGATCGTCAGCATTTCGCGCTCTTTCATGAGCACCCGGCCGTCGACGACGACCGAGGCGACGTCCTGCTCGTCGCTGACGTAGACGAGATGCGAGATCACGTCGTAGGTCGGAATATGGTGCACGTCCTTGAAGCCGACCTGGATCAGGTCGGCCCGTTTGCCGGGCTCGAGCGAGCCGATGCTGTCGCCGAGCCCGATCGCCGTGGCGCCGCCGCTGGTTGCCATCGACAGCACCTCCGTGGCGGGCAGCGCCTCGGGATCCATGCGATCGACCTTTTGCAGCAGAGCGGCAAGACGCATCTCCTCCCACATGTCGAGGTCGTTGTTGCTGGCCGCGCCGTCGGTGCCGAGACCGACGCGCACGCCGGCCGCCAGCATGTCCGTGATCGGCGCGATACCCGATGCGATCTTCATGTTCGAGGTCGGGTTGTGAATGACGCCGACCTTGCGCTCGGCCAGGATCGGGATCTCTTCTTCGGTCGGCCAGACGACGTGCGCCGCGATCGTCGGGCCGTCGAAGAAGCCGATCGACTCGTACATCAGGATACTCGTCGTGCCGTAGGTGTCCTGCGCGTACTGCAGTTCGAACGGCGACTCGGACACATGAATGCTGATCGGTACGCCGTACTTCATTGCCGCGGCGCGCGTCGCGACGAGTTGCTCGGCGTTCAGCGTGTAGTTCGCGTGCGGGCCGAAAATTGGCGTGATGCGCGGGTTACGGTCCAGCCAGCGCTCGATGAAGCCGTTACCCTTGGCGAGCGAGTCGTCGGCGCTCTCGGCGTCGGGGCTGCGCTGGTCGATGACCGTCGCCGAAACCAGCGCGCGCATGCCGCAGCGCTCGACGACCTCGGCGATCGTGTCGGGGTAGTAGTACATGTCAACGAAGGTCGTCGTGCCGCCGCGGATCATCTCCCAGCATGCGAGCTCGGTGCCGATGCGGACGAACTCGGCATCGACGAACTCGACCTCGGCCGGGAAGATGTAGTTCTGCAGCCAGTCCATCAGGGCGAGGTCGTCGGCGACGCCGCGCAGCAACGTCATCGCCGCGTGCGAGTGGCCGTTGACGAGGCCCGGCATGACGACGCGCCTGCCGCCGTCGAGTACTTCTCGCGCCTCGTAGCGCGATTCGATGTCGGCCGCCGGCCCGACGGCCAGGATGACACCGTCGTCGATGGCGATGGCGCCGTCCTCGATGATGTCCTGCGAAGCATTCATCGTGACGATGAAGTCGCCCCGGACCAGCAGGTCGATACGTCCGTCGTCCTGCGCGGCGGGCGCTTCGGTAGCCTTGTCGGAGGCACCGCAGGCGGTCAGGCCAAATATCAGAAAAAGATAGGAAAAACAGAGTGTTGTTCTTGTCATGGGTCCCCCTGTAGGCGCCTATTGTAGCATCGGGCAGGGCGCCGGAAGCCGCAAAAAAAAGAGCCGGCCAGGGGCCGATGCGGCGGCTCGCCGTGCAGCGTGGAGAATGCGGTCGTGCCGGACAACAGCCCACTTGCTCATTCGGTTTCCATTATGATCCCGCCAGGGAAGCTGTTTTGTACGTGTTGACGAATCATCGGTAAATGATCGAACCAGAGACAATGCCCGCGTCGATCCCGACTTTCGATGCGCCGCCAGCAGGCCGACTGAGCGATGCCATGCTCGAGGCTTTTCGCGATGCCGGCGTCATCGTGCTACGGGACTTCGTGTCGCCTGATGCCTGCGCCGCGCTGCGGCAACGCGCACTCGATCTCGTCGAGGCGTTTGATCCCGCGACGGTGCGCACCGTATTCACAACGACGGACCAGCCGCAGCTCGATGACGACTACTTCATCGAATCCGGTGACAAGATCCGGTTTTTTCTCGAGGACGACGCATTCGACGAACACGGCGAGCTGCGCCAGGCGAAGCAACACAGCCTCAACAAGATGGGGCACGCGATGCACGACCTCGACCCGGTCTTCAACGCGTTCTCGCGCACGCCCGAGCTTGCCGAGGTCGCGAGGCGCATCGGCTACGCGGATCCCGTCATCCTGCAGTCGATGTACATCTTCAAGCCGCCCGGCATCGGCGGCGAGGTCATGTGTCACCAGGACTCGACCTATCTCTACACCGAGCCCGAGTCCTGCGTCGGGTTCTGGTTTGCCCTCGAGGACGCCACGCTCGAGAACGGCTGCATGCAGTTCATACCGGGCGGTCACAGGTCGCCCCTGAAAAAGCGCAACTACCGGCGCGCCGACGGCAAGCTCGTGACCGAGACGCTCGACGACAGCCCGTGGCCCGAGGAGCGCAAGGTCGCGGCCGAAGCGGCGACCGGCACGCTCGTCGTCTTCGAAGGCAGGGCGCCGCACCTGAGCGCTGCCAATCATTCGGCCAGGTCGCGCCACGCCTACACGCTGCACGTGATCGACCGAACCTGCCACTATCCGGCCGACAACTGGCTGCAGCGCGGCGCCGACCTGCCGCTCAGGGGATTCGAATAAGCATGTTGTTCACGGACATCATTCGCAGCAAGCGCGATGGCGGGACGCTCAGCGATACACAGATTCGTTTCCTGGTCGATGGTCTCGCCGATGAGAGCATACCGGCCGAGCAGGTTTCCGCGCTGGCGATGGCGATCTTCCTCAACTCGATGAGCTTCGAGGAGGCCGCGACGCTGACGCTCGCGATGGCGAACTCGGGCACCGTGCTCGATTGGGATCCCGCCACGTTCGATGCGCCCGTCGTCGACAAGCACTCGACGGGCGGCGTCGGCGACAAGGTCAGCTTCCTGCTCGCGCCGATCATGGCGGCCTGCGATTGTCACGTGCCGATGATCTCGGGTCGCGGGCTCGGCCATACGGGCGGCACGACCGACAAGGCCGAAGCGATACCGGGTTACGACGCGACGCCGGACCTCGCGACCTTTCGCAACGTTGTGCGCGAGGTCGGCTGCGCGATCATCGGCCAGACGCCCGAGCTCGCGCCCGCCGACCGGCGTTTCTACGCAATCCGCGACGTCACGGCCACGGTCGAGTCGGTACCGCTGATCACGGCGTCGATCCTCTCCAAGAAGATCGCGGCCGGCCTGCAGGGGCTCGTCATGGACGTCAAGGTCGGCAACGGCGCGTTCATGGAGAACATCGACGATGCGCGCGAACTCGCGAACAGCATCATCGCGACGGCCGCCAAAGCCGGGCTCAGGACGCACGCCGTGCTGACGGACATGAACGAGGTGCTGGGCTCCACGGCCGGCAATGCGCTCGAGATCGCCGAGTCGATACGCTTCCTGCGCAACGACGTGCGCGAGGCGCGCCTCAACGAGGTCACGCTGGCGCTCTGTGCCGAGATGCTCATCAATGCCGGCCTCGAGACCGATCGCGCGGTGGCGCGTGCGCGGTGCGACGAGGCCGTCACGAGCGGGCGCGCGGCCGAGAAGTTCGCCGCCATGGTCGTCGCGCTCGGCGGGCCGGGCGACCTGCTCGAACAGCCGGCCCGGCACCTCGCAAGTGCGCCCGTGACCCGGCCCGTGTACGCGAGCCGCGTCGTCACGGCCGTCGATACGCGCGCGATGGGCAATGCCATTATCGAACTCGGCGGTGGGCGGCGCCGCGTCGGTGAGGCCCTGGACCTGTCGGTCGGGTTCAGCGATATTGCCCCCGTGGGCGCGGCGCTCGACTCGAACACGCCGCTCGCGGTCATCCACGCCGCCTCGGACGGCGACGCCGAGCAGGCCGAAGCCAACCTGCTCGCGGCGGTGACGACGGGCGACGATGCGCCCGCGGAGCGCCCCGTCATTCGCGAGATTCTGACGGGTTGAGCGCGCCGATGCGCTAAACTACGGCTTCTAACAACAAGAACCTGCCGGGGGAGCAATGTCCAACCTCATCGGTATCGCCGGGATCGTTGTTATCCTGGCGATCGCATTCGCGTTTTCCAGCAATCGCAAGGCGATCAACCTGCGTATCGTCGGCGCCGCGTTCGCGCTGCAGGTCGTCATCGCGACGCTCGTCCTCTACTGGGACAAGGGACGCATCGGCATCGAATGGCTCAGCAACGGCGTCATGGCCGTGATCGGATTTTCCAGGGCCGGCATCGACATGGTCTTCGGGCCGCTGGCGAACGCGGACATTGTCGGGTTTAGTTTCGCGATCAACGTGCTGCCGATCATCATCTTCTTCTCCGCATTGATGTCGGTGCTCTATCACCTGCGCATCATGGAGTGGATCGTCAGGCTGGTTGGCGGGTTCCTGCACAAGGTCATCGGCACGGGCGCCGTCGAATCGATGAACGCGGCCGCCAATGTCTTCGTCGGCCAGACCGAGGCGCCGCTGGCCGTTCGGCCCTACCTCAAAGGGCTCACCGAGGCGCAGATGTTCACGGTCATGGTCTCGGGCCTCGCGTCGATCGCCGGCACGGTGCTCGCCGGTTACGCCATGATGGGCGCCGAACTCAAGTACCTGCTCGCGGCCGCCTTCATGGCCGCGCCGGGCGGGCTGCTCATGGCCAAGATCGTCATGCCCGACGACGAGGTCGTGCGCGCGGGCGAGCACGAGAAACTCGTGATGGAGCGCAGCGAGCACAAGAACCTCATTCTCGCGGCGGCGTCGGGTACGACCGACGGCCTGCGGCTCGCGGCCAACATCGGCGCCATGCTGATCGCGTTCGTCGCGCTAATCGCGCTGTTCAACGGCCTCGTCGGCTGGGTCGGCGGCTGGTTTGGCCTCGAGATCACGTTGCAGTCGATTCTCGGCAGGATATTCCAGCCGCTCATGTACCTGCTGAGCGTGCCGTGGCACGAGGCGCAGGCGGCCGGTGCGCTGTTCGGCGAGAAACTGATCCTCAACGAATTCGTGGCGTTCTCGCACCTCAACGATTACCTCGCGGGCATGAGCGATCGCACCGTCGCGGTCGTCACGTTCTCGCTGTGCGGTTTCGCCAACCTGTCTTCGATCGCGATCCTGCTCGGCGGCCTCGGCGTGCTCGTCCCGGAAAAACGCGACCTGATCGGGCAGCTCGGCATCAAGGCCGTGTTTGCGGGTTCCCTGTCCAACCTCATGAGCGCCGCGCTGGCCGGGTTACTGCTGACGTTCTGACCACATCGTGCCACGCAAGGTCATCATCGATTGTGATCCGGGCCAGGACGACGCCGTCGCCCTGTTTCTCGCCATGGCCTCGCCCGGGGAGCTCGATATTCTCGGCGTAACGACGGTCGCGGGCAATGTGCCGCTGGCGCTGACCCAGCGCAACGCCCGCATGATGTGCGACATCGCGGGGCGCCGCGACATGCGCGTTTTTGCCGGCTGCGAGCGACCCTTGAGGCGTGATCCGATCACGGCCGAGTATATTCACGGCGCGACGGGCATCGATGGCGTCGACGTGTTTGAACCGGAGACACCGCTTCAGGAGCAGCACGCCGTCGACTTCATTGTCGACACGCTCCGCAATGAGGTGTCAGTCACCTTAATTCCGACCGGGCCGATGACCAACTTCGCCGCGGCCATCGAACGGGAACCGTCGATCCTCGAGAGCGTCGAGCAGATCGTGTCGATGGGCGGCGCGATGCGCGAGGGCGGCAACCGTTCACCCTCGGCCGAGTTCAATATTCTCGCCGATCCGCACGCGGCCGAGATCGTGTACGACTGTGGCCGACCGGTCACGGCCATGGGGCTCGACGTGACCCACCGGGTATTGTCGACGCGCGAGCGCGTGGCGCGCATACGCGAGCTCGGCAACGACGTCGCGATGGCGACGGCCGGCATGCTGAGCTTCTTCCACCGTTACGACACAAAGAAGTACGGCTCCGAGGGTGCGCCGCTGCACGACCCGTGCACGGTCGCCTGGCTGCTCGAGCCCGGGCTGTTCGAGACGAGGCGCTGCAACGTCTCGGTCGAGACCGAATCCGAGCTGACGATCGGCCACACGGCCGTCGATTTCTGGCACGTGACCGATCGCCCGCACAACGTGGACTGGGCGTACACGGTAGACGCGGACGGTTTCTACGACCTGCTCGTCGAGCGCGTCGCGAGATTCGGGGATTGATCGTGGCGAGGATTGCGGTCATCGGTTCGGTCAATCTCGACATCGTCGCGCAGGCGCCGAAGTTGCCGGCGCCGGGCGAAACCGTCACGGGCGCCGAACTGCATCACTTCCCGGGCGGCAAGGGCGCGAACCAGGCGCTGGCGGCGCGGCGGCTCGGTGCCGACGTCAGCCTGTACGCGTGTGTCGGCGACGATGCGACGGCGGACGAGGCGCTCGCGCTGCTGCGCGCAGGTGACGTGAATCTCGAGCACTGCGGGGTCGTGAGCGGCGTCACGACGGGCACGGCCCTGATTGCCGTCGCCCCGGACGGCGAGAATCACATCGTCGTCGCCCCGGGTGCGAATCGCGAGCTGACGGCGGAGCGCATCCCGGCCCTGCATGCGGATGCCGTCATCTGCCAGCTCGAGGTGCCCGTTGATACGATTGCCCGCGTTGCGCAGACGTTCGAGGGCCTGTTTTGCGTCAACCTGGCGCCGGCGCGGCACATCGACGTGTCGATCCTGCAGCGGGCCGACCTGGTCGTCGTCAACGAGACCGAGGCGGACTGGTATGGTGGATCGCTCGCCGCCTGTCATGGCATGGTTGCGACGACGCGCGGCGCCGGGCGGGCCACGCTCGAGCGCGACGGTGAGTTGCTGGCCGAGGCGCAGCCGCCCGCCGTCGATGCCGTGGACGCCACGGGCGCCGGCGACACGTTCACGGCGGCCCTCGTCGTGGCGCTTGCCGAAGGGCAGCCGCCTCGGCGCGCACTGGAATTTGCCTGCGCAGCGGGCGCAGCTGCGACCCTGAAAATGGGTGCGCAACCGTCGTTGCCGATGCGCGATGACCTGGAACTGGATTGAACTGGAAGAGGAAGAGGTAAACATGAAACGACTCGCGGTGATTTGCATCCTGCTGGTGCCGGTACTGGTCCTGGCACAGGACGACGAGAAACCCGAACCGGGCTTCAACGAGGCGACCTTCATGGGCCTCGAGATGCGCAGCATCGGCCCGGCCCTCATGTCGGGGCGTATCGGCGACATCGTCATCGATCCGACCGACCCCAGCGTGTGGTACGTCGGTGTGGGCAGCGGCGGCGTGTGGAAGACGGTCAACGCCGGCACGACGTGGACGCCGATCTTCGACGACGAGGGCTCGTACTCTATCGGCTGCATCACGCTCGACCCGAACGATCCGAACACGGTCTGGGTGGGCACGGGCGAGAACGTCAGCGGCCGGCACGTCGGTTACGGCGACGGCATCTACCGCAGTCGCGACGGCGGCACCACGTGGGAGAACATGGGGCTCGAGAACTCCGAGCACATCGGCATGATCCGGATCGATCCGCGCGACTCGAACACGCTGTTCGTGGCCGCGCAGGGCCCGTTGTGGTCTGGCGGCGGTGACCGCGGCCTGTTCAAGTCGACCGACGGCGGCAAGAACTGGCGCAAGGTGCTCGGCGACGGCCATGGCAACACGGAAGAAGACGACCAGTACACGGGCGTCAACGAGGTGCACATGGACCCGCGCGACCCCGACGTCATGTACGCGGTGACCTGGCAGCGCCTGCGCAACGTCGCGGTCCTGATCGACGCGGGTCCCGGCACGGGCATTCACAAGTCAGTCGACGGCGGCGAGACCTGGCGCGAGCTCACCAACGGCCTGCCCGAGGAGATGATGGGCAAGACCGGCATCGCGATCAGCCCGCAGAATCCCGACGTCATCTACGCGACCATCGAGCTCGACAACCGCACGGGCGGGTTCTGGCGTTCCGACGACGGCGGCGAGAACTGGGAGAAGAAGAACGACTACCTCTCGGGCGCTACGGGCCCGCACTATTACCAGGAAATTTTCGCCAGCCCGCACTTCGAAGGGCACGTCTACCAGATGGACGCGCTCATGCGCATGACCAAAGATGGCGGCGACACGTTCATCCCGCTGCCGCACGAAACCAAGCACGGCGATCACCACGCGCTCGCGTTCCGCGAGGACGACGAGAACTACCTGCTGATCGGCACCGACGGCGGCGTTTACGAGAGCCACGATCTCGGCGCGACGTGGCGCTTCATCAATAACCTGCCGATCACGCAGTACTACAAGGTGGCGGTCGACTACGACGAGCCGTTCTACAACGTCTACGGCGGCACGCAGGACAACAACAGCCAGGGCGGTCCGTCGCGCACGATGAACGCAAATGGCATTCGCAACAGCGACTGGTTCATTACGTTGTTCGGCGACGGGCACCAGCCTGCCGTCGACCCGGGCAATCCCGACATCGTCTATTCGCAGTGGCAGCAGGGCAACCTGACGCGTTTCGATCGCCGCACGGGCGAGGCCATCTACATCAGGCCGCAGGCGCGCGAAGGGGAAATGCCGGACCGTTACAACTGGGATTCGCCGATCCTGATCAGCCCGCACGATTACGCGACGCTGTACTTCGGCACGCAGCGCGTGTGGAAGAGCGAGGATCGCGGCGACAGCTGGACGCCGATCAGCGGCGACCTGACGCGCGACGAGGATCGCGTGCGCATGTCGGTCATGGGCCGCAAGTGGAGCTACGATGCGGCGCGCGACCTGTATGCGATGTCAGACTACAACACGATCACGTCACTGTCGCAGTCGCCCCTCGAGGACGGTCTCATCTACGCCGGAACCGACGACGGCCTGATCCAGGTCAGCGAGGACGGCGGCGCGAACTGGCGCAGGATCGACCGGCTGCCCGGCGTCCCGGATCACTTCTTCGTCAACGACATCAAGGCCGACCTGCACGATGCCGACATCGTGTACGTGGTCGTCGACGATCACAAGCACGGCGACTTCGCGCCCTACATCCTGAAGAGCGAGAATCGCGGCCGCAGCTGGAAGAGCATTTCGTCCAACCTGCCCGAGCGGCATTTGCTGTGGCGTGTCGTGCAGGATCACGTCAAGCCCGGGCTCATGTTCGTCGCCTCCGAGTTCGGCGTATTTTTCACGGTAGACGGGGGCAGGGCCTGGACCAAGCTCAAGGGCGGCTCGCCGAACATGTCGTTCCGCGATCTCGTCATCCAGACTCGAGAAAACGACCTGGTCGGCGCGACCTTTGGGCGCAGCTTCTACGTGCTCGACGACTACACGCCGCTCAGGCAGGTCAACGCGTCGATGCTCGCCTCGGGCAGCACGCTGTTCCCGGTGCGCGACGCGTTGTGGTACGTCGAACGTACGCCGCTCGGCTGCCGCGAGAACGGCTGCAAGGCCAGCCAGGGCGACTCGTATTACATGGCGGAGAATCCGCCGTTCGGCGCCGTCTTCACCTATTACCTCGCCGACGGGCTCATGAGCCGCAAGGATGCCCGCCGCAAAGTCGAGAAGGAGAAAGAGAAGAACAACGAGGACGTCATCGCGGCCGACTGGGACACGGTCATCGGCGAGTCGCGCGAGGACGCGCCCGCGGTCGTCTTTACCGTGCGCGACGCCGGCGGCGCGATCGTCAGGCAGGTGGAAGGCCCGGCCGAACCCGGCTTCCATCGCGTGGCCTGGAACCTGCGCTATCCGTCGCTGGAACCGTGGACGGCCGAGGAGTCCCCGTGGGGCGACGAAGAAGGCACGGGCGTACTCGTCGTGCCCGGCACGTACTCGGTCGCGATGCAGCAGCGTATCGACGGCGAACTCGTCGACACGGGCCAGTCGCAGACTTTCGACGTCGTGTCGATCCGTCCCGACCCGGTCATTGCGGGTAGCTCACAGGAAGACCGCGTGGTGTTCGAACAGCGCACCGACGAGCTGATTCGTGCCGCATCGGGCACCGTGTCCTCGATCGATGCGGTCATCGCAGAGCTCGACGCGGCCAAGGCGACGCTGGGCCGCTCGACGAATGACGGCTCGCTGTACGAGCGGGCGCATTCGCTGCAGAAACGCCTGAAAGCACAGCGCGACCGCATTGCCGGCAACGAGATGCGCGAGATGTACAAGGAGCCGGCGGCGATGTCGGTGCAGGCACGCCTGTGGCACGCGCGCTTCAATCCGGCGTCGAGCGCACACGGCCCGACAAGCGCGCAGGAGGAGTCACTCCGTATCGCGCGCACGGTCTACGACGAGTCGGTCGCCGAGCTGACACGCCTCGTCGATACCGACTATGCGGGTCTCAAGCGCGCAATGGATGCGGCCGGGGTACCGTGGACGCCGGGCAGGGGGATTCAGCGCTAGGACGCATGTTCGAACGCGTCGTCACGCATATTGGGAGTAACGCGATGAAAATTACTGTATTGGGAGCCGGAGCCGGCGGTACGGCAGTCGCCTTTGACTGTGCATCACACGGGCACGAGGTTCGCCTGTTTGACTTAGCCCAGTTCCCGGACAACATAGCGGCGGTCGCCAGCCAGGGCGGCATCAACGCCGACGGCGATATATCAGGATTCGCCGACATCGCCTACTCGGGTCACGACATCGACGATGCGCTGCGGGGTGCGGAGCTGATCTACGTGGTCGGTCCCGCGTACAGCACGGAGCCGTTTGGCGAGGCCGTCGCCGGCAAGCTGCGCGAAGGACAGACGGTAATCGTGACGCCCAGCTCCTGCGGCGGTGCGCTGGCGTTCAAGCGGGCCGCCGGGCTGGATGTCGACGACGACGCCATTCGGGTTGCCGAAACATCGACGCTGCATTACGCCGTGCGCCTGACCGAGCCCGGGAAGGTCCGCGTATTTCTCAAGCTCAAGGCCGGCAACCTGCTGGCGGGCCTGCCGAAAACGCACACGCAGGACATCCTGGATTTGATTGCCGACGTGTACCCGAGCATGGAGCCTGCCAGCAGCGTGTTGCAGACCAGCCTGCAGAACGCCAACCCGATCATTCATCCGGCGGTCACGCTCGGCAATGCCGCGCGCATCGAGATGACGGGTGGTGATTTCCTGTTCTACGAAGAAGGGGTCAGCGATTCGGTCGGACGCCTGATCGAAGCCCTGGACGTCGAGCGCATCGCAATCGGCAGGAAACTCGGGATCACGATCCTGCCCGACCCCGAGATGGGCATGCGCCAGGGTTACATGCTCGAAAACAACTACGGCTCCGGCTATCGCAAGGCACCGGGATTCCTCGGCATCGGCGCACAACCACAGCTGGATCACCGCTACCTGCACGAGGACGTAGGCTATGGCCTGGTCTTCATGTCCGGTCTCGGCCGCCAGGTCGGTGTCGAAACGCCGGGCATGGATGCCGTCATCGAGGTCGCCTCGATCGTCATGGCGCGTGGCTACAGGGCAGAAGCGCTGCGCACGCCGGAGACGCTGGGGATCGCGCAACGCTCGGTCGAGGAACTCGGCGCCCTGTAACGGCAGTCGGGTGGTGGTTATTGAGGATCGATATGCTGCTTGAAGGATCCTGTCACTGTGGCGCGGTGCGGTTCAAATTAAGGTCCGCCCATCCGTACCCGTTCAACCAGTGTTATTGCTCGATCTGCCGCAAGACGGCGGGCGGCGGCGGTTACGCGATCAACCTCGGCGGCGATCACGCCTCGCTCGAGGTCGAGGGCGAGGCGAACATCAGCGCGTATTCGGCCACGATCAAGAACGCGGAAACCGGCAAGAGCGAGAAGAGCTCGGCGCAGCGGCACTTTTGCAAGGTGTGCGGCAGTGCGCTGTGGATATGGGACCCGCGCTGGCCCGAGCTCGTGCATCCGCATGCATCGGCGATCGACAGCGAGCTCCCGGTACCGCCCGAGCGCACGCACCTGATGGTCGGCTCCAAAGCGCCCTGGGTCGAGTTGCACCAAGGCCCCAATGACAAAGTGTTCGATCAATACCCGGACGAGTCGATCGCCGCGTGGCACCAGCGACTGGGCCTCGAGGACCCGGATCGATAGCAGATCCCGACCATTCCTGTCCGATCGAGCCCTGGTCACGTCGTGTAGTGTGGCAGTATTGCGCTCAGAGATGACAAGGGGAATACATTGAAAGACGAAACGCTGGCTATACACGCGGGATTCAAATCGGACTCCGCGTCCAAAGCGGTCTCGGTGCCTGTCTACCAGACCGTGGCTTACGAGTTCGACAGTGCGCAGCACGGCGCCGATCTCTTCAACCTGGAGGTTGAGGGGAACATCTATTCACGCATCATGAACCCGACGGTGGGCGTGCTCGAGCAGCGGTGCGCAGAGCTCGAGGGCGGGATTGCGGGTCTTTGCCTCAGCAGCGGCAGTGCCGCGGTCAACTACGCGATCCTGAACATCGCCGAGAGCGGCAACAACATCGTGACCGTGCCGCAACTGTACGGCGGCACCTATACGCTCTTTCAGCACATGTTGCCGAAGCTCGGCATCGACGTGCGATTCGCGGCAGACGATTCTGCCGCGGCAATGCAGAAGCTCATCGATGACAAGACGACGGCGGTCTTCTGCGAATCGATAGGCAACCCGGCCGGCAACATCGTGGACCTCGAGGCCGTGGCGAATATGGCACACGAGCACGGCGTGCCTCTGATGGTCGATAACACGGTGGCGACGCCAGCACTCATCAAGCCGATCGAGTGGGGTGCCGACATCGTCATCAATTCGCTGACCAAGTACATGGCGGGGCACGGCAACTCGCTCGGCGGCGTGATCGTCGACAGCGGGGAGTTTCCCTGGGCGGAGCATGCCGAGAAGTTTCACATGCTGACCGAGCCTGAGGCTTCCTACCATGGCGTCGTTTACACCGAGGCGCTCGGGGCGGCGGCCTACATCGGGCGTGCCCGAACCGTGCCGCTTAGAAACACCGGGTCCGCACTCAGCCCCATGAACGCTTTCCTGATACTGCAGGGCCTGTCTACGTTGCCGCTGCGCATGGAGCGGCACTGCGATAACGCACTGGCTGTTGCAGAGTACCTCGACAAGCATGAAAGGGTCGAATGGGTGAGCTACGGCGGACTTTCGTCGTCGCCGTATTACGATCTCGCCCAGAAATACACGGGCGGTAAACCGTCGGCCTTGCTGACCTTTGGCATCAAGGGCGGATTCGATGCCGGTGTGAAGTTCTATGACGCGCTCGAGATGTTCCTGCGCCTCGTCAACATCGGCGACGTCAAGTCACTGGCGGCGCACCCGGCTTCGACGACGCACCGACAGCTGACGGATGACGAGCTGGCAGCAGCAGGCGTGACGCCCGACACGATCCGGCTTTGCATCGGTATCGAGCACATCGACGACATACTTGCCGATCTCGACCAGGCGCTGGCCGCGTCGGCCTGATCCGTTAAACGAAGCCTAGAAGCCGAGTTCCCGAAGGGCGTCGGCAATCCTCGAGCGCATGGGCTCGGCTCTGACAGGGTACCCGCGGAAAAAGTCCGCGCTGCGGATAAACGGGCCGCGCTCTCGCACATCCGCGGCCCAAACCGCGGCTTGGGCCTTATTGCCAGCTAGCGATTGTGCCACTGCCGCGAGCACTGCCATGAACACGTGCGCACCGGGGGATCGTGCTGCCTTGTCAGTCCAGATCGCTGCTTCGGCGTACTCGCCCTCTGCAATGTGCGTAAAGCCCCGGGCGCCGAGCATAGCGTAGTACAGGGGGTCGAGCGGGCTCAGGCGCATGGCCAGGTCCAGTTGCTCGCGACCGTCCTGGTCGGCACCGGCAATCGTCTTAGTCCATGCCAGGGCGTACAGTCCTTGCGCGTAATTCGGGCTCAGCGATGTTGCTCGTTCGAGCCACGACTGGGCGCTGTCGAGATCGGTTTCCAGCCAGTAGCTGCGTCCCATGGTGAAGTTCGCGAACGGATCGAGGGGGTCGATGTCCAGGCCGCGCTGGGCACAGCTGCGGGCAAGGGCGATTTCGCCTGGTATGTCGTCGGTCTGGCGCATGAATGCCGTTTGAAAATGCACAAATGACAGGCCCGCGTGGGCGCGCGCGAAATTCTCATCCTGCTTGACGGCGTGTTCGAACAGCTCGGTCGCGGTGGCGTTGTCATTGCGGGTATATCGATACAGGTGCTGCAAGCCCAGGTGGTATGCAGACCAGGCGTCGAGATTGTCTGTGGATATGAGCCTTGCGCCCGCCGCCTCGTGCAGTGGAATCTGAATTTCCAGCGACATGAGGATCTTCGACTTGATCTCGGCACGTACCGCATGCAGCTCGCCGATATGACCGGCGTATCGCTCGCCCCAGACAACCTCACCGGTACGTGTGTCTGACAGCTCGGTCGTTACGACGAGCTCTTGCCCGCTTGTCTCGACGTCGCCAGAAAGACAGTAGCGAACTCCGAGCAGCCGACCGACTTCGCGCAAGTCGAGATCGGGATCTCTGAACCGGAATGATGAGCCCCTGGCGATAACGAGCAGCCAACGCAGGCGCGCAAGTTCTGTTATCAGTTCATGCGCCAGACCCTCGGCGAGCGTGTCATAACGACCAGCGGCTGCGTGGCTTCTGAACGGCAAGACTGCGATGGAGGGCCGAGGTGAGGTTTCTATGTTTACATCAGGTCTCTCGGCATCTTCACCCGGCAGTGCCACGCCTTCGCCGTGCGCGAACCGGACATCCCCGACAAAACGAAACCCCTTGCCGTGAATGGTCTTGATGAACCGCTGCGCCTTGCCGCTGTCACCCAGGGCCTGGCGGGCCGACTTGATGCGGCTCGTCAGGGCAGAGTCAGTCACGACGCGCCCGTCCCACAGCTTCTCGAAGATCTCGTCCTTGGGCACCAGCCGGTCACGGCGTTCCACCAGGAAGGCCAGCAGGGCAAAGACCTGCGGCTCCAGTGCGAGTGCGGCGCCATCGTCGCGGAGTTCGAAACGGGCCATATCGAGCTCGAAACGATCGAATCGGTAAATCATTGCGCAGAGAATAGAGCACTCGGGCAGTTCAGCCCAGAATCTTCCAGACATTCTCCAGATTTCCTCCATGTTTGCGCCGGCGGCGGTGCGTATAAGTGTTCTGTCCGCGGGCGGTCCGCAGGCAATCCAGAGAGGAAGACTCATGAAACAGGCAAAGAACGAACTACCGACACGCCTCGAGGCCGGCGGCGTCTGCTTCCAGGGCCAGGACTGGGGCGAAATGAACGTTGCCCGAGTCCGATTCCCCGCTGGCGCGGACGCGACTCCGCTACTCGAAGGGCTGCCTAATAATCACTGTCAGTGCCCACACTGGGGAACGGTCGTCAAAGGATCCATCCACGTGACCTACGAAGACGGTACCGAAGAAACGGTACGCGCCGGCGAGGTCTACTACTGGCCCCCAGGGCACACGGTGAGAGTCGACGAGGACTACGAGGCCATCGAGTTCAGCCCGAGCGGCCAGATGGGTGAGCTCATGAACCACCTTGAAGCGAAGCTGAAAGGCTGAGGGGCAGAGCGCATGAAACATTTTCTGTGCCTCGCAATACTCGCCCTGGCCGGATGGTCGATCTCATCGGCACACGGCGCGCCACCCAATAAGCCGGGAAACAACGGTGTCCCCGGGCTAAAGGCAGAAATCGAATCGCTGCAGACACAGCTTGCGGAGACCGAGAGCGAGTTGGCTGATACGCAGACCGAGTTGGCAGTAACCGACGCCGAGCTGGCGGCGCTTGAAGCTGAATTGGCAGCAATCAGGGCGGAACTGGCCGCAACCGAGGCCGATTTGGCGGCAGCTCAAGCCGCGCTGGCAGCGACGGAAGCCGAACTGGTCGCAGAGAGAAGGCGGTTTCGCATTCCCCGAACCGGGCAGGACGAGTGCTGGGACGCAAGCAGCAAGGACCCTGACGACCCGCATTTTACTGTGCATTGTGACCTTACCGGCCAGGATGGGGACGCGCGTGCCGGGCTTGTGCCGCCGAACGTTCGGTTTACGGACAACGACGACGGCAGTGTGACTGATAATTTCACCGGCCTGGTGTGGCTCAGGAATGCGAATTGCATCGGTAGTACGCAGCCGGATTGGGAGACAGCGCTCAACCTCGCAGCAGCGCTGCCTGGCACGACGTTTCCGCTCTGCGGCCTGGGGGAAGGAAGTTTCCCCGGCGATTGGCGCGTTCCGAACGTCAATGAGCTCATGAGCCTTGTGGACTACGGCATAAGTACGTCCACCGGGACCGGTCTTCCCGACGGTCATCCGTTCATCGACTTCGACGGCTATTACTGGACTTCGACCACCTTTGGTCTCGGTTCTGATCAGCCTGTTGCACAGTCCGTATACCCATGCCGCCGGAAGGGCTATCACGATAATCGACTGCGATTTAACGACGCTTACGTAGTGAATATCACGACTGGCGAAGTCGTACGGCTGCCGAAGGAAGCGGGGGCCAACATCAGCAAGCGGCATAAGAATGCGACTGCCGGTTCGTGCGTCGGCCTGGGTTTCACGAGCGGATCTCCCGCAGTCAGCCCCTATGCATTCCCGACTCCCCGATTCATCGCCGTGCGAAACGCGGCCGCAAACTGAGGGGGCGGCATGATGTTAGTAACGGTCGACGTCCTCAAGAACGCGCTGACCCCTGATCAAAAAGAGTTGCTGGTCGAGAAGATCACGGCCGCAATGGTCGAGATTGGGAGCGAAAACACCCGCCCGGCGACCTGGGTCAGGATCAGTGAATTTGAAAGCGGAGACTGGGCGATCGGCGGGCGGCGTTTGTCAGCCCACGACGTAATCGAGATGACGCGGGGGAATCTACCTCCGTTTCTCAAAATCAGCACGGGAAGCTGAAGTGAAATTCCAAGAGATAACTGCAATCGTGCTGGTCGCGCTGTGCATGTATTCAAGCACGGCACTCGCAAAACTCGAAGCTCGCACTGACGTATCCGCGCGCCGCGCCAATGCGCCTGCGAGTTACCACCACGCGGTTATTCCCACCAGGCTTGCAGCGTTTGAACAAAACGTCGAGTCGGGCAATCGGGCCCGTGAAGCTTTGATTACAAATCCCGCTGTTGGGGAGCTTTTTCTCAAAGGTCTCGCCGATTACCGTAACTTGCCACCCAGAGTTCGCTGCATTGGTCGCAGCTCGAATCAAGGAGTTAGAATAGCCAAACCGCTCCTAAATGCGGTGTCGATCGTTGCGAAAAATGGGTCGCAATGGCGGTCAGTTGCGTTCCGAAATACCCCAACTAAAGCTTTTCGATGACTGTTGATCCTTTGTAGCCCTTTGGCAATGGCATCAGGTGGGCGGGATTCTTGCTGACCGAAATAGCTACGAGCGCTCAGGGCCCCGAGGGGGCCCTGAGCGCATACGCGAGAGGCAACTCCTGGTCGCCAGGGGCCGGCCAGGTCTCCTGAGGTAGAATGAGGGCTACTGCCCCGTCGCAGCCGCTCAACTCAGGCACAGGAATCCCGGGAGTATGCGCGCACGAAGAATATACCTGGCCGTCTTTTCTATGCTTCTCGCAGGCATTGCCGGGTGCGGCGGCGGAAGCAACACTGCGGATCCCGGCCCGGATCCGGAACCTGTCATTGAGTCAAGGACCGTCGACCTTCTCGACTATGTCGGCGATTCGATCAGGTATGTGCAGACATTTTCCGAAGGTTATTTCGTCCCCACCGTATCGGAAGCGGATCAGTTCAGCTCCGTCGTCGTCAGCCTCATGAACCAGGACCTGCAAAATGCTCTGTTTGCAGCGGGCAACATCGGCTTGCGGTTGCTGAGGATCATCGACACCGGTGCCGGCAACAACGAATTGTACTGCCTTGAAGAAGTCGCTCTGCGGGGCCAGGGTTTCTATTGCGTGGATTTCGACTCCTCGAGCACGCATCATATTTCTGCACCTCACCCGTTGTTCGACAGCCGCACGAACACCGAGTCCGTGACGGTGATGCGTGGGACGGGGGCGCGGTTCCTGTCGGTGTCGACGACCCACCGGTGCTCGAATGGCGCGACGTCGTCGTGTTCCGGTACGACCTCGGTCTGCGGAGAAACCGGCGCTTACAAGGTCTCCGATGCTGCGCACAGTGTCGATTCCTTCTTCTATCACTTCGGCAAGACTGTCCACGACAGAAGCGCATCTACCCATACAATACAATTGCATGGATGCGGTTCGTCGGCGTGTCCATCGAATAATGACAATGCAGATATCGTCGCCCGATTGAGCGCAGGCACAACGGACGACCTCCCGGCGACAGAACTCGTCAACGTGCTCAATGCAGAACTGAACGAGGAACTATCGCCGCTTCAACAGGGGTCATCGGTGAGCTGCAGCGAGCCATCCGAGGACAAGCGTTTGTGCGGTACGACCAATACGCTTGGCCGCTACATCAACGGTCAGGCAGACCCTTGCGAGAACAGTGCTTCGGTGTTCGCCGACTCTCGATGGCTGCATATCGAGCAGAACGCGAACATTCGCCGCGACGACGGCGCCGGAGACAGCGTAACGCCGAATACGCTGGTCAATGCAATCAATGACTTGTTTGAAAGTTTGTGATGCTCCGAGAGTTTTATAGCCGCTAAAGGATGCTCAAATGCCAAATCGAATAATTAAATTAAGAATCGTGGTATTCGTAGTTCTCATGCTTGTACTCGTCCTGCTCGCGTATTTCTATGGTGCTGTTCCGCTGTAGGCGCACGACCTGCACGTTTCACCGTCAGGCACTGTATCGCCGACGGTCGAGTGACCTGAGATTTAATGATGGCTTCTGACCCTCAGGAGTCGTTTGGAATTTCGGTGGCAGTAGCGTGACTGAGAGCCGCCGCAACCCTCTCTTTGTACGTGCTGTGACATGCCAGGCATCCTTCAATCAAGCTCTGATAGCCAGAAATCACCGCATCACGATCGCGCAGGCTGGCGGCGGCGCTAATCTCGATCGACAGGTCATGCACAAGATTATCGAGCTGCTTGAACGCCGCCATCTCCGGCCCCAGCTCTGCCGCCACAAGCTGTACCTGCGCGGAAGGAATTTTCGGGTGCCGGGCAATCGCGGTGGCTCCACGTGCGATCTGCTCGAAGTCGTCCATCAGTAACCCGTCGGAAATATCTACCAGGTTGTTGCGTAGCTCCTGCATGATGTCTTTCAATTCCGGTCCCTCACTGGTCAAAGTGACTGTGGGAGCGAAGATGAACAAGAGGCTGGCTATCGCTATGAGTCCTGTCGTATTCATCATGATTCCTCGTTATTGCAGCGATTCTCTCTACCAGTGTCGTGCAGTATAGCTGCCGCTCAGGCGATCTGATGTAAGATGACGGCTCCTGGCCCTGAGTCGACACAGGGCATTCCGCATTCTGTTGGGCCGTTTTCTGTCGCCTGATTCTCAACACGCGTATTTCATCCGCGCAATGGACAAACTGGGTTTATCCGCGTGCCTCTATTGAATCGCTCACAAATACCTGATGTCCGTGGCACTGCACGTATGGTTGTCGACGCGGCGGAAGCGACCACCGGCGTCGTTGAGAAAATGCACCGGACCATACAGGCGCACCCGGGACCAATGGGTGCTCCAGCGCCTGATCGTACGCGTGGAATTACGGGGTTGGTCTATCGCAATATTCGAACAGGCATTCGCCTGGTCGGTCGGGCCATAGATGTCAGTCTCGCGCCTTTGGCGGTATTGCTGCCCGAGGGCAAATCTTCGCCTGCACGAGACGCATACCGGTCCGCGGTGAACGGCGTGTGTGGTGACTACCTGTTTCGCACCGGAAACCCGCTTGCAATCGACATGAGCCTCCGTTTCCGCGGCCGCCCGGTCAACCTTGGCGACCCGATGAGCATGATCGAGCAGCACAGTGATGTAGCGCCGGCGCCGAGGAAACTCCTCGTGCTCGTGCACGGGCTTTGTGCGAACGACAGACATTGGAATCGCGACGGACACGACCATGGCGCAGCGCTTGCGGAGGAACTCGGCTATCTACCGCTTTACCTGCGCTACAACAGCGGTATGCAGATCTCGAGTAACGGACAGGCATTCGCGGAACTGCTTGAGCGTATGATCAGCAGCTGGACGCTGCCGCCGGAGCAGCTCGTAATCATGGGACACAGCATGGGCGGACTGGTCGCTCGTAGCGCATGTCACCACGGTCGCGCGGCAGGACACGCCTGGTTGAAGCATCTTGGCAAGCTCGTGTTTCTCGGCACACCGCATCATGGAGCACCACTGGAGCGCGGCGGGCATGGGCTCGAATTTCTCATGGATCTGAGCCCTTACTCAATGCCGCTCGCGCGCATTAGCAAAGCACGCAGCGCTGGCATCACTGACTTGCGCCAAGGCACGGTCTCGGCCGCGCAACATGATGTGCCGCTGCCTTCAGGCGTAGAGTGTTATGCGCTGGCGGCTGTGCGTGCCGCCGAGCGAACCATACTTAGCGAGCGGTTGATTGGGGACGGTCTTGTGCCGCTTGACAGCGCTCTTGGACAGCATCGCGATACCGCGAGAAAGCTGGCAATTCCGGAGAACCGTCAATGGATCGGGTACGGGATGGGACATGGCGATCTCTTGAGCCGCGCCGATGTGTATGCCCGGATTCGCGGCTGGTTGCGACAATCGGCCTGATAATAAAAAGAGAAGCCGCGCTCTCATGAGC
>JABDQH010000078.1 GCA_013042375.1 Woeseiaceae bacterium
TACCTTGGCAGCAGCCAATGCGGCCTCTGCCACACGGTGCAGTACGCATCCTTCAAGGAGACGGGTCATCCGTTCAAGCTCAACAAGACCAACGGCGAGCAACCGACGTACCCGTTCACGACGCTGAACGGCGTCCTCGAGCAGGTTTTCGATGACGATACCCTGGCCGGGGACCCGAGCCCGGGTACCGACAACTCGCTCGGAACGCCGGCAACGTGGGGCGACGTTTCCTACGTCATCGGCGGCTACTACTGGAAGGCCCGCTTTGTGGACCAGGCCGGCGCCATCGTCACAGGCACGGCCGCGCAGTACAACTTCGCGACCAAGGCCATGGCCAGCTACAACAATGATTCGCTCGACAAGCCCTACAACTGCGGCAACTGCCACACGACGGGCTGGCGCCACCAGGACGATGTCCTGAACGACGCACGCCAGGACAACCTCACGTTCATGGACGGCACGTTCTTCAAAGGCGGAATTCAGTGCGAATCCTGCCACGGAGCCGGCGCGTCGCACGCGAAGTTCACGGGCGTCATCGTTCGTGATGCCGTGTTCCCGCGTTCCGATGCCGAACTTGCTATGGCTGACGCAGGCTACGGCGACGCGGTCGCCTGCGGCGAATGCCATACGCGCGACGGCGAGCGAGACTATCCGACCTATGTCAGCGCATTCGAAACCGCGCTCGGCGCGAACCCTGATCCGCGTCCATACGATATGGGCGGCCGCATTGCTGCCTCGGGCGGAATGGTCAGGCACCACGAGCAATATGACGAAGTCCTCGGTATCGACCCGGACACGCTCGACACGGTTCGTACACCTGAGTTCCTCGGCACGCACGGCAATTGCAATACCTGCCACAACCCGCACGGCTCGTCGGTCAATGCGGACAATCCGGCGTACACCGGCATGCCGGGTGTCGACAAGACCAATGACGGTTGCCTGGGTTGCCACAACGACTACGACCCGGCGCTTCGCGGCCCGGGAATGCAGTCGTTGAACTGCATCGATTGCCACATGCCGTATCTCGCCAAGTCGGCTGTTGCGACACCGGCCGAGGCGGATAAACCCGCGATCGGTGACGTTTCATCGCACATCTTCAAGATCGTGCTTGATTCGACTGCCGACCAGTTCACGGCGGACGGCAAGTATGCGTATCCGGCCATCGACGAGGCCTGGGCGTGCCGCACGTGCCACAACTCGGCACCGGGTGCGGTGAGCTTCCCGGTCCCGGACGGTTCCGTGGACGCCTACATCTTCCACAACAACCTCCCCTAGGGCGGGGCATTAGTTTGGCAAGGGCTCCCGGGCAACCGGGAGCCCTTGTCCGTTTCCGGAGCGGTATCAGGGGGCCAGGCGCTCGATCGTCCAGCCGCCGTCGTCCTGTTTCGTGTACTCGAAGCGGTCGTGCAGGCGGTTGGTGCGGCCCTGCCAGAACTCGACCTGGTCGGGCACGACGCGATAGCCGCCCCAGAATGACGGCAGCGGCACTTCCTTGTCGCGAAACTTCTTCCTGAGTTTCTGGAACTCGTTCTCGAGCAGCGAGCGCGAGGAGATGATGCTCGACTGGTTGGATACCCACGCGCCGAGCTGGCTGCCGCGCGGACGCGTCAGGAAGTACTTGAGCGACTCGGTTGCCGGGATTCTCTCGGCCTTGCCGCGGATCTTCACCTGGCGGGCAGCCTGCGACCAGAAGAACAGCATGGAGACGTTCGGGTTGGCCTCGATATCGGCGGCCTTGCGGCTCTCGTAGTTGGTGTAGAAGACGAAGCCGTTCTCGTCGAAGGACTTCAGCAGCACGGTGCGGCTCGACGGCCGCGACTTTGCGTCGACCGTCGACAGGATGACCGCGTTCGGGTCCATCGGCACGGTCTCGCAGGCATAGCGAAACCAGTCCTCGAACTGCACGATCGGGTCGTCGTCGAGTTCCTCGCGATCGAGGGCAAAACCGGTCGCCGAGCGCCGCAGCGCCTCGACGTTCATACCATGATGTGGGTGGTCGTCTGACATGCGGCGAATATACCCCATTTCTGTGGGAGGGCCTTCTCACAACGCTGTTCCAATCTCAAAACCGCTACGGGTATAATGCCCGGCTGGCAACAATTGCGGGTTACACCATCGCCCGGCTGAGCGAAAGTGGCGGAATTGGTAGACGCGCTGGATTTAGGATCCAGTGGGGCAACCCGTGGGAGTTCGAGTCTCCCCTTTCGCACCACCCACAATAATTCTAAGTAACTGATTTTTAAAAGAGACTGTACAGAATGAACGTCACTGTCGAATCGACAGGTGCTCTGGAGCGCCGCATGCGCGTCGAGGTACCCATCGAGAGCATCGAGAACGAGGTGAAGACCCGCCTGCAGTCGGTCGGCAGGACCGCCAGGATCAAGGGCTTCCGTCCGGGTAAGGTCCCGGCGCGCGTCGTGCGCCAGAAGTACGGCAAGCAGGTCCGCCAGGAAGTCCTGGGCGAGATCATGCAGAAGAGCTACACGGATGCCGTGGTCCAGGAGAACCTGAAGCCGGCCGGCGGGCCGAAGATCGAGAGTGAGGGCGAGGACGACCAGAACTTTACCTACGTCGCGACCTTCGAGGTCCTGCCCGACGTCACGCTCAAAAACCTCGACAAGATCAAGGTAGAAAAACCCGACGTCGATATTCGCGACGAGGATCTCGATGAGATGCTGATGTCGCTGCGGCGCCAGCGTGCAACATGGAATGAGGTCGAACGCAAAGCGAAGAACGGCGATCGTGTCGTCATCGATTTCTCAGGGAAGCTCGGCGGTGAGCCGTTCGAGGGCGGCACCGGATCGGACGTGCCTGTGCACCTCGGTCAGGGCCAGATGCTTCCTGATTTTGAGAAAGGCCTGAGCGGCATGCAGGCCGGCGACGAAAAGAGCATCAAGGTCAAGTTTCCGAAGGACTACCCGGCCGAGGAACTCGCCGGCAAGAAAGCCGACTTCGCAATCACGATGCACACGGTCAGCGAGGAGGTGCTGCCCGAACTCGACGACGAGTTTGCCGCGGCATTCAACGTGACCGAGGGCGGACTCGAGCAGTTCCGAAAAGACGTGCAGGAAAACATGGCACGCGAGGCGAAACAAAAGGTCGACACCGATATTCGTGAGCAGGTCATGAACCAGCTCATCGAGAAAAACCCGATCGACGTGCCGCAGGCGCTCGTCCATGACGAGATGCACTCGATGCAGCACGAGGCCATGCAACGCCTCGGGATCGAGGACCACGACAAGGCGCCGCCCATGGAGAATTTCCGGGAACAGGCCGAGAAGCGCGTCCGCCTCGGTCTGCTGCTGCGCCAGGTCATCTCCGAGCAGGGCATCGCGGCGTCGCAGGACGACCTGCGCGCGCGTGTCGAGGAGATGTGCGAGGGCTACGAGAGCGCCGACGAGATGGTCGGCATGTACATGGGGAACCCGCAGATCATGCAGCAGGTCGAACCCATGGTGGTCGAGCAAAAAGCGGTCGACTGGCTGCTCGAGAACGGCAAGTCCAAGGTGAAAAAGGTCAGGTTCGGGGACTACATGAACCCGCCTGCTTCGTGAGACAATCCCTCGGGCTGAATGCCCTGGAGAAAGAGCAGCTATGAGCGCAACGGCACTGAATCTCGTCCCGATGGTCGTCGAACAGACGGCTCGCGGTGAACGTGCATACGACATCTACTCGCGGCTTCTCAAGGACCGCCTGGTCTTTATCGTCGGGCCCGTCGAGGATCACATGGCGAACCTCGTTGTCGCCCAGCTCCTGTTTCTCGAGTCCGAGAACCCGAACAAGGACATTCACCTGTACATCAATTCGCCCGGCGGCGTGGTCTCCGCGGGCCTGTCGATCTACGACACGATGCAGTTCATCAACTGCGACGTGTCGACCATCTGCGTCGGCCAGGCGGCCAGCATGGGGGCGCTGTTGCTCGCGGGCGGCACCAAGGGCAAGCGCTTCGCGTTGCCGCATTCGCGCCTCATGGTTCACCAGCCGAGCGCCGGCTACCAGGGCCAGGTGACCGACATCAGTATCCACGCCGAGGAAGTCATCGCACTCAAGCGCAAGCTCAACGAGATCATGTCCAAGCACACCGGGCAGAGCTTCGAGACCATCGAACGCGACCTCGAACGCGACAATTTCATGGGTGCCGACAAGGCGGTCGAATACGGCCTGATTGACACCGTACTGGCCCAGCGCACCGAGATGGGCAGCAAGTCGGACGACTGATTCCTTTGTTTTTCAGTCGCTTAAGGACTCAATTCCCGGTTATGTGAGCTATGCCTTTGCACCTCGGTAAGGCCCATGTAAACTACGGCCCATGGTCGTAAACGACTGATTTTCTAAGCAACAAAGGCACTTCGGTATGAGCGATGACAACCGCGGCAAGAACGAGGACGGCAAGCTCCTCTATTGTTCTTTTTGCGGCAAGTCTCAGCACGAAGTTCGCAAGCTGATTGCGGGCCCTTCGGTATTCATCTGCGACGAATGCGTCGAACTCTGCAACGACATCATTCGTGAAGAGCTCGAGGAAACCGGCGAGACCGGCCAGGACAAGCTGCCCAAGCCCATGGAGATCAACGATGTGCTCGACGAGTACGTCATCGGGCAGGAGCGCGCCAAGAAGGTCCTGTCGGTCGCCGTTTACAACCACTACAAACGTCTCAACGATCGTCTCGACGAGCGCAGCAAGGACGACATCGAGCTCGCCAAGTCCAATATCCTGCTGATCGGCCCGACGGGCTGCGGCAAGACCCTGCTGGCCGAGACGCTGGCGCGCCTCCTGAACGTGCCGTTCACGATCGCCGATGCAACGACGCTGACCGAGGCCGGCTATGTCGGCGAGGACGTCGAGAACATCATCCAGAAGCTGCTGCAGAAATGCGACTACGATGTGGACAAGGCCCAGACCGGCATCGTCTACATCGACGAGATCGACAAGATCTCACGCAAGTCCGACAACCCGTCGATCACGCGCGACGTGTCGGGCGAGGGGGTCCAGCAGGCACTCCTCAAGTTGATTGAAGGAACCATTGCATCGGTGCCCCCCCAGGGCGGGCGCAAGCACCCGCAGCAGGAGTTCCTGCAGGTCGACACCGGTAACATCCTGTTCATCTGTGGCGGTGCGTTCGCCGGGCTCGAGAAGATCATCATGGACCGCTCCACCAAGAGCGGCATCGGCTTCGTCGCCGAGGTCAAGACCGACGAAGACAAGCAGAGCATCGGTGAGCTGCTCCACGACGTCGAACCCGAAGACCTGATTCGTTACGGCCTGATTCCCGAGTTTGTCGGCCGCCTGCCGGTGGTCGCGACACTCGAGGAACTGGACGAAGACGCGCTCGTGCAGATCCTGCTCGAGCCGAAGAACGCGCTGACCAAACAGTACCGCAAGCTCTTCGAAATGGAGGGCGTGGATCTCGAATTCCGCGATGACGCGCTGCGTGCCGTGGCCCAGAAGGCCATGGATCGCAAGACGGGTGCACGCGGGCTGCGCACGATACTTGAAAATGTGTTGCTCGATACCATGTATGACCTGCCTTCGTCGTCCAGCGCGAAGAAGGTCGTCGTGGATGAGGCCGTCGTAACCGGCGAGACCCAACCCTATGTTATCTATGAGTCGGACGACACGCCGACCGTGAACATCGAGCAGCCGCCACGCCCCACGGGGTCTGACGGCGCCTAAACGCGGCTCACGACTACTGTCGAGGCCGCACCCAGAGAGGCAGCATGTCTGAAAAAGATCTGATTTCTTCGATCGACGACGACTCGGTCATCGACGACTCGTCCGGCGTTCCCGTATTGCCGCTGCGCGACGTCGTCGTCTACCCGCACATGGTGATTCCGCTGTTCGTGGGTCGCGAGAGGTCGATCGTCGCGCTCAACCTGGCGATGGACTCGGGCAAGCGCATCATGCTGGTGGCGCAACAGGCGGCCGATCTCGACGATCCACAGCCGGCCGACCTGTACGAGGTCGGCACGCTCGCGACGATCCTGCAGCTCCTGAAGCTGCCTGACGGCACGGTCAAGGTGCTCGTCGAAGGCGGCGAGCGCGCACTCATCGACCGCTTCAACGTCGCCGACCATTTCTCGGCGGAAATCACGTTGCTCAGCGACGAAGACCGTCACGATGAACGCGAAATCGACGTGCTCGTGCGCTCGATCATCACGCAGTTCGAGCAGTACGTGAAGCTCAATAAGAAAGTGCCGCCCGAGGTGCTGACCTCGCTGTCGGGGATCGACGAGCCCGGGCGCCTGGCCGACACCGTGGCCGCGCACATGGCGCTCAAGCTGTCGGAGAAGCAACGCATCCTCGAGATCCAGGACGTCAAGGCGCGCCTGGAGCAGGTCCTCGGCATCATCGAGGGCGAGATCGACGTGCTGCAGATCGAGAAACGCATTCGCGGTCGCGTCAAGCAGCAGATGGAGAAGAGCCAGCGCGAGTACTACCTGAATGAGCAGATGAAGGCCATTCAGAAGGAACTCGGCGAGATGGAAGACGCGCCGAACGAGCTCGCCGACCTCGAGCAAAAGATCGAGAAGGCGGGTATGCCGAAAGAGGCCAAGGAAAAAGCCGTCTCCGAGCTCAACAAGCTCAAGCTCATGTCCCCGATGTCGGCCGAAGCGACGGTCGTGCGCAATTACGTCGACTGGCTCGTCAAGGCGCCGTGGAAGAAACGCTCGAAGGTCTACAAGGACCTCAAGAAAGCCGAAGACGTGCTCGAGGCCGACCACTACGGGCTGGAGAAGGTCAAGGAGCGCATCCTCGAGTACCTCGCCGTGCAGCAGCGCGTCAGGAAACTGAAAGGGCCGATCCTGTGCCTGGTCGGGCCTCCGGGCGTCGGCAAGACCTCGCTCGGCCAGAGCATTGCGCGCGCGACCAATCGCAAGTTCGTGCGCATGAGCCTTGGCGGCGTGCGCGACGAGGCCGAGATTCGCGGCCATCGCCGCACGTACATCGGCTCGATGCCGGGCAAGATCATCCAGAACCTGTCGAAGACCGGTGTCAGGAACCCGCTGTTCCTGCTCGACGAAATCGACAAGATGGCCATGGACTTCCGTGGTGACCCGTCGTCGGCGCTGCTCGAAGTGCTCGATCCCGAGCAGAACTCGACCTTCGCCGATCATTACCTCGAGGTCGACTTCGACCTGTCCGACACGATGTTCGTGTGCACGGCCAACAGCCTCAACATCCCTGCGCCGCTGCTGGATCGCATGGAGGTCATTCGCATCCCGGGCTACACCGAGGACGAGAAGACCAATATCGCGATTCGTTACCTGATTCCGAAACAGCTGAAGGAAAACGGCCTCAAGGACAAGGAGCTGAAGATCACCGAGAGCGCGGTGCGCGACATCATCCAGCACTACACGCGCGAGTCGGGCGTGCGCAACCTCGAACGCGAGATCTCGAAGATCTGCCGCAAGGTGGTCAAGTCGCTGCTCCTCAAGCCGCGCGATTCCAAGGTGCTCGTCACGCCGAAGAGCATGGAAAAGTACCTGGGTGTGCGGCGCTTCCGTTATGGCAAGGCAGAAGAGAAGGACCAGGTCGGGCAGGTGACGGGCCTCGCGTGGACCGAGGTCGGCGGCGAACTGCTCACCATCGAGGCGACGACGGTTCCCGGCAAGGGCAAGCTGATTCACACGGGCCAGCTCGGCGAAGTCATGACCGAGTCGATCCAGGCCGCGATGACGGTCGTGCGCAGCCGTGCCAAGGTGCTCGGCATCGACGAGGACTTCCACCAGAACGTTGACGTGCACATTCACGTGCCCGAGGGCGCGACCCCGAAGGACGGCCCGTCGGCCGGCGTCGGCATGTGCACGGCCCTGGTGTCGGCGCTGACGGATATCCCGGTCAAGAGCGACGTCGCCATGACCGGCGAGATCACGCTGCGTGGCGAGGTCCTGCCGATCGGCGGCCTCAAGGAGAAGCTGCTCGCGGCCCATCGGGGCGGTATCTCGAAGGTGCTGATCCCCGAGGAGAACGAAAAGGACCTCGCGGAGATTCCGAAGAACATCAAGGGCAAGCTCGACATCGTGCCGGTCAAGTGGTTCGACCAGGTGATGGAGCACGCGCTCGCGCACCGGCCCGTACCGGAATCGGGTACCAAGAAAGACGAGCAGGCCGAGTCGAAGTCGCAGGACAAAAAGACCGAAGACGTCGTCCGTCCTCATTAATTGAGGTGCCAGTCACCTTAATTAAGGTGACTGGCACCATATTACGTGGACGCGCTATCGATCATCCCTCCCGTCGTCGCGATTGCGGTCGTACTGTGGCGCAAGGAGGTCATCGTTGCTCTCCTGCTCGCGATATTCTCGGCAGAGCTGCTGCAGGTTGCGTTCGCCTGGCATGCCCCGGGTTTCGCCGCACTGCACACCGTGGATCGCATTACCGGTGTCTTCTCGAATCCGGACAACGCCCGGATCCTCGTCTTCAGTTTTGTCATCGGCGCGTTGCTCGCCTACATCCGCGTGTCGGGCGGCATCGCCGCCGTCGTCGATACGCTCATCAACAAGGGCATAGCCAGCAATGCGCGGCGGACATCGTTGCTGACCAGCGCGGTCGGTGTGGTCGTGTTCATCGAATCCAACCTCAGCGTGCTGGCCTCGGGCATCCTGTCACGCGGCCTGTTCGACCGGCACGGACTGAGTCGCGCCAAGCTCGCATATATCATCGACAGTACGTCAGCCCCCGTCTGTATCCTCGTCTTGCTCAATGCGTGGGGCGCATTCGTGCTCGTTCTGCTCGGCCAGTACGATTTCGGCATGTCGGCGCCGCAGGTGCTCTGGTCGACCGTCCCATTGAATTTCTACGCACTCGTCACGCTCGGCATCGTCGCCTGGACGTCAGTCACGCAGCGCTGGTTCGGGCCGATTGCAAGAACCAAGCCCGGTGTCGGCATGGATGTGCACCTCGAAGAAGACATCGAGCCGAGCCGACCGTATTTCATGGTGCTGCCACTGGCGATCATGATCTTCGGCATGCTTGGCTTCATGCTGTGGACGGGCGGCGGCAACCTTGCCGAGGGGAGCGGCTCGAAGTCCATCCTGTACGCCACGGTACTCGCGGCGGCCGTGGCCTATATCCTGATGCTGGCGAGCCGTCGTTTCGACCATGTGCGCCTCGTCAAGATCGCGATGCAGGGCATGGGCGACCTGTTGCCGCTCGTCATCATCTTGTTGCTGGCGCTCGCGCTCGGCCAGTCCCTCAAGGACCTCGGCACCGGCGCCTACATCGCAGGCCTCGTCAGCGACAACCTGCCCGTGTTCCTGATTCCGGCCATGCTGTTCCTCGCCGGGGCGCTGGTCTCGTTCTCGACGGGCACGTCATGGGGGACCTTTGCGATCCTGATTCCGCTCGGCATGCCAATCGCGATGACCCTCGACCTGTCGCCGTCATTGCTGCTCGCCGCCATTCTCGGCGGCGGGGTGTTCGGCGATCACTGCTCACCGATCTCGGACACGACGGCGGTTTCGTCGATCGCCTCGGGTTGCGACCTGCTCGAACACGTGCGCACGCAATTGCCGTATGCGCTGGCGGGCGGCATCATTGCTTTTGTCATGTACCTTGTTGCCGGCTTCGTGTTGCTCTGAGCCGCCAGCCCCGATAGGCAAGATCCCGATAGACAATCCCGAATGAACCAGTACCGCCGCACCGCCGCATTTATCGACCTCGAGGCCATTCGCGCCAACTACGCGTTGGCCCTCTCAATGGACCCGGGGAGCCGGGCCGTCGCCGTGATCAAGGCCGATGCCTACGGGCACGGCATGGTCAGGGTCGCGCGTGCACTCGAGGACGATGCCCCGGCGTTCGCGGTTGCGACCATCGATGAGGCAATGCAGCTGCGTGAGGCGGGTATCGATACGGACCTGCTCGTACTCGAGGGCGCGATGTCAGAGCAGGCCGCCGCCGCGTGCGCGGCGGCGCACATCACGCTGATGGTGAACTCGACGCCGCAGGCCGACTTCGCGCGCTCGGCGCGCGGGCAGGTCTGGGTCAAGGTGGACACGGGTATGCGGCGGCTCGGCATCGACCCGCAGGAACTGGACGAGGTACTGGCCGGTCTGCGCGCGGCCGGCGTGCCGATTGCCGCCGTGTGTACGCACCTCGCCTGCGCGGACAGGCCCGACAACGACATGACGCGCCTGCAGATCGAGACCTTCCTCGCCTGTGCCAATGATTGTGGCGTGCCGCTCAGCATCGCGAACTCCGCGGGCCTGATGGCCTGGCCTGCGTCTCGCGCGGACTGGAATCGGCCAGGCATCATGCTCTACGGCCTGTCGCCATTGCGCGAGGACGAGGATTGGGCCGCGCGCCTGCGCGTTGCCATGCGGTTTGCCGCCGAAGTGATCGCCATCCGCGACGTACCCGTCGGCAGCTCGGTCGGCTACGGCGCGCGCTGGACCGCAGAGCGGCCGTCGCGCATCGCGACACTCGCCGCAGGCTATGCCGACGGGTATCCCCGGCACGCGCCGGACGGCACGCCGACGTTCGTCAACGGACAGGTCGCGCCGCTCGTCGGGACCATCTCCATGGACATGATAACCATCGACGTCACCGACCATCCCGGCGTGGCAATCGGCGATCTCGCCGAGCTGTGGGGCCCGAACGTCGCGGCGAACGACATCGCCGTGCGCTCCGGTACGATCGGCTACGAGCTCCTGACGGGCGTCTCGGGCCGCGTTCCCCGCATCTACGACTAAAGCCCGGCGCCGAACTCACCCGGGCGCGACGCCACCGGCGCGCCACAATTTGCGAGGCCGTCGCCACATTCGGGCGCGAAGCTTGAGACCTGACTATTAAAGTGATGAGGAGTCTGGTCCAATGCGCAATGTTGCCTGCCTGAGCGATTTTTCCAGCGAAGACCTGGAGTGGAGTGACCCCTTGGATTCCATCGTAGTTACCGGCGGACGCCAGCTGCACGGCAGCGTGGCGGCGAGCGGCGCCAAGAATGCGGCGCTGCCGATTTTGTTCGCGTCGCTGTTAGCCGACGGGCGCCACACCTTCGAGCGTGTGCCGATACTGCGTGACATCGACTCGACCGACCAGCTGCTCGAGGCGCTCGGCTGCCGCGTCGCGCGCGAGGGCACGACGGTCGTCGTCGACGTTGCGTCGCCGCGCGACAAGGTCGCGCCGTACGACCTCGTGCGCAAGATGCGGGCGAGCATCCTTTGCCTTGGCCCGCTGCTGACGCGCTACGGCGAGGCACGTGTGAGCCTGCCCGGCGGCTGCGCGATCGGCTCGCGTCCGATCGACCTGCACGTGGAAACGATGCGCAAGCTCGGCGCCGACATCGACATCGAGGAAGGCTACGTCATCGCACGCGCGAAGCGCCTGGTCGGCGATCGCATCCTGTTCGAGAAAGTGACCGTCGGCGGGACCGAGAATGCGCTCATGGCGGCCGTACTCGCGCAGGGCACGACCGTGATCGAGAACGCGGCGAAGGAACCCGAGGTTGTCGACCTCGCGCGCTATCTCAAGAAGATGGGTGCACGCATCGAGGGTGAGGGCCGCAGCATCATCACGATCGAAGGTGTCGACGAGCTGCAGCCGGCCAGGCATGCGATCGTGCCCGACCGCATCGAGGCGGGCACGCTGCTGATCGCGGGCGCGATCACGGGCGGCAGGGTGACGGTCGAGGACTGTATTCCCGAGCATCTCGAAGCCCTCACCGACAAGATGCAGGAGTGCGGTTTTCCCATCGAGACGAAGGCGACCTCGGTCACGGTCGGCGAGGCTGCACAGTGGCATGGCACGGATATCTCGACCTCGCCGTACCCGGGCTTCCCGACGGACCTGCAGGCGCAGTTCATGGCGCTGATGACGCAGGCGCGGGGCAGCTCGGTCGTCACCGAGGGCATTTTCGAAAATCGCTTCATGCACGTGCAGGAGCTCGTGCGTCTCGGCGCCGATATAACGCCGATGACGCAGGTGGCCGTCGTGCGGGGTAAGCGCGGCGGACTCAGCGCCGCGCCGGTCATGGCAACCGACCTGCGGGCGAGCGCAAGCCTGGTGCTGGCCGGCCTCGTGGCCGCCGGCGAGACCGAGGTGAATCGTATCTACCACCTCGATCGCGGCTACGAGCGTCTCGAGGAGAAGCTCGCGTCGCTGGGCGCGGACATTCGGCGCGTCAACTAGCTGCGCGCTCGTTTGCCCGCGGGGGGGCGATCCATCCGCGCATTTTGCCGGGGTTTTCTGCCGTTCCCGGCACAATCTTCGAAAAGCCTGCCAGAGGCCTTGCGGCCCCCCGCGAGGCGCCCGGCGGCCGGGTATGCATCATTGGGGTGCATGCCGCGGACCGGCCCGTGGCGCCGGTGCTGCAGGCCCCGCCATTGCTCGCATCGCCCGGTTCGAGCCCCAAAATCCGGGCGTTTAATCGCTGCAAATCAATAACAAAGAAAGTAAAGCTCCAGTCGATTGCATGGCCGCAAACGAGGCGTCGAACCGGCCAAAGTGCCCGGCGGCGGTGGCAATCCGGGCGCGCCGTCGCCGGCGCGCAATTGCCGCGCACCTGTCGGTGTTTGCAGACAGGTTTGGAACCAGGCCAAACCCCCTGAAACCCGCGTGGTTGTGCGGAATTTGACCGGTATATGGGCAGTCGGTATAAACAGCGCAGTCCTGCGTGATTGCACGGAGACACGCAGGGCGATTCAGCGGATTGCGACTGACTTGGGCGACCTCGCTGGATTGATCAGACTTCTTACATCAATCTACAGGGTGAAAGCATGAACAAAGGTGAACTCATTGACGCAGTAGCAGCGTCGGCAGGCTTGTCACGTGCGGATGCGACGAAAGCCGTCGATGCCGTGCTGGACGGCATTATGAACACGCTATCGAACGGCGGTTCCGTGTCCCTCGTGGGCTTCGGGACCTTCTCGGTCAAGGCCCGCGCCGCACGCGCCGGGCGCAACCCCAGGACCGGCGAAACCATCCAGATTCCGGCGTCGAATGTGCCCGGATTTAAGGCTGGTAAAGGCCTCAAGGATGCCGTAAACTAGCGCGCCCTTCGGGGACACAGGGTTACGAAAAAGCCCGTGTTCACGGGCTTTTTCATTTGTGATCGGGGTGCTTAGCTCAGCTGGTAGAGCATCGCCCTTACAAGGCGAGGGTCGGCGGTTCGATCCCGTCAGCACCCACCAGATTCGGAGCGGTAGTTCAGTTGGTTAGAATACCGGCCTGTCACGCCGGGGGTCGCGGGTTCGAGTCCCGTCCGCTCCGCCATCAACATGGAGGTCCCGGGTCCAAAAACGGACCCGGGACTTTTTTGTGAGAAAATTCGGGAACAAAATTCGGGACAAAATTCGGGGACAGTTTACTTAATTGCGGCAGCAATTAAGTAAACTGTCCCCGATACTTACCTGATACTTAAACAAAGAACCATTATGCTGCAAAACATTCGCGAAAAATTTACCGGCTGGATCGCGATCGCGATCCTCGCGTTGATCGGTTTCTCCTTCATCTTTGTCGGCCTGAATTACAGCTTCATCGGCCAGAGCTATGCTGCAAAAGTCGACGGCGTCGATATCGGTGTCGCGCAGTTCGAAAATGCGTATCGCGAACAGCTGCAGTCGGACCCGCGCCTGATGCAGTTGCCGGAAGAGTTTCGCGGCCAGCTGCGCCGCAACATACTGGAACAGCTGATCCAGCAGCGTGTTATCGACAACTACCTGGACGAAGCCGGCTACCAGATCAGCGACGAACAGGTCATGGCGATGATTCAGCGCGCGCCGGAATTCCAGGTCGACGGCCGCTTCGACATCGAGACCTACCGCAACCTGCTGGCGCAGGCCGGTTATGAGCCCGCCAGGTTCGAGGCAGCGCAGCGAGTTGCTTTGCGACGCGAACAGCTGCAGCGCGCCATCCGCGGCTCTGCGCTGGTGTCGCCGGCCGAATACCGTCGTTTTCTGAACCTGGCTGCCGAGCAGCGCGTGGTTCGTGTTGCGCTGATCGACGTGGAGGCCGTCGCAAGCGAGATCACGATCACCGACGAGATGATCACGGCGTTCTACGACGATAACCCGACCTTGTACCAGGTGCCGGAATCCGCCGATGCCCGATATGTCGAAATTTCGCGGGCCGACGTGTCGCAGGCGATCGGCGTCAGCGAACAGGAACTCGCCGACTATTACGAATTCAACAAGGATCGCTACCTGCAGGATGAGCAGCGCCAGGCGCGCCACATCCTGATTACTTTCGGTGACGACGAAGATGCCGCCGAGCAAAAGGCCCGGGATTTACTCACGCGCGTGCAGGGCGGCGAATCGTTCGAAGCGCTCGCGGGCGAGTTCTCCGACGACACAGGTACGGCATCGAACGGCGGCGATCTCGGCGTCCTCACCGAGAGCCAGCTGGAAGGCCCGCTCGGTGGCGCGATTTTCTCGATGCAGGAAGGGGAGATCGAAGGTCCTGTCAAAACGGATTTTGGATTCCACATCGTGCGCCTCGACCGTATTCTCGAGCGCGGGCCGCTGCCGCTCGACCAGGTGCGCGCGGAGTTGACGGTAGAGCTGCAGGATCAGAAAGCAGAGAGCCTGTACCGCGACCTCGAGCGCAACCTGTCCGATGCGCTGTTTGACGCAAACGATATCGACAGCCTCGCTGCCGCCGTTGGCGCCGAGGTCAAGTCAATTGCCGGCTTTACGCGCCAGGGCGGCGAGCCGCTCGGCGCTAATCAGCCGGCCATCGATGCGATCTTCGACGAGTCCGTGCTGGCCGGCGGGCTGTTATCCGAAATTGTCGAACTCGACGCCAACCGTTCCGCGGTTTTCGTCGTGACCAAACACACCGAGGCGACGCGCCAGCCGCTCGACCAGGTCCGCGACCAGGTTGCTGAAGGCCTTAAGAATGAGCAGGC
>JABDQH010000081.1 GCA_013042375.1 Woeseiaceae bacterium
ACGCTTCTCGTGTACACGCCGCAGCTGCTGCGCGCGCCGCGTGGCGACGGGCGGCCCGTCATGCTGTTGCCGGGTTACGGTACCGACGAGAAGTCGATGCGCCCGCTCGGGCGCTACCTGCGCTATCTCGGTTATGACGTATACGACTGGGGCCAGGGCCGCAATCGTGGCAAGGTCGACGCCTACACACGCGCCATCGGCAAGCGCACGAAAGGGCTTTACGAGCGCCTCGATGAAACCCCGCTGACACTCATCGGCTGGAGCCTCGGCGGCGTGATCGCAAGAGAAACCGCGCGCCTGCACGCGCCTTACGTTCGCGAAGTCATCACGCTCGGTACGCCGATTCTCGGCGGCCCGAAATATACGACCGTCGCCGAGCGTTTTGCCCGCTCAGACAACATCGATCTGGACGAATTCGAAAAGGAAGTCCACGCCCGCAATTCAGAGGGGATCAGCCAGCCGATTACGTCGATCTACAGCAAGCTCGACGGTATCGTCGGGTGGCGGGCGAGCGTCGACTCCTACAATGAGCACGCGCGCAACATCGAGGTCTACAGCTCGCACTTCGGTATCGGCGCCCACGGCCGCGTGTGGCGGCTGATCGCGGATATTCTCGGCGGGCCGGCCCCGGTTGCGGCCGATTCAGACGTGCTCTAGCAGCGCCTGCACGCTGGCGCTGTCCGCGCGCCGCATCGGCTTGCCGTCGATCGGGCTCATCGGCGCCTGGCGAATGCCGTCGACGGGAAAGACCGTTGCCTGGATCGCGTTATTGCCGTGGTTGAACTCGAACCCCGAGTAGGACTCCACCTGGTTGCGCCGACTCTTGAGCCGACGTTCGTAGGCGCGGTAGCCAATACCGACCTGCTCGAGTTCAAGGGCAACGACCTCGGGGCTGTCGGCGAAAACGTGCAGGTTGACCACGGAATTCTCGTCGGCCGTGCCCGCCAGCACGGGCCCGACGAGGCGTGGTGAGAATGCGGCGAGCAGGTCCATGGCCGACAGCGCCGCGACGCGCATCAGGCGCAGGCGGTCTTCGTGTGCCTCGCCGCCGAATAACTGCAGGTGCTCGGCGACGGCCGTCTCGATCTCGGCGTTGCCGGGCAGGGATCCGCGGCTGCCTATACTCAAGCGCTCGGCCGCTTTCTGCTTGGCGACCCGGTAGTCGCGCACGCCATGATTGACGATGATGCGCGCCGCCTCCTGCGCCACCACCCTGCGCTGCCTTTCGCTGTCGTTGTTGCGTTTCCTCGGCATGGCTCAGGGCCTGTCAACACGCCCTAAAAGAGCGTTTCGGGCGCCTCCTGTTCTTCCTCGCCGTCTTCCTCGCCGTCTTCTTCGACGGGCGCGTCGATTGCCGCCGCGTCGTTGAATATATCGGGAAGCTCGTCGACGATCTCGCACCTGGGGACCTGTCCGTCGCGGAACACCTCGAACACAACATCGCGCTGGCCGACGCGCGCCGGGCACCCGGTCTCGCGGTCTATGAGCACGGACACGATACCCTCGGGCATCGGCATCTGGTTGTCGGGCGCGCCGTCCAGCGCTTCGCGCGCGAAGTCGATCCAGATAGGCAGTGCCGTGCGCGAGCCCTCCTCACCGGGACCGAGCGGCTGGTCGTCGTCGAAGCCTACCCAGACAATCGCGGCAAGGTCGGCGTTGAAGCCACCGAACCATGCGTCACGCCGGTCATTGGAGGTACCCGTCTTGCCCGACAGGTCGTTGCGGCCGAGGACCATCGCCTTGCGCCCGGTGCCGCGTTTCACGACGTCGCGCATCATGTCCTGGACGAGGAACGCATTTTGCGGAGAGATTGCCCGGGGTGCGAGCTTGACGTCGGCGAACAGCTCCGGATCGACGCTCGCGTCGGGACGGTAGACGCTGGCGACCTCGGCCATGCGCTCGAGTGACAGCTGGCCGCCACGCGTTCGCCGGGAGAACGGACCGGACGCGTCGGCCGGCTCACATTCTCTGCACGCGATCGCGGGCTCGGAACGGTACAGCAGCTCGCCTTCGGGGCCGTAGATCGAGTCGATGACGTAAGGCCTGACCGCCCGCCCGCCGTTGGCGAGCACGGCGTAGCCCTGTGCCATGTCGAGCGGCGATGCCGATCCGCCACCGAGCGCGAGCGAGCCGTTGTGCGGCAGCGCGGCACCGCCGAAACCGAACTTCGCAATGTGCCGGACCGCGTTGCCGACGCCTGTTTCGAACAACAACAGCCGCACGGACACGAGATTCATCGAGCGCACCAGCGCCTCGCGCATGCGCGTCGGGCCGTAGAAGCGACCGCTGTAGTTGATAGGCCGCCAGACCGCCTCGAGCTCCGACGAGTTGATGACCACGGGCGCGTCGAGCACGACGGTCGCCGTCGTGTTGCCATGCTCCAGCGCGGCGGAATAGATAAAGGGTTTGAACGAGGAGCCGGGCTGGCGATATGCCTGGCGCGCGCGGTTGAACTTGCTCGTCGTGAAATCGAAGCCGCCCGTGAGCGCGCTGACGGCGCCGTCGAAGGGATCGACGGCCACGACCGCACCCTGGGCTTCGGGCACCTGCGCGAGCGCGAGCGTTCCGCGCGTCGTCGGCATCACGTAAATAAGGTCTCCCGGGCCCAGCACGTCGGCGGCCGATTCGGGCTCCGGGCCCGTCGTTTCCCGATCGATGTACGGCCTGGCCCAGCGGATGCCCGACCAGGGCATGGTCGCGGTCTCGCCGCCGCGCAGCATGACCGTGGCCGAGTTGTCGTCATGAAGGGCCGCGACGATCGCGACGGACAGGCCACCCGGCGCGTATTGCTCGAGCGCTTCGCGGACCTCGAGCGGCCATTCGTCGAACGGTGCCGCGAGCATGGCATCGTCGATCTCGATGCGACGGATCGGGCCCCGGTAGCCGCGACGGCGCGTGAACTCGAGCAGCCCGTTGCGCAGCGCGTAGTTGGCGGCCCGCTGCATGCTCGAATCGAGTGAGGTAACGACCTGGTAGCCGTCGGTCGAGTACGAGTCGCCGTAGCGCCGCTGCATCTCGGCGCGCACCATCTCCGCGATGTTGGGCGCGTTCAGCTCGATGTTCGCGCCGTAGGAATTCGACTCCATGGGCCAGGCCATGGCATTCGCGTACTGGTCGTCGTCGATAAAGGCCAGCTCGCGCATGCGGCCGAGCACGTAGCTGCGGCGGTTCTCGGCGTTGCTCGCGCTGCTCGCCGGGTTATAGCGCGACGGCGCCGGGAGCACGCCCGCTAGCGTGGCGGCCTCGGCGATATTGAGCTCCGAGAGGTTCTTGTCGAAAAACACCTGCGATGCGGCGGCGACACCGTAGGCGCGCTGGCCGAAGAACATCTTGTTGAGGAAGAGCGCCATAATCTCTTCCTTGCTGTAGGTGTTTTCGATGTGCACGGCGAGCGACGCCTCGATGAACTTGCGGGCGAAGCTCTGTTCGAGCGACAGGAAATAACTGCGGGCGAGCTGCTGCGTCAGTGTGCTGCCGCCACTGCCTTCGCTGCCCTTGGTGGCGAGCTCGATGACGGCGCGCATGATGCCGCGGTAATCGATCCCCGGGTGTTCGAAAAAGCGCTGGTCCTCGGCCGCAACGAAGGCGTCGACGACGTGCTGCGGCACCTCGTCATAGGTAATCGGTATGCGGCGCCGCTCGCCGATTTCCGAGATCAGGTGGCCGTCCCGGCTGAAAATGCGTAGCGGAACCTGCAGCGGAATGTCGCGGATCGTCTCGGCATCGGGCAGGCGCGGTTCCACGTAGTAATAGGCCCCGATGACGCCGGCCGAGGCGCCGATGACCCCCATGGTGGCGAGCGCCAGCAGGACGATCAGGGCGCGCAATGGCTTATGTCGTCTAATGTGACGGGTGCCCGTTCTTTCTTCGGATGGTTTATGCATAGTTACATGCGTTTTCGGCCGAAACCCCCGGAATTACAAGACCTTCGCGTCTTATTGAAGGTTACCGTGGTGACGGACCGATGACGATTATGTGGCTTTCCCGGGGCAGTGTTTCCTGGACGCGTCGGCAGGCGGCGAATGATAGTCATACCTGCCTGAACGTCGCAATAACAGGCCATGGGTTCCGAAACCGACTGGTTCACGGAAACCGTGTCCCGGAGTCAATAACATAGGCTTTTGGGGATCGTGAACGCAGTCACGTTTTATTTAACATTTTCTTGATATATAGTTAAATCGCTTGCTCAGTTTTTGACTCAATTTTGACTCGCAACTTACCGACTTAGAAGGAAATTTACGTGCTTTTTGGCAACAAACAACAGCCATTGCTGGGCCTTGATATCACGACCTCGTCGGTGAAGCTGATAGAGCTTTCGCAAAGTGGAAAGCGCTACCGCGTCGAGTCCTATTCCGCAGAGCCAACTCCCCCGAGTTCCGTGAGTGAAAAAGCCATCGTCGACGCCAAGGCCGTCGGCGAAGCAATTCGTCGCGCCGTCAAGCGCGCGGGCGCCAAGGCGACCGACGTGGCCGTCGCTATCAGCGGCGATGCGGCGATTACCAAGGTCATCCAGATGCCCTCGAGTCTCTCCGAACGAGACATGGAAGGCCAGATCGAGATCCAGGCCGACCAGTACATCCCGTTCCCGATGGAAGAGGTGAGCTTCGACTACGAGATCATCGGTCCGAACGACAAGGACCCCGAACTCATGGACGTGTTGCTGGTCGCGACGCGCACCGAAAACGTCGAGCAGCGCCAGGCCGCCGTCGCGGCCGCCGGGCTGACCACGGAAATCGTCGACGTCGAGGCGTTTGCCCTCGAGAACGCCTGCCGCCTGCTCAGCCACCAGGTTCCGGACGGCGGCATGGGGCAGTCAGTTGCGGTCGTCGACATCGGCGCATCGAGCACGACGTTCAGCGTGCTGTACGACCTCAAGGTCGTTTACACGCGAGATTTCAACTTCGGCGGCGTGCAGTTGACCGAGGAAATCATGCGCACCTACGGACTGTCGATGGAAGACGCCGGGCGGGCGAAGAAGCAGGGCGGGTTGCCGTCGAATTACCAGCCCGAGGTGCTCGAACCTTTCATCGATGACATGACGCAGCAGGTCAGCCGCTCGCTGCAGTTCTACCTTGCCTCGGGTGGCGGTCGCGAGCAGCCGGACATGATCCTGGTTTGCGGTGGCTGTGCGAACATCCCGGGCATCGCCGACGTTATTTCGAGCCGCGTGGGAATCCCGACCGAGATCGGCGATCCGCTCGGCCAGATGAAGATTTCATCCAAGGCAAAATCACAAGGTGTGCACAAAGATGCGACAGCACTGCTCACTGCCTGCGGCCTTGCACTGAGGAGCTTCGACTAATATGCCAAGTATTAATCTACTCCCCTGGCGCGAGGCGGAACGCAAGAAGCGCCAACGAGATTTCGGCGTAGCGACCGGGGCCGCCGTTCTCGCCGGTATCGCGGTCATCATGCTGACGGTGCTGGCGTACTCGCAGAGGATCTCTCACCAGGAGAAGCGCAACGAGCGGCTCGAGAGCGAGATCGTCGAGCTCGAGAAGAGCATCGAGGAAATCGACGGACTCGAGCGCCAGAAGGAACGCTTGCTGGCGCGTATGGAGATCATCGACGAGCTGCAGAAGAGCCGCCCCGAGATCGTGCACCTGTTCGACGAGTTCGTTCGCCTGCTGCCGGAAGGCGTCTACCTGACCGGTCTCAAGCAGACGGGTTCGCGTGTCGAGATTCGCGGCGTCGCACAGTCGAGCACGCGCGTCTCGGCGCTGATGCGCCAGATCGATTCGTCTTCCTGGCTGACCGACCCCGAAGTGGAGCGTGTCGAAACCCGGCAGTCGGGGTCGTCGCGCCAGTCCGAATTCATCGTGTACCTGAAGCAGTATCGTGAAGGCTCTGAGGAGGAAGCAGAATGAACCTCATTGAAGAACTCCAGAGCCTGGACGTAAACGACGTCGGCCGCTGGCCGCTGCCGTTTCGCCTTGCTGTCATCGTGCTGGTGTTCCTGCTCGTCTCGGGTGTCGGCATCTGGTTTTTCATCGTCAAGGACAAGGCGCCGCAGCTCGAGCGCGCACAGTCCGAGGAGCAGGAGCTCCGCGCGACGTTCGAGAACAAGCAGAAAAAGGCCGCCAACTACGATGCTTACAGGGACCAGCTTGCGGAAATCGAGAAGTCTTTCGGCACCATGCTGAGACAGCTGCCGGGTGAGACGGAAATCCCGAGCCTCATCGTCGACATCTCGCAGACCGGCCTGGCCGCCGGGCTTCAGGAGAAGCTGTTCGTGCCGCAGGCCGAGCTACCGAGGGACTTCTACGCCGAGAAGCCGATCAAGATTCGCCTGACGGGCGCGTATCACGAGATCGGCAATTTCGTCAGCGGCATCGCGGCACTGCCGCGCATCGTGACGCTGCACGACATCAACATCACGCCGGAAAATGGCGAGGGTTTCGACAACCTGAGCATGGAAGTCACGGCGAAAACCTATCGCTACCTTGACGAGGAGGCACTGTGAGGATGCGCGCTTCTTCTGCAAAGTATGGCCTGGTACTGGTCCTGGCGCTCGGCCTCGCCGCGTGTGGCGGTGACATGGACGAACTCGACCAGTACATCAACGAGACCAAGGCGACACCGGGCGGGCGCATAGATCCGCTGCCCGAGATCACGCCGTACGAAAGCTTCATCTACGTCGCGGACGCGGAAGGCATGCGTTCGCCGTTCATCCCCGACACGCCACAGGCGGCGGGCCCGGCCGCAGGCGGTACGCGTCCGGATCCGGAAAGGAGCCGCGAGTATCTCGAGAGCTTCCCGCTGGACACGCTCGGCATGGTCGGAACGCTGGATATCGGCGACACGACGTATGGCCTCGTACAAACCGCTGACGGCCTGATTCACCGCGTCGTCCCGGGCAATTACCTGGGACAGAACGATGGACGAATCACCGGAGTTACGGAATCGGAAATCAACCTGACAGAAATTATTTCTGACGGTATTGGCGGCTACATCGAACGTGATGCTGCCATAGGTCTATCGGACTGACGCCTGAATGGAACTGGGAGTAATGGGAATGATGCTCAAAATTGAACGGACGGCCGGACGACGCCTGGCGACGCTGGCCGCACTGGCACAAGCGGCACTGCTGCTGTTCTGGGGTGCTGCGGCAAGCGCCCAGGAAGGCAACAGGCTGCAAGACATTCAGGTGCAGAGTCTGCCCGGCGATCGGATCGAGCTGAAGCTGATCATGAGCGATCCGGCACCGGAACCGCTCGACTTCACGATCGACAACCCCGCGCGCATTGCGCTCGACCTGCCGAATACCGCCCTCGGTCTTCAGCAGCGCCGCCGCGATGTGAACCTCGGGATGCTCGACACGGTGCTGACGGCGGAAGCCAACGGCCGCACCCGCGTCGTTCTGAATCTCGCTTCGATGGTCGAGTATGACACCCAGGTCAGCGGCAATACGGTAACCGTCACGCTTGGTGACGGGGATAGCTATAGCGCAGGTACCACCCAGTTCACCAGCGCGCCGGCGTCCGATACCCGTTCCTATGCCGCACCGGGCAGCCGCTCCATTGCGGGCGTCGACTTTCGCCGTACGCGTGACGGCGGTGGCCGCGTCATCGTCAGCCTGACCGATCCGGGCACGCCCGTTGACATCCGCCAGGAAGGCGGCCGCGTCGTCGCGGTCTTCAAGGACACGGGCCTGCCGGCCGAACTCATGCGTCGCCTCGACGTTAATGATTTCGCGACGCCGGTTACGACGGTCGACACTTTGCGCACCAATGCTGACGCTCGCATCGTTATCTCGGCCGACGGCAAGTACGAGCAGCTTGCCTACCAGTCGGACAACGAGTTTACGATCGAGGTCAACCCGGCGCCCGAGACGGTCGGCGACGAGTCGAGCCTGTTCTCGGAAACCAAGGAATACGAAGGCCAGCGCCTGACGCTGAACTTCCAGGACATCGAGACGCGCGCGGTGCTGCAGCTGCTCGCGGAAACGTCGGGCAAGAACATCGTCGTCTCGGACACGGTCCAGGGCAACGTTACGCTGCGCCTGCGCAACGTACCGTGGGACCAGGCCCTCGACATCGTCATGACGACGAAGGGTCTCGACATGCGCCAGAACGGCAACGTCATCATGGTGGCTCCGGCCGAGGAAATCGCGGCACGTGAAACGGCCGACCTCGAAGCACAGCTCGCCATTGCCGAACTCGAGCCGATTTACTCGGAGTTCCTCCAGGTCAACTATGCCAAGGCGGCCGACCTGGCGACGCTCATCGAGGGCTCAGGCGAAGGTTCGATGATGTCCGAGCGCGGCAGCATCGCGGTGGACGACCGCACCAACACGCTGCTCGTTCAGGATACGGCCGAGCGCCTGCAGAACATTCGCCGCATGGTGAGGACCCTCGATATTCCGATCAAGCAAGTCCTGATCGAGTCGCGCATCGTCGTCGTCAACGACGACTTCAGCCGCGATCTCGGCGTTCGCCTCGGTGTCACCACCGACGACATCTCGTCAGACCGCATCGTCGTCACGAGCGGCTCGGGCGTTGGCGCCAACAACTTCCTGACGTCGATCGTGGATGCGCTCAACGACCCGACGGGTACGACCGTTGCGCAGTACCCCGATCTCTTCGATCGCTACAACGTGTCGCTGCCGATATCGGATGCGGCGGGCCGCTTCTCGCTGGCCGTGCTTGGCACCGATTATCTCGTCGACCTCGAGCTGACGGCTATGGAGGCCGAAGGCCGCGGCGAGATCGTCTCGACGCCGCGTGTGATCACGGCGAACCAGAAGGAAGCGTCGATCCGCCAGGGTGTCGAGATTCCGTACCAGCAGTCGGCATCGTCCGGCGCCACGACGATCCAGTTCAAGGAAGCGGTGCTGAAGCTGACGGTCACGCCGCAGATCACGCCGGACAACAACATCATCATGGATCTCCAGGTCAGCAAGGACAACGTGGGTGACATCATTTCCACGGGTGGCCTGGGCGGCACGGTGCCGAGTATCGACACGCGCTCCATCGAGACGCAGGTACTCGTCAAGGACGGCCAGACGGTTGTGCTCGGCGGTATCTACGAGACGGAGCGCCGTGAGACGATCAACAAGGTACCGCTCCTGGGTGACATCCCGGTGCTCGGCGCCGCGTTCCGGAGCAAGCAGACGGTCAACAACAAGGCCGAACTGCTGATCTTCGTAACGCCCCGCATCCTTGAGGAAGGCTCCAGCATCTACTAGGCTGGGGACCGACTTGAGAACTCGGAAAGCCAACCCTCGGGTTGGCTTTCTGCTTGAGGGCTTTTAGAAACCCACAATGAAGAAACCGAAAAAAATCTTCCTCGTTGGCCCGATGGGGGCAGGCAAGTCCGCCGTCGGCCGACATCTTGCGCGCGAACTGCATCTCACCTTCGTTGACAGCGACGATGAGGTCGAGTCGCGTACGGGTGTCGACATTCCATTCATCTTCGAGAAGGAAGGAGAGGAGGGCTTTCGCAAGCGCGAAGCCGCGGCGATCGACGATTTGTCGAAGCTCGAAGACGTTGTGCTGGCCACGGGCGGCGGCGCCGTCGTGACGGCCGAGAATCGCAACCACCTCGGCGGGCGTGGTTTCGTGGTCTACCTGTATACGAGTGTCGACCAGCAGTTCTCGCGCACGGTGCGCGGGCGCGAGCGGCCGATGCTCGACGGCGGCGATCCCCGCGACATTCTCGAAAACCTGCTGGCCGTTCGCGATCCGCTGTACCGCGAGATTGCGGATCTCATCGTCGAGACCGACGGGCGGAAGGTGAAGTCGGTCGCCGACGAAATAATCGAACACGTCTCCTGAGGCACCACCCCCGCGGGGACATGCTTTAGCGTGTCCCCACCTGACGCGCCACCTCCGCGGGGACATGCTTTAGCGTGTCCCC
>JABDQH010000082.1 GCA_013042375.1 Woeseiaceae bacterium
TTCTTCAACCCGGAGCGCTATGACCTGTCGGGCGTCGGCCGCATGAAGTTCAATCGCCGCGTCGGCCGCGACAACTCCGAAGGCGTGGGTGTGCTCGACAGGGACGACATCCTCGACGTGCTGTCGACGCTGATCAACATTCGCAACGGTTACGGTACAGTCGACGACATCGACCACCTTGGTAATCGCCGCGTCCGCTCGGTCGGTGAGATGGCCGAGAACGCATTCCGTGTCGGTCTCGTGCGCGTGGAGCGCGCCGTCAAGGAGCGCCTGACCCAGGCCGAGGCGGACAACCTGATGCCGCAGGAGATGATTAACGCCAAGCCGGTCGCTGCTGCCGTCAAGGAGTTCTTCGGTTCGAGCCAGCTGTCGCAGTTCATGGACCAGAACAACCCGCTGTCGGAGGTGACGCACAAGCGTCGCGTGTCGGCGCTCGGCCCTGGCGGTCTGACGCGCGAACGCGCGGGCTTCGAGGTCCGCGACGTGCACCCGACGCACTACGGCCGCGTGTGCCCGATCGAGACGCCGGAAGGCCCGAACATCGGCCTGATCAACTCGCTGGCCGTGTATGCGCGCACCAACGAGTACGGCTTCCTCGAGACGCCGTATCGCAAGGTGAAGAACGGCAAAGCCTCGAGCGACATCGAGTACCTGTCGGCGATCGAAGAGAGTCAGTACGTCATCGCCCAGGCCAACTCGGAGCTCGACAAGGCCGGCAGGTTCGTCGAAGAACTCGTTGCCGTGCGCCACAAGAACGAATTTACGCTGGCCAGCCGCGAGGACGTCAACTACATGGACGTCAGCCCGCGCCAGATTGTGTCGGTCGCGGCCGCGCTGATCCCGTTCCTCGAGCACGACGATGCCAACCGCGCATTGATGGGTTCGAACATGCAGCGCCAGGCCGTGCCAACGCTGCGCGCCGAGGCACCGCTCGTCGGTACAGGCATCGAACGCGCCGTCGCCACCGACTCGGGCGTGACGGTCGTCGCGCGCCGCGGCGGCTTCGTCGACTCGGTCGATGCATCACGCATCGTCGTCCGCGTCAACGACGACGAGACGACGGCAGCCGAGCCCGGTGTCGACATCTACAACCTGACCAAGTACACGCGCTCGAACCAGAACACGTGCATCAACCAGCGACCGCTCGTGAAGAGCGGCGACCAGATCGCGGCCGGTGACGTGCTCGCCGATGGCCCGTCGACGGACATGGGCGAACTCGCGCTGGGGCAGAACCTGCTGGTCGCGTTTATGCCGTGGAACGGCTACAACTTCGAGGACTCGATCCTGATCTCGGAGCGCGTCGTCAAGGAGGACCGCTTCACGACGATTCATATCGAGGAGCTGCAGTGCGTCGCGCGCGACACCAAGCTCGGGCCCGAGGACATCACGTCCGACATCCCGAACGTCGGCGACGCCGCGCTGGCCAAGCTCGATGAGTCGGGCATCGCGTTCATCGGGGCCGAGGTCTCTGCGGGGGACATTCTCGTCGGCAAGGTCACGCCCAAGGGCGAGACCCAGCTGACGCCGGAAGAGAAGCTGCTGCGTGCGATCTTCGGCGAGAAGGCGTCCGACGTGAAAGACACCAGCCTGCGCGTACCGCCGGGCATGGACGGTACGGTCATTGACGTGCGCGTGTTCACACGCGACGGCGTCGAGAAGGACCTGCGTGCGCTCTCGATCGAGAAATCCGAGCTCGAGGCCGTGCGCAAGGACCTCGACGATACCCTGCGTATTCTCGAAGAGGACATCTACGAGCGTATCGAGCGCATGCTCACGGGCAAGATGGCCCAGGGCGGCCCGAACAAGCTCAAGTCCGGCTCGAAGATCACGAAGGGCTACCTCGAGGACGTGCCGCGCGAGAAGTGGTTCGAGATTCGTGTCAAGAACGACGATGCCAACGAGCAGCTGCAGAAGGCGTTCGAGCGGCTCAAGGCCCAGCGCGACGAATTCGATCGTCGTTTCGACGAGAAGAAAATGAAGATCACGGCGGGCGACGACCTCGCACCGGGCGTGCTCAAGATGGTCAAGGTGTACCTGGCCGTCAAGCGCCGCATCCAGCCCGGCGACAAGATGGCCGGTCGCCACGGCAACAAGGGCGTCATTTCGACAATCGTCCCGGTTGAGGACATGCCGTACCTCGAGGACGGTTCGCCGGTCGACATCGTGCTCAACCCGCTCGGCGTGCCGTCACGCATGAACGTCGGCCAGGTGCTCGAAACGCATCTCGGCTGGGCCGCCAAGGGCGTCGGCAAGAAGATCGACGACATGCTAAAAGCGCAGGAATCGGTCGCCAAGCTCAGGAAGTTCCTCGAGGAGGTCTACAACAAGACGGGCGGCAAGGTCGAAGACGTCAAGTCTCTGACCGAAGCGGAGGTCGTCGAACTGGCGGGTAACCTGACCAACGGCGTGCCGACGGCGACGCCGGTGTTCGACGGCGCGACAGAGGATGAGATCAAGGGTCTTCTCGAGCTCGCCGGGCTTGACCGGTCCGGGCAGTCGACGCTGTACGACGGCCGCACGGGCGAGAAGTTCGACCGCGAGGTCACCGTGGGCTACATGTATATGCTCAAGCTCAACCACCTTGTCGACGACAAGATGCATGCCCGTTCGACGGGGCCCTACAGCCTCGTTACGCAGCAGCCGCTCGGCGGCAAGGCGCAGTTCGGCGGCCAGCGCTTCGGTGAAATGGAGGTCTGGGCCCTCGAAGCCTACGGCGCTTCCTACACCTTGCAGGAAATGCTGACGGTCAAGTCCGACGACGTGCAGGGCCGCACCAAGATGTACAAGAACATCGTGGACGGTGAGCACTACATGGACGCCGGTATGCCGGAGTCCTTCAACGTACTGGTCAAGGAGATTCGCTCCTTGGGCATCAACATCGAGCTGGAGACGGACTGATGAAAGATCTCCTCAAGCTTTTCAAGTACCAGAATCCGGTCGACGACTTCGATGCCATTCGCATCGGCCTGGCGTCGCCGGACATGGTCCGTTCGTGGTCGTTCGGTGAGGTCAAGAAGCCCGAGACGATCAACTACCGCACGTTCAAGCCCGAGCGCGACGGCCTGTTCTGCGCCAAGATCTTCGGCCCGATCAAGGACTACGAGTGCCTGTGCGGCAAGTACAAGCGCCTCAAGCACCGCGGTGTCGTGTGCGAGAAGTGCGGTGTCGAAGTCACACAGACCAAGGTGCGCCGTGAGCGCATGGCGCACATCGAGCTGGCCAGCCCGGTCGCGCACATCTGGTTCCTGAAGTCCTTGCCGAGCCGCATCGGCCTGATGCTCGACATGACGCTGCGCGAGATCGAGCGCGTCCTGTATTTCGAGGCCTTCGTGGTCGTCGAACCGGGCATGACCGAGCTCGAGCGCGGCCAGCTGCTGACGGACGACATGTATCTCGAGGCGCTGGAACAGTACGGCGACGAGTTCGACGCGCGTATGGGCGCCGAAGCCGTTCGCGAGATGCTCATGACGATCGACCTGCAGCGTGAAGTGTTGTCGGTTCGTGAAGACATCGACGCAACGCGCTCTGAGACCAAGATCAAGCGCCTGTCGAAACGCCTCAAGCTGCTCGAGTCGTTCATCGAATCGGGTAACAAACCCGAGTGGATGGTACTTACGGTACTGCCCGTGCTGCCGCCGGACCTGCGTCCGCTGGTGCCGCTCGACGGCGGGCGGTTTGCGACCTCGGACCTGAACGACCTGTATCGCCGCGTGATCAACCGCAACAATCGCCTGCGACGCCTGCTCGAGCTCAACGCGCCCGACATCATCGTGCGTAACGAGAAGCGCATGCTGCAGGAGTCGGTCGACGCGCTGCTCGACAACGGTCGCCGCGGCCGCGCGATCACGGGCACGAACAAGCGCCCGCTGAAGTCCCTCGCCGACATGATCAAGGGCAAGCAGGGCCGCTTCCGCCAGAACCTGCTCGGCAAGCGCGTCGACTACTCGGGCCGTTCGGTCATCGTGGTCGGTCCGACGCTCAAGCTGCACCAGTGCGGCCTGCCGAAGAAGATGGCGCTGGAGCTCTTCAAGCCGTTCATCTTCTCGAAGCTGCAGTTGCGCGGTGAGGCGACGACGATCAAGGCGGCCAAGCGCCTCGTGGAACGCGAGGGTGCGGAAGTCTGGGATATCCTCGAAGAAGTCATTCGCGAGCACCCGGTACTGCTGAACCGTGCACCGACATTGCACCGTCTCGGTATCCAGGCGTTCGAGCCCGTACTCATCGAGGGCAAGGCCATCCAGCTGCATCCGCTCGTCTGCACGGCGTTTAACGCCGACTTCGACGGCGACCAGATGGCCGTGCACGTGCCGCTGTCGATCGAGGCACAGCTCGAAGCGCGCGCGCTGATGATGTCGTCGAACAACATCCTGTCGCCGGCCAACGGTGACCCGATCATCGTGCCGTCACAGGACGTCGTACTCGGCCTCTATTACATGACGCGTGAGCGCGTTAATGCCAGAGGCGAGGGCATGATCCTCGCGAGCCTCGACGAGGCGCGCCGCGCCTACGAGACGGGCATCGCCGAATTGCAGGCGCAGGTGAGGATTCGCGTCACGATCGACGAGCGCAACGAAGACGGCGATGTCGAAGAGGTGACCAGGATCGTCGACACGACCATCGGCCGTGCACTGCTATCAAGCATTCTGCCGAAGGGCCTCGAGTTCACGCTGATCAATCGCCCGATGGCGAAAAAGGCGATCTCGAACGTCATCAACGCGTGCTACCGCAAGCTCGGCCTGAAGAAGACCGTCGTATTTGCCGACCGCCTGATGTACATGGGTTTCCGCAATGCGACCATGGCCGGCATCTCGATCGGCGTAAACGACATGGTCGTGCCGGAGAGCAAGCAGGACATCCTCGACGTGGCCGAGACCGAGGTGAAGGAAATCCAGGACCAGTACGGTTCGGGTCTCGTCACCGACGGCGAGCGCTACAACAAGGTCGTCGACATCTGGTCGCGCACGAACGAGCAGGTGGCGAAGGCCATGATGGACAAGCTCGGCACGGATACGGTCAAGGATGCCGCGGGCAAGGACGTCAAGCAGGAGTCGTTCAATTCGATCTACATGATGGCCGACTCCGGCGCGCGCGGCTCTGCGGCGCAGATTCGCCAGCTGGCCGGCATGCGTGGCCTCATGGCCAAGCCGGACGGCTCGATCATCGAAACACCGATAACGGCCAACTTCCGCGAGGGTCTCGACGTACTTCAGTACTTCATCTCGACCCATGGTGCGCGCAAGGGCCTCGCCGATACGGCGCTCAAGACCGCCAACTCGGGTTACCTGACGCGGCGTCTCGTCGACGTGGCGCAGGACCTCGTGGTCACCGAGCCTGATTGCGAAACCCGCAACGGCGTCTCGATGGCCCCGCTCGTCGAGGGCGGCGACATCGTCGAGCCGCTGACCGAGCGCGTCCTCGGCCGCGTTCTCGCCGAGCCGGTGATGATTCCGGGTACGGACAAGGTTGCGTTCGACGCGGGCACGATGCTCGACGAAGCCACGGTGCAGCGTCTCGAAGAGCTGTCGATCGACCACGTCATGGTGCGTTCGCCAATCACTTGCGAGGTCCGCTACGGCGTATGCTCGCAGTGCTACGGCCGCGACCTTGCCCGCGGTCATCGCATCAACATCGGTGAGGCCGTCGGCGTCATCGCGGCCCAGTCGATCGGTGAGCCAGGCACACAGCTCACGATGCGCACCTTCCATATCGGTGGTGCGGCGTCGCGTTCTGCTGCGATCAACAACATCGAGATCAAGTCGAACGGTGTCGCCAAGCTTGTCAACATCAAGACGGTTGCGCACCACAAGGGCTACCTCGTCGCCGTATCGCGCTCGGGTGAGATCTCGATCGTCAACGAACTCGGCCGCGAACGCGAGCGCTACAAAGTGCCGTACGGTGCAACGATCACGATCGAAGACGGCGCAGAGGTCTCGCAGGGCCAGGTCGTCGCGACCTGGGATCCGCATACTCACCCGGTCGTCACCGAGGTAGAGGGCCGCATCAGGTTCGAGGACTTCATCGATGGCATTACGGTCGCCGAGCAGGTCGACGAATTCACGGGCCTGACGAGCATCGTCGTTCTCGATCCGAAGAGCCGCGGCGGTGCCGGCAAGGACCTGCGCCCGGTCGCCAAGCTCGTCGGCGAAGACGGCAAGGACGTGTACTTCGCCAACACCGAAATCCCGGCTGTCTACGCGCTGCCTGTCGGCGCCATCATCTCGATGTCGGACGGCGCCAGGGTTGCCGTCGGCGACGTCATCGCGCGTATTCCTCAGGAATCGTCGAAGACGCGTGACATCACGGGTGGTCTGCCGCGGGTCGCCGACCTGTTCGAAGCCCGCAAGCCGAAGGACCCGGCGATCATGGCCGAGCACACGGGCACGGTCAGCTTCGGTAAGGAAACGAAGGGCAAACGTCGCCTCGTCATCACGGACGAGTCGGGCGAGAGTCACGAGGAGCTGATTCCGAAGTGGCGTCACCTCAATGTGTTCGAGGGTGAGCAGGTCGTCAGGGGCGAAATCATCGCCGACGGTGAGCCAAACCCACACGATATCCTGCGGCTGCAGGGCGTCGAGAACCTGGCGGACTACCTCGTCCGGGAAATCCAGGACGTTTATCGCCTGCAGGGTGTGAAGATCAACGATAAGCACATCGAAGTGATCATCCGCCAGATGCTGCGCAAGGTGAACGTTACGGCCGCGGGTGACAGCAACTACCTGCGTGGCGAGCAGATCGACAAGGCCCGCTTCCTCGAGGTGTCGGAACAGCTCGAGGCGCAGGGCAAGGACCCGCTCACGTCTGAACCTGTGCTACTGGGTATCACGAAGGCGTCGCTGGCAACGGAGTCGTTCATCTCGGCGGCGTCGTTCCAGGAGACCACGCGGGTTCTCACCGAGGCGGCGGTTCGCGGGCTGCGCGACGAACTGCGCGGCCTCAAGGAGAACGTAATCGTAGGTCGGCTGATCCCGGCAGGCACCGGCTTCGCCCACCACGCCGAACGGCGTCGTACGCGCGAGCAGGACCTGGCCGAGCAGCTCCAGGAGCTCGAGGAATCGCAGGCGGCCGCGGCGGCCATTGAGGCGGCCGAGGTCGAAGCCGCTGCGGCGGCGGAGGCCGATGCGGAGCCGGAGGCCGATGTGGCGGCGGAGGCCGATGCGGCGGCGGAGAGCGGCGAGGCCACGACGGAGGCATAGAAGTGGGGACACCTTTCATGTCCCCCCTTCTGTTGACAGAGGGCGCATGGCGTCAATACAATGCCCGCCCTTGACCCCGGGGCCCGCCGATAGGCGGGTCCTGAACATTCGCAGGCCCGCCGGTGGCGGAGCCGACGATTTTCCCCGACCCCTGGCGCAGATGGCGTCCAGCGGACGGGTGCGCGCGTCTGTAAATGCGCGCGAAAGTGATTGAAAGCTAAAGTTATTTAACCGGATAAGAGAAGAGTGAAGGCCCATGGCCACAGTGAATCAGTTAGTCCGCAAGCCGCGTAAGACGAAGCCTGCGAAAAGCACGGTCCCGGCGCTCGAGGCAAGCCCTCAGAAGCGCGGCGTGTGCACGCGCGTCTATACGACGACACCGAAGAAGCCGAATTCGGCCATGCGCAAGGTCGCTCGTGTGCGCCTCACCAACGGCTTCGAGGTCACGAGTTACATCGGCGGCGAAGGGCATAATCTGCAGGAGCACAGCGTCGTACTGATTCGCGGTGGTCGCGTAAAGGACTTGCCGGGTGTTCGCTATCACACCGTTCGCGGCACGCTCGACTGTGCCGGCGTTTCCGATCGCCGCCAAGGCCGGTCGAAGTACGGCACCAAGCGTCCGAAGTCGTGAATCGAGAGTTGAGAAACAGGTAATGTCCAGAAGAACACAGGCACCCAAACGCGAGATCCTCCCCGATCCCAAGTACGGCAGTGAGCTGCTCGCGAAGTTCATGAACATGATCATGAGCGACGGCAAGAAATCTGTAGCCGAGCGCATCATTTACGGTGCCCTCGACCGTATCGCCGAGCGCGAGACGAATACCGACGACAAGGCTCTCGAGCTGCTCGAAACGGCGCTCGAGAACGTCAAGCCCGTCGTCGAGGTGAAGTCGCGTCGTGTCGGTGGTGCCACCTACCAGGTACCGGTCGAAGTCCGTCCCACGCGCCGCCAGACGCTGGCCATGCGCTGGATCATCGATGCCGCCCGCAAGCGCAGTGAGAAGTCGATGGCGCATCGCCTCGCGCACGAGCTGCTCGACGCGGCGGAAAACCGCGGCACGGCCGTCAAGAAGAAAGAAGATACGCACCGTATGGCGGAAGCCAACAAAGCGTTCTCGCATTACCGCTGGTAACCGGCTAACAACCGCTTTGACCAGAACTTTGTCGTGGCCCGCATTACACCCATCGAGCGTTACCGCAATATCGGCATCATGGCCCATATTGATGCGGGCAAGACGACCACGACTGAACGCGTCCTCTTCTATACCGGCGTAAGCCACAAGATGGGTGAGGTCCACGACGGCGCGGCCGTCATGGACTGGATGGAACAGGAGCAGGAGCGCGGCATTACGATTACGTCGGCCGCGACGACTTGTTTCTGGACCGGCATGGACGGCCGGTTCGACGAGCATCGCATCAACATCATCGATACGCCGGGCCACGTCGACTTCACGATCGAGGTCGAACGCAGCCTGCGCGTGCTCGACGGCGCTATCACGGTGCTGTGCTCGGTCGGTGGCGTCGAGCCGCAGACCGAAACGGTCTGGCGCCAGGGCAACAAGTACAGCGTGCCGCGCATGATCTTCGTGAACAAGATGGATCGCGCGGGCGCCGATTACCTGCGGGTCGTCGGCCAGGTGCGCGAGCGCCTCGGCGCCAACCCGGTCGTCGTGCAGCTGCCGATCGGGGCCGAGGAGAATTTCGCCGGCGTCATCGACCTCGTGCGGATGCAGGCGATTTATTGGGACGACGCGAACATGGGTATGACCTATGAAGCGCGCGAAATTCCCGAAGAGCTGCGCGCAGATGCAGAGGCATGGCGCGAGAAGATGATCGAGGCGGCCGCCGAGGCGGACGAGGAACTGCTCGGAAAATTCCTCGAGGACGGCGAGCTGAGCGAGGCACAGATTCGCGCGGGCCTGCGGGCGCGGACTTTGTCGGGCGAGATCGTCGTGACGATGTGCGGCTCGGCGTTCAAGAACAAGGGCGTGCAGGCGATGCTGGACGCGGTCATCGACTTCATGCCTTCGCCCATTGACGTGCCGGCGATCACTGGCCATATCGACGAAGACACGGACGGTGAGCGACCGGCAGACGACAACGAGCCGTTCGCCGCGCTGGCCTTCAAGATCGCGACCGACCCGTTTGTTGGCAACCTGACGTTTTTCCGCGTCTACTCGGGCGTGCTGAGCTCGGGCGATACGGTCTACAACCCGGTCAAGGGTAGGAAGGAGCGCATCGGCCGCATCCTGCAAATGCATTCGAACGACCGCAAGGAAGTCAAGGAAGTCCATGCGGGCGATATCGCCGCGGCGGTCGGCCTCAAAGACGTCACGACGGGTGACACGCTTTGCGACCTCAAGCAGCAGATCACGCTCGAGCGCATGGAGTTTCCGGAACCCGTCATTTCGGTTGCCGTCGAGCCACGGACCAAGGCCGACCAGGACAAGATGGGCATGGCGCTGATGAAGCTCGCCAAGGAAGATCCGTCGTTCCGCGTGCATACGGACGAAGAGTCCAACCAGACGATCATCTCGGGTATGGGCGAGCTTCACCTGGACATCATCGTCGATCGCATGAAGCGCGAATTCAACGTGGATGCGAATGTGGGCAGGCCCCAGGTTGCCTACCGCGAGACGATTCGGAGGGGCGTCGAACAGGAGCACAGATTCGTGCGGCAGACGGGCGGTCGCGGCCAGTATGGTCACGTGTTCCTGCGTATCGAGCCGCAGGAGCCGGGCGCCGGCTACGAGTTCGCCAACGATATCGTCGGCGGTGCCGTGCCGAAAGAGTATATTCCTGCCGTGGATCGCGGTGTGCGGGAACAGATGGAAAATGGCGTCGTTGCCGGTTACCCCGTCGTTGACTGCAAGGTCACGCTCTACGACGGTTCCTACCATGACGTCGACTCGAGTGAGATGGCGTTCAAGATCGCCGGCAGCATGTGCTTCCGCGACGGCGCGAGCAAGGCCGACCCCGTGCTGCTCGAGCCGGTCATGAAGGTCGAGGTGGTGACGCCGGAAGAGTACATGGGCGACGTGATGGGCGACCTCAATCGCCGTCGCGGTCTGCCGCAGGGCATGGACGACACGCCCGCCGGCAAAGTCATCCGCGCCGAGGTACCGCTGGCCGAGATGTTCGGGTACGCGACCGACCTCAGGTCGATGAGCCAGGGGCGCGCCGTGTACTCGATGGAATTCGAGAAGTATTCGGAGGTGCCGCAGAACGTTGCGGACACCGTGTTGCAGAAGGCATCGTAAAACGAGTGTAATAGGGGTTTCGGCCTCGAGACAAAACAACCCGGGAATAGGGACATGTCAAAAGAGAAATTTGAGAGAACAAAACCGCACGTTAACGTAGGCACGATTGGTCACGTTGACCACGGCAAGACGACGCTGACGGCGGCCTTGACGAAGGTGATGGCCGAGCAGCAC
>JABDQH010000101.1 GCA_013042375.1 Woeseiaceae bacterium
GCGAACGCGATGTAGTGCTCGAAGTGCCGGGCCTCCGAGGCCAGTAAGCCGGCATAGAAACGCCCGAGCTTCTCGGGCAGGCGCGGCGCGATCTTCGCGAACCGCTCACAGGAACGCGCCTCGATCAGCGCGCCGATGAGCAACATGTCGAGCAGCTTGTACGGCTCCTCGTCCCGCACGGCCTCGCGCAGACCGCCCGCGTAACGCGACGCCGAGAGCCGCTCGAACGGGATATCCATCTCGTTCATGATCGCACGCACCTGCTCGAAATGACGCAGCTCTTCACGCGCCAGGCGCGACATGCGTTGCGCCAGTGCGCCGCGCTGCGGGTACCGATACAGGAACCCGAGCGCCGTCGAGGCTGCTTTCAGCTCGCAGTTGGCATGATCGAGCAGCAGCTCGGGCAGGCGCTGGCAGGCCACATCGAGCCACGCGTCCGGCGTCGGCGTCGCCAGGAAGTCCGCGATGGGTGCCGGCACGGCGGACGCTACAGCCATGCCTCGATCTCCGTCGCGGTCTGCGGGCGCTGCTCGGGCTCTTTGGCCAGCATCGTGTTCAGCAATGCCTGGTGGGCCGCCAGGCGCTCGGGCAACAGCGGCACGGGAGCATTGGCGTGCTGATAGATGATGCCCATCGCGGTGTCGGCCTGGAACGGCTTCTCGCCGGTCAGCATCTCGTAGAAGATCACGCCGAGGCTGTAGATATCGCTGCGCGCATCGACGTTGCTGCCATGCCCCTGCTCGGGGCTCATGTAATAGGGCGTGCCGAAAATTTCGCCGGTGTCAGTGATCTCGGACTCGAGCTTCGCTTTCTTGGCCAGGCCGAAATCGATGAGCGCAATCGACCCGTCCTTGCGCAGCATGATGTTGCCGGGCTTGAGATCGCGATGCATTACACGCTTCTCGTGCACGGCCGACAGCCCGCTTGCGATCTGTCTCAGGTACTGCACGGCCTGGCGCTCGGCGATGCCCTTCTCGATCTTCCCGCGCAGGTCCCCGCCATCGAGATACTCCATCGCAATATGCGCATGATCGTCGCTCACGCCAAGGTCGAAGATACGGACGACGTGCGGGTGTTCGATGTCGGCAATCGTCTCGTACTCCTGCAGGAATCGATCGAACGCACCGACAGTGTCCTCGTGCCCGGGGACCTGGCGCAGCACCTTGAGCACGACCTGGAAGTGCGTCGACTCGCGTTCGGCCAGGTAGACGCCCGAGTGCGAGGTGCTGCTGAGCCTGCGGATTAATCGATAGCCCTTGATGAGAGGTTGAACGCCGGTTTGCATATCGCCGCCCAGCAATGAGCTCGTCGACGCGACACGCCGTCGTGCAACGAGCACGTCGCCGAGCGACTTGACCAGCGAATCGTGATTGATGTGCTCGCGGATGAAGTGTGCGTCCGGTCGCAGGGCATGGGCTTCCTGCTGATCGTCTTCGGTGCCGAAATAAACGACCGGCGGAAATTTGTCGCGGCGCATGAAGCGGCGCAGCACATCAACGCCCTCGCGATCCTCGCCATGCCGGCTTCCCAGCAGGATGAGGTCGTTGTCGGCACCTGAAAACTCGTCGGGCAGGTGTCCGGCCGACGTCGGATCGTAGGCAGAAATGATCGCGTCGGGCCAGTTCGTCGTGACGTGGTGCATGAGCAGCGAGCGGAAGTCCGCCTGCTCGTCGATGATCATGACCTTGATACTCATTGCCCGGGAATTGTCGCGCGGGTGGATATGCCGCTACAGGGAAACGACCTTGGCACCGGATCGCTTGCGCTTCTTCTTGCGGGCCTGCTTGGCGGCGTCGCTGCGACGTGCCTCGAGCGCGGCCAGGTACTCCGGCGTCACGTCGCCGGTGACGTACTCACCCGAGAAGCACGAGGTATCGAACTCCGTAATCGCCGTCTTGTCGTGGCGTACCGAGCGGATGAGACCGTGCAGGTCCTGGTAGATCAGCCGGTCCGCGCCGATCAGCTCGCGGATCTCCTCGATGTCGCGCCCGTTCGCGATCAGCTCTGCGGCCGCGGGCATGTCGATGCCGTAGACATTCGGGAAGCGCACGGGCGGCGCCGCCGACGCAAAGTACACCTTCTTCGCCCCTGCCTCGCGCGCCAGCTTGATAATCTGCTTCGAGGTCGTGCCACGCACGATCGAGTCGTCGATCAGCAGGACGTTCTTGCCGCGAAACTCGAGATCGATCGCATTCAGCTTGCGGCGCACCGACTGCACGCGCTCCGCCTGTCCCGGCATGATGAACGTGCGCCCGATGTAGCGGTTCTTGATGAAACCTTCGCGGTACTTCACGCCCAGGTGGTAGGCAACCTGCAGCGACGCCGTGCGGCTCGTATCCGGAATTGGTATCACGACGTCTATGTCGTGGTCCGGGAAGTCACGCACGATCTTGCCGGCGAGCTGCTCGCCCATGCGCAGGCGCGCCTTGTACACCGAAATATCGTCGAGTATCGAATCCGGCCGGGCGAAATACACATGCTCGAAGATGCACGGCGTATGCCGCGTCTCACCCGCATAATCGCGCGCATTCAGGACGCCGTCGTTCTCGATGTAGACGCACTCGCCCGGCTTGACGTCGCGCAGTCTCCTGAACTGCACCGCATCGAGCGCCACGCTCTCGGACGCGACCATGTATTCCCGGTTGCCGCCCTCTTCGCGCTCGCCGAGTACGAGCGGACGGATGCCGTGCGGATCGCGAAAGGCCACGATGCCGTAACCGATGATCAGCACCACGACCGCGTAGCCCCCGCGGCAGCGCGCGTGCACGGCCTCGACGGCGTCGAAGATGTTTTCCGGGGTTGCGCGGCCATCGGCTCGAAGCTGCAGCTCGTGCGCAAATACGTTGAGCAGCACCTCCGAGTCCGAATCCGTCGCCAGGTGCCGGCGGTCCTCACGTGTCAAAAGGCCCGCCAGCTCGTTGTAGTTGGTCAGGTTGCCGTTGTGCGCAAGGCAAATGCCGTAGGGCGAATTCACGTAGAACGGCTGGGCCTCCGACGACTTCGCGCCGCCGGCCGTCGGGTAGCGCACGTGACCAATGCCCACGTGCCCCTGCAGGCGTTCCATGTGGCGCTGCCGGAACACGTCGCGCACGAGCCCGTTGCTCCTGCGCTGTTTGAGCCCGTGCTCCTCGCTCCAGGTCACGATTCCGGCCGCGTCCTGGCCACGATGCTGCAACACGGTCAGGGCATTGTAGAGCCCCTGGTTAACCGGTTTCGTTGCAACGATGCCGACGACACCACACATCTAGCGTTTCTCCCTCAGACCGGGACAGGAAGCGCTTCGGCTTCTTGGTCCGGAAGTATGACATCCAGTCCCTCGGGCGCCATGACCTTGATCCACTCGGCCACGACCTCGAAATGGGGAATCAGCCGCGACTCTGCCCACCACTCGTCGTTGTCGAAACCCGCGAACTCCCCGCCGATGACACCCACGGCCACGAGCAGGACGCCGCGCCCCGTGCCGAACAGGGCACCGAGGAAACGGTCCATGCCGCTGAGCGCGGACCAGCGGACGATTTTCGAGAGTGCCCAGCCGAGCAACGCGCCGAGCAGCAGGACCACGGCGAATACGAGTACGCGCCCGAACCACTTTTGCAATTCTTCGGAATTCAGCCAGGTATCCGTGACGCTGCCGAGCGCAGGGCCGAAGTACAGCGCGGACCAGATCGCGAACAACAGTGCCGCGACCGAGATCGCTTCGCGTACGAATCCCCGGAAGATCCCCACCACGACCGAGATCAGAATGGCGACGGCGATAATTATGTCGATGATCGGCATCGGCTATGTGGTCTTGGATCGCAAGGTCATGCGGGTGGGAACGCGATGATATCACGGGTGCGGAACGACCTGACCCGGGTAGCCGGCCTTGGCCAGGCGCGCTGCCATCGCCTCGGCGCCAGCGCGGTCTTTCTGCGGTCCGATGCGGACGCGGTGCAGGGTGCCCCGCTCCGCCTGCACCTGGCTCAGGAACGCGAGGTACTGCTGCTTGCGCAGGTCGGCAACGAGTTTTTCGGCGTTGGCCTTGTTGGAGAAACTGCCGAGCTGTACCGCCCACATGCCTGTCGTAGAGGTCGCCGCCGTCGGCACCTTGCTGGTCGAGGGCATCGACGTCGATTCGGGCTCGGGCATGCGGATAATCTCGGCTTCGGCGCGCTCGGACTGCTCCGTGGGCGCCGGCTCGGCGGCCGGCTCTGCCGGCGGCGCATCCGCCTGCGGCTGCTCCGCAGGCGGCTCGGTCCCGGCATTGACCGGCACAGGCTCGGTGCGATCGCGCTCGAGCACGACGGTCTGCGCCTGCTGCCCCTCCTGGCCCGGCAGCGCAACGCTTTCGGTCCGGATCTCCTCCTCCCCGGGCGGCCCGTCGAGAAAGATCGGCACGACAAGAACAACGAACACGACCAAAACTGCCGCACCGACGATTCTCTCTTTCAACGCTCTTTCCATCATGGCCTGCGGGGCGAGTATAGCCCAAGCCGTTGCAGCACGGGACCGACCAGGTAAAACGAGCCGGTCACGACGATGCGGTCACCCCTCGCCGCCTCCTTGCTGGCAACCTGCACCGCATCCTCGTGGGAACCCGCGATCAGGCAGGGACGTCCCGACACATTGGCGATGCGCCGTGCCAGTTCGCCGGCAGGCAACGCCCTTGCGCCGGACGCCGTCGTCGCGATCCACAGGTCGACGTGCTCGTCGAGGGATCGGGCGAAGCCATCGACGTCCTTGTCGTCGAGCATCGCAACGATGGCAATCGTTCGGCGGTTGCCGGCGTCCGCGGCCAGCGTTTGTGCGAGCATGCCGGCGGCAGCCGGGTTGTGTGCGACGTCGAACAGCCATTCGATGCCGTCGCGCTCGATGCGCTGGCCTCGCCCCTGCAGCCCGACCGCCGGCAGCACTCGCGCCACGAGACCGGGCTCGGTTGCTGCACCGAGGCCGGCCGCATCGAGCAGTGCAAGGACGGCGGCCGCATTGCCCACCTGGAATTCGCCAGCCAGGCCGGGTCGCGGCACCCCTTCAACCGGGAAATCGCGCTCGCGCAGGAGCAGGCGCGCGCCGGTCTCACGCGCACGGCGAAGAACCGCCCCGGGAACCGCGGCGTCGCCGAAAACGACAGGAACGTCCGGCCGCATGACGCCGGCCTTTTCGGCGGCGATGGCCTCCACGTCCTCGCCGAGCCAGTCGCAATGATCGAGCGAGACGTTGGTGATCAGTACGCCGGTCGGTTCGACCGCGTTGACCGCGTCCAGCCGTCCGCCCATGCCGACCTCGAGCAGCCAGACATCGAGCCCGGCGCGCGCGAACACGACCAGCGCCGCCAGCGTGCCGTATTCGAAGTAGGTCAACGGCACGTCGCCGCGCACGGATTCGATGGCCTCGAAGGCGGCCACGATAGTCTCGTCATCGGCCGGTCTGCCGTCGACGGCAATGCGCTCGTTGTAATCGACGATATGAGGCGATGTATAAGCGCCGACACGCCAGCCGGCCGCGCTCAACAACGCCTCCGCCATCGCGACGCTCGAACCCTTGCCGTTGGTACCGGCAATGATCAGGACGTGGTCGGGGTATTCGATGTCGAGGCGCCGGAGCACGTCGTGTACGCGCTCGAGCCCGAGGTCGATTTCACGCGGCGACAGGGTCTCCAGCCAGGACAACCAGGCGGACAGCGGCGAAGCGGGCAGCATCTGTGTCAGGCGGCGGCGTCGGAATTCGGTCGCTTCTCGAACTTGGCGAGCAGGTCGGAGATCTCGTCGCGCATCTTGCGCCGGTCGACGATCATGTCGAGTGCGCCATGGTCGAGCAGGAATTCGCTGCGCTGGAAGCCCTCGGGCAGCCGCTCTCTCACGGTCTGCTCGATGACCCGCGGTCCCGCGAAACCGATTAGCGCGCCGGGCTCGCCGATATTGATGTCACCGAGCATCGCGAGGCTCGCCGACACGCCGCCCGTCGTCGGGTCTGTAAGGACCGAGATATACGGGACGCCCCTGGCCCCGAGTTCGGCCAGCGCGGCCGACGTCTTGGCCATTTGCAGCAGCGAGAACAGCGCCTCCTGCATGCGCGCCCCGCCGCTCGCAGAGAAACACACGAGCGGCATGCTGGTCTCGGCGGCATGTCGCGCCGCCCTGGCGAAGCGCTCGCCGACGACCGAGCCCATCGAACCGCCCATGAACGCGAATTCGAACGCACACGCAACGACAGGACGACCGAACAGCGTACCTGTTACCGTGACGAGCGCGTCTTTCTCTCCGGTCTTCTTCTGCGCCTGGCTGATGCGGTCCCGGTACTTCTTGCTGTCGCGGAACTTCAGGGGATCCTGAGGTTCGAGGCCAGCCGAGAGCTCCTGGATCGAGTCGGGATCGAGGAAGAACCCGAGCCGCTGGCGGGCGCCGATACGCATGTGGAAATCGCATTTGGGGCACACGTGCAGATTGCGATCCAGCTCGTTGCGGTACAACTGCGCGTCGCAGGCCGGGCACTTGAGCCACACGCCTTCCGGGACGGACTTCGTACGCTTTTCCGTGCTGATGCGCGACGGCATCAATTTCTCGAACCAGCTCATGGGCAAATCATATCAGTAGCGGCCGTCGGCCGGTATGCCGAATGACGGCGGGTAATCGACCGCTACCAGCGTCAGCCCGTGTGGCGGCGCCGTGATGCCGCCGAGCTTGCGGTCGCGGCTCTCCAGCACGTCGCCGATCCACTCGAGCGGTTGCTCGCCCCGCCCGATCGCCGCCAGCGTGCCCGTGATGTTGCGCACCATGTGCATGAGGAATGCGTTGGCCGACACCTCGACCGTCACCCAGGCCCCGTCGCGCGCGACGCGGATCGACGTGAGCCTGCGCACGGCCGAGTGGGCCTGGCAGCCGGCGGCCCGGAATGCCGAAAAATCGAACTCGCCGACGAGTCGTTGCGCCGCCTTGTCCATGCTCGACTCGTCGAGCGGCTGGTGTACCCACCAGGCACGATGCCGATGCAACGCAGAGCGCTGCAGGCGGTTGAGTATCACGTAGCGGTAGCTGCGCCCCGTCGCGGAAAAGCGCGCGTGAAAATCGTCGGCGACCTGCCGCACCCATGCGACGCTGATGTCAGGAGGCAGGTTGGTGTTGGTACCGAGCAGCCAGCCGCGATCGCTGCGCTCTGCGCTCGTATCGAAATGTACGACCTGGCCCGAGGCGTGCACGCCCGTATCGGTGCGACCTGCACACACGGCTTCGATGTCTTCGTCGGCGACGACGCCGAGCGCCTCCTCGAGACGCTGCTGGACACCGAGGCCGTTCTTCTGACGCTGCCAACCGTTGTACGACGTGCCGTCGTATTCGATACCGAGCGCAATGCGCATGGGGAGAGCGGAAACGCGTGTTTGCCGAAGCTAGCCCGGCAGCGCCTCGAGAAGCTGCTGTGCCTGCTGGCGCTGGCCCTCGTCACCCTCATCGAGGACTTCCTCGAGGATGCTGCGCGCGCCCTGCGGGTCGCCCATATCGACGTAGGCGCGAGCAAGGTCGAGCTTGGTGCCGACCTCGGTCATCGTGCGCGCCTCGTGAAGGTCGTCGCTCATCTTGTCGGGCTCAAGCGCCATCGTCTCGACCTCCGACGTGTCGTCTTCGAAGATCGGTGGCGCCGGCTGCTCGATCGTCGCATCGCCACCCAGTTCCTCGGCGGGGTCGCCGATCTCACTGCGTTTCAGTGCGGCCGTGAGATCGTCGAGATCGAGATCAACGTCGGTACCCGCCACGGCCACCGTTGTGTCGCTGGCCTCGTGGAGGCCGGTGCTGCCGCCAAACACATCGGCCGGCAAAGCCTCGGTGCTCGCGTAGTCGAAATCGTCGTCGTCGTCCAGGGAAGCCAGCATCGTCTCGGCATCGCTCGATATCTGGGCCTCGTCCTCATCACCGTAGCCCGTCGCAAGCAGCGTGGCTTCGTCGGATCCGATGTCCGCTTCGACGTTCGTGTCGGTCTCGACGCCCATTTCTGCACCCAGGACCTGCGTGCGACCGGTTGCATCGAGCAAATTGGTTTCGTCCGTTGCATCGGTATCCGCAATCGGAACGTCCGCAGCTTGCGGCTGCGACGATTCCGGTGCGGCAATCTGCACCGTTTCACTCGCGTCGCCTGACTCTACTTCGCGATTCTCGCCCGTCGGGGCAAGGTCGTCGATGGCTTCGTTGGGCCCGGTTTCGTCGAGATCGGCGAACTGGGTCTCGGCGAGGTCGGCCACATCGAGGTCCAGGTCGTCCAGATTTATCTCGGCCGTTGCATCCGAACTCATCTCGCCTGCATCTTCAATGCTCTGCGGATCCAGCGACGGCAGCCTCGAGGTACCCTCCATTTCACCGAATTGTTGTTCGACCGTCGGGGATTCGACCGTGGTCTCGCCGATTGCCTGCATCTCGGCGGTAGCGTCGAGGCCCGCATCGACATCCTCGTCCAGCGTGAAATCGATGGCACTCAAATCGCCCCCGGTATCGACTGCTCCGAGGTCGACGATGTCTGTCTCGCTGCTGTCCGAACCGCCGAAATCGACGTCGACCACGGCCGACTCGCCCGGGTCGGCCCCGAACGCCAGGTCGACGGCCTTGGTCGCGCCGGCAACGCCGGCCCCGGCGAACATCGCGTGGTCGGCAGCAATCTGCTGTCCCATGATCACGATCTTGTCCCATTCCGCCGAGTCGCTGTCGCCGATCACGTCCTTGAGATTCGCGGCCGCATCGACGAACGCGTCGCGATTGCCCCAGACAAAATAGATCTCGCAAAGTTTCGACCTGAGAGCCTTGTTACGCGGGTCGACTTCGAGCGCCCCGTTGACCAGGTCGGCCGCCTGGTCGTAGAGGCCGTACGCCATGTGGAAGTCGGCTTCGGCCAGTGGGTCGGTCTCGTCCAGGTGGTGTGCCGTCTCGGCGCTGAACGTATCTTCGAGCGAGTCGAATTTCCCGGTCGCTTCGGCGTCGGGCTCCACAGGCGCCTCGAACGTGCTTTCGAGCGGCTCGTCGACCGTGTCGCCGAACGCCTGCTCGAACGCCTCTTCGACCGTATCTCCGGCCGTTTCTTCGACCGTGGGCCGGATGCCCGAGTCCTGCTCGACCACGACAATCGCCTCGTCGGGCGTTGGGGCGGGCATGGTCGTCGTGGACTTGCTCGCCACGGACATCGCGCCCGCGGCCACCTCGTCCTTGCCGAGCGTCTCCCACGATGCCGCATCGTCGTCGGCGGCACCGCGACGCATGAACCAGAACAGCAGGCCGGCGACACCGGCCAGCGCGTATGCAATGAGCGCCCAGGTGCTGGTGGCCCAGCCGATGAGCTTGTCGAGGAAACCCGGAGAGTCCCTGCGTGCGGTGCGCACGATGGTCTCTGACGGTGCGCGTTCGGCTTCCGCCGCCGGCTCGTCGGCGGCCTCGACCTCGCCCGCATCCCCGGCGACGGTCTCGTCGCCGGCTTCGCTCGCGATTTCGTCGTCGGCCGGCTCGTAGGTCTCGCCGCGGATAGCGGTCAGTTCCTCGCGCAACGCGGCGAGTTCGGCATCACGAATCTCGATCAGCGACTGCTGGTCAGGCACGTCGGCGGTCTCGAGGTCGGCAATACGATTTTCGATCTGCTGCTCGCGGGTCAGCGGCTCCGCTGCTTCGAACTCGTCGTCGTAAGCGACGCCGGGTTGCTCTTCGTCCGGCGGAACAAGTTCCAGCGTGGTTTCCGTTTGCTGCCCGGTGTCCGCCGTTGCCTCGGGTTCCTCGTAGGCTGTCGGCTCCTCATAGACCGGTTCTTCGTATGCAGGCTCGTCGTAGCTGGTGTCGGCGACACCGGTGTCCGCAGTCGGCATGTCACGGCGCCAGTCATCGTTCTGGCGCTTGACTTCATCGAACGCATCCGCCCGAGCGATCTGGAAGACGTTGTCGGCACTCGGGATGCGCAGGGTCATGTTGGCCTTGAGCCGGTTGATGTTGCCCTCGAACGCATCCGGGTTCGCTTCGTAAATCGCGACCATCGTCTGGTTCATGGTCAGGCGGCTGTCCGGGCGCAGGCGACTTGCGATACCCCAGAGCGTATCGCCGCGGTTGACGTAGTACTCGCCGCCCACGACGGTCGAATAGGTCGTCCCATAGCGCGGGGTCGGGGCGACATCGGCGGCCGGCGCCGCGACATCCGGCGTGGGCGCAGGTGTCGGCGCAGGCC
>JABDQH010000104.1 GCA_013042375.1 Woeseiaceae bacterium
GCAGAGTCAGGGTCACTGGCCCCTTCTTTCTTACTCCGCCTCGATGGCCTTCTTCACGACTCCTTCGAGGCGCGTGAGACCGGCTTTCCTGCCTTTCTCGAGCGCCAGCTCCATGTCGCCCCCCTCCGCGTATTCGCTCAGGGCTACCAGCGCCCCGACGCGATTGGCGCTGCCACAATGGACCAGTACGGGACCATCGGCCGCATCGATCAACTCATCGAGCCGGCGGGCCTGGTCGAACGTGATCAAGTCGCCGCTCGTCGGCAGTGGCACGTAGCTCATGCCGAGGCTCTCGACGACGGCCGGCTCGTCCAGGCCCCGATTTTCCCCGGGCATGCGCAGATCGATGACGGTGGTGTAGCCGCTATTCGCGAATACCCTGAAGGCGGCCTCGTCGGGCTGCCCGGCCGATGTGACGCCGTCGACGGGCACCACGCGTCCCTCGGCCGCCACCGTGCCAAGGTCGATTTTCAGTGTCTCGTGCACATCTTCGGCAGCGCATGCGGCCAGTCCGAGCAGTACCAACAGCGCGAGGATTTCTCTGATCATCGAATACTCCGGGTTTGGATCGTCAAAAAGGTACACTTGGGCAATGCAGGTGAGCGATGTTACCGCAAACGATCTCGACGATGTCCACACGCTGAACGAGGCGTCCGTGCCGCACGTCAACAGTCTGAGCATGGATCAGATGCGCTGGTTCTTTGAGCACGCACCGTATTTTCGCCTGGTACGACTTGACGACCGGCTTGCCGGCTTCCTGGTCGGCCTGATGCAGGGCCTCGACTACGCCAGCGCCAATTACCGCTTTTTCTCTCGCAGGCACGAGGTATTCGGCTACGTCGACCGGGTGGCGGTCGCAAGTCATAGCCGGCAGCTCGGCATCGCCTCGCAGCTCTACGAGGATTTCACCGCTACACTGCGAGGTCACGTGCCCGTGCTGGTCTGCGAGGTCAACATCCGACCGCCGAACCCGGTGTCGCTGGCCTATCACGAGCGTCATGGCTTCGCTCGCATCGGCACGCAGGAAACCGAAGGTGGCAAGAAGGAAGTCGCGCTGCTGGAGAAACGTTTATGAAGGACCGGGAATTCGACATCGTCGTCTATGGAGCGACGGGCTTCACAGGCCGGCTCGTGGCCGAGTACCTGCTCGAGCGCTACGGTACAGGCGGCGATCTCAAGTGGGCCGTCGCCGGGCGCAGCCCGGGAAAACTGGATGCGCTGAGGAACGAACTGGGTGAGGCGGCGGCCGACCTCCCGAGCGTCGTCGCCGACAGCGGCGACGCCGGCACGCTCGCCGCGCTTGCCGCCCGCACGCGCGTCGTTCTCACGACTGTCGGTCCCTACGCGTTGTATGGCTCGCAGCTCGTCGCCGCGTGCGTCGATGCAGGCACGGATTACTGCGACCTCGCGGGCGAAGTCCAGTGGATTCGCGCGATGATCGACAGGCACCACGAGCAGGCGCAGCAGACAGGCGCGCGCATTGTGCACTGCTGCGGATTCGACTCGATCCCGATGGACATTGGTGCCTGGTTCCTGCAGCAGGAAGCGCACCAGCGCTTCGGCAGCTACTGCAAGAGCATCAAACTGTATGTCAAGGCGACCAAGGGAGCGGTAAGCGGCGGCACCGTCGCCAGCATGTCGAACGTGGCCAGGACCGCGCGCGAGGATCGCAGTATTCTGCGGCTGCTCGTTGACCCGTACGCACTCAATCCCGAGGGTGAGCGCGATGGGCCCGATGGACGCGACCAGCAGGGCAGCGTCTTCGACGAGGCGACCGGCAGCTGGACGGCGCCGTTCATCATGGCGAGCGTCAACACGCGCGTCGTGCGCCGCAGCCACGCGCTGGCCGGATACCCGTGGGGCCAGGACTTCTGCTATGGCGAGACCGTGCTGACCGGCAAAGGCCTCGGCGGGCGCGCGAAGGCAGCCCTCGTCAGTGGCGGGCTTGCAGGGCTCGCGCTGGGCCTTGCGTACGCGCCGACCCGTGCGCTGCTGCGCCGCGTTGTGCTGCCGGATCCCGGCGAAGGCCCGGACCGCAAACAACGCGAGAGCGGCTTCTTCAACCTCATGCAACTGGGGACCCTGCCGGATGGCAAGACACTGCGCGGCCGCATTACCGGCGATCGCGACCCCGGGTACGGGTCGACGAGCAAGATGCTGGCCGAAGCCGCCGTCTGCCTCGCACTGGACAACCCGGAATCGCCCGGCGGCGTCCTGACGCCGGCTGCCGCCATGGCCGCCCCGTTAATCGAGCGGCTGCGCGGCAATGCGGGCCTGACCTTCGATATCGTCGACTAGCGACTTGCCGTAGCGCTGTAGTGCAGCGCCGGGTCGTACTTTTCCCCCGCCTCCACGCGGATCGGCAGGCGATTGCGGGGTGATGCAACCGGGCAGGTCGAGAAATCGTTGAACGCGCACGGCGGGCTGTAGGACTTGTTGAAGTCGATGATGAAACGCCCGTCGTCTCCCGGCATATCCGTGTACAGGTAGCGTCCTGCGCCATACGTGTCGCCCCGGTTGGTCGCGTCGCCGAAGACGAAGAACAGCTGCTCTCCGGCACTCTGTGGCTCGAGTTCGTAGGTCGTCCCGTCGATCTCGAAAGTGGCGACGCCCGGCGACACCGGGAATTGCTGGAAGCCTTCGATGACCGTATCGACGGTAATCTTGCGGGGCTCATCGTAGCGTTTCAGGACCGCCTCGACGCGCAGGGCCGGGTCGATATCGAAGTACGGCAACGGGCCGAAAGACGCCACCCAGGGATGCTCGTAGTCGCGCACGCGCACCGCGAGTTTGCCGCCGCGCTCGATCACGCTCCAGGCCAGCGACCGATGCGCCGCAATGACGGTTTCGCCCGAGGTATCCGCGGGCATGACGAGCTCGGATGCAGGCATGCCGTCGTGAGTCACCTCGACGCCCTCCGCGGCCATGAATACGCCGCCTTCGGCCGTTACCCGCAGCTCGCCCACCGTGGCCGCGGCCACGGGCGGCAACAGGATGTCGCTGTCGGCAGCCGAGCCCATCGAGTAGCTGCCCGCTTCCACCCAGTGCAGACCGACCTGGGTCAGGAAACCGTTCGGCGCGAGAAGCCGTTCCAGGCGTCCTGCCCGCCACTCCAGGACCTCGTCCGCGTGTGCCGCCGCGTCGATCCCGTCGCCGGCCTGCCCGCAGGCGGCCGTCGCGAGCGACAGCATCGCAAGATACGTGCTCAAAATCGTTTTTTTCATGCTATTTCCGTATCAATAAGCCGGACCGGGCTCTATAATCCGCGCCCGGTCTCCCTGGCACCATCCCATGTCCGATATCTCGAAACTCCGCAACATCGCCATCATCGCGCATGTCGATCACGGCAAGACGACGCTCGTCGACCAGCTGCTGCAGCAATCCGGCACGCTGGGTCCGCGCGCCGATGCGCCCGATCGCGTCATGGATTCCGGTGATCTCGAGCGCGAGCGCGGCATCACTATCCTCGCCAAGAACACGGCCGTCAACTGGAACGACTACCGCATCAATATCGTCGACACACCGGGGCACGCGGACTTCGGGGGCGAGGTCGAGCGCGTACTGTCGATGGTCGACAGCGTCCTGCTGCTCGTGGACGCCGTCGAGGGACCCATGCCGCAGACGCGCTTCGTGACGCAGAAGGCCTTTGCGCAGGGTCTCGTGCCCGTCGTCGTCATCAACAAGATCGATCGCGACGGCGCGCGGCCCGACTGGGTCGTCAACCAGACGTTCGACCTGTTCGACCGCCTCGGCGCAACTGAAGAGCAGCTCGACTTTCCAATCATCTACGCATCGGCGCTCACGGGCTATGCGGGCGAGGACGCAGACGTTCGCGACGGCGACATGACGCCACTGTTCGAGACCATCGTCGAGCACGTGCCGCCGCCCGACGTCGACCCCGACGGCCCGCTGCAGCTCCAGGTCTCGAGCCTCGACTACGATACTTACGTCGGCCTGCTGGGCATCGGCCGTATTCGCCGCGGCACCTTGCGCACCAACTCCCCGATCAGCGTCGTCGCGCCGGACGGCAAGACACGTCGCGCCCGCGTGCTCGAAATTTACGGTTTCCACGGGCTCGAGCGCCGCAAGATCGAGTCGGCGACGGCTGGCGACATCGTCGTGTTCAGCGGCATCGAGAAGCTCGGCATTTCGGACACGTTGTGCGCACCGGGCCACGAAGAAGCGCTGCCAGCCCTTACCGTCGACGAACCGACGGTGAGCATGAGCTTCCAGGTCAACAAGTCGCCGTTTGCGGGCCAGGACGGCAAGTACCTGACGAGCCGCCAGATTCGCGAGCGCCTCGACCGCGAACTCGAACACAATGTCGCGCTGCGCGTTGACGATACCGAGGATCCCGACAAGTTTCGTGTCTCGGGCCGCGGCGAGCTGCATCTCGCGGTTCTCGTCGAGACGATGCGCCGCGAGGGCTACGAACTCGCCGTGTCGCGGCCGGAGGTCATCATGCACGACGTGGACGACGTCGAGCACGAGCCCTGGGAACAGCTTACGGTTGACTTCGACGAACAGTACCAGGGCGCCGTGATGACGCGACTCGCCGAGCGCAAGGGTCAACTGGCCGATATGCTGCCGGATGGCAAGGGGCGCATACGTCTCGACTACCGTATTCCGACGCGCGGCCTGATCGGTTTTCGCACCGAGTACCTGACGGCCACGTCCGGCACGGGCCTCATCTACCACGTGTTCGAGAAGTACGCGCCGCGTGTCGGCGGTACCATCGCGCAGCGTAATAACGGCGCCCTTGTCTCCAACGTGCAGGGCAAGGCGCTGGCCTATGCCCTGTTCAACCTGCAGGAGCGCGGGCGCCTGTTCATCGGACACGGCGAGCCAGTGTACGAAGGCATGATCGTTGGCATCCACCAACGCTCGAACGACCTTATCGTCAATCCGACCAAGGCGAAGCAGCTCACCAATATCCGCGCCGCCGGCAGCGACGAGAACCTCGTGCTCACGCCGCGGCTGGACTATTCGCTCGAACAATCGCTCGAGTTTCTCGACGACGACGAACTGCTCGAAGTCACGCCGACGAACCTGCGGCTGCGCAAGAAGCTGCTCAGGGAATCGGACCGCAAGCGGGAATCGAGGCGCGCATCTTGAGCGATGCGGCCACGCTGGCCTTCGCCGATCTGCAACCTGAGGATATCCTCGCAACGCTCGACGACCTGGGCTTGCGCTGCGATGGCCGCTTTCTCGCCCTCAACAGCTACGAAAATCGCGTCTACCAGATCGGTATTGATGAAGGTCCGCCGATCGTCACCAAGTTCTATCGCCCGCGCCGCTGGAGCGACGATGCGATCCTGGAGGAACACGCCTTCGCGCAGTCGCTGGACGAACAGGAAATTCCCGTGGTCCCGCCGCTCGAGCACGAGGGCGCCACGCTGCATCATGCCGGCCATCATCGCCTCGCCGTTTATCCCTGTCACGGCGGGCGTGCACCCGACCTCGACAACCTCGAATTGCTGCGGCAGCTGGGGCGCCTCGTGGCGCGCATCCACCTCGAGGGCGAGACCTCGCGGTTCCGGCACCGGCCGGGAATCGACATCGACAGCTACGGCACCGAGTCGCTCGAATACCTGCTCGAAAACGACTTCATAGCGGAGGATATTCGCGCCGCGTACGAAAGCGTGGCCGAACTCGTGCTGGACGGCGTCGAGGCTTCGTACGAACGGGCCGGTGACGTGCGCGAGATCCGGCTGCACGGGGACTTCCACCCGGGCAACGTACTGGTGCGCGAAGACCAGCTGCACATCGTCGATCTCGACGATTGCCGCCATGGCCCGGCCGTGCAGGACCTGTGGATGTTCCTGTCGGGCGATCGCGACGAGCAGACACCACAGCTGCAAGCCCTGCTCGAGGGCTACACGGCGTTTCGCCTCTTCGACGCGCGCGAACTCCACCTCATCGAGGCGCTGCGCAGCCTGCGCATCATGCACTATGCGGCGTGGCTCGCGCGCCGCCGCGACGATCCGGCATTCCGGATCGCGTTCCCGTGGTTCGACAGCCACAGATACTGGGAGGAGCACGTGCTCGCCCTGCGCGAGCAGGTAGCCCTGATGCAGGAAGCACCGCTGGAATGGCGGGACTACTGATGCCCCTGCGCGCAGTGACCGGCGGGCCATTTGCAACGCGACCAAGGTCGCACTACAGTTGATCGGGCTTGGAACGGCGAAATTCAGGGAACTCTGTTCACGGAAATCGCTCTGACTAGGCAGTCCTGGAACACGCGCGGAATTCTAAAGTTTGATCGATCGTCTCCGTCTCGCATCGCTGGCCGGCATCGCTGTTTTTCTTGCGGCCGGCTGCTCCTCCACTGTGAGCATGCAGATGCCGACGATACCCGAGCCCCGGCTCGAGAAGATCCCGGTTGACGTCGCGGTCCGCATTCCCGACCAGTTCCACAATTTCGTCCATACGGAAGACGTCCTCGGCCGTGACAAGTGGACCATCGAACTCGGCAACTCGAACGCGAACTTCTTCAACCAGCTGTTCAACTACATGTTTACGTCGGTCATCATTCTCGGCGAGGATGACGATCCCCGCGACTACCAGTTCGATGCACTGATCGAGCCGAGCATCGAGGGTTTCGAGTTTTCGATTCCCAACCAGACACAGACCGAGGCGTTCGCCGTGTGGATTCGCTACCGCATGAATGTCTACGACAGCGTGGGCACGCGCGCGTCGAGCTGGACGGTCAACGCATACGGCAAGAGCCAGAAAGAGGGAATTGGCGGGTCGAATGCATTGAAACGTGCCGCCGTGCTGGCCATGCGCGATGCGGCAGCGTTGATCGTGATGCAAATGGAGAAAGTCACAAAGATTCGCGACCTGGCCGATGGGCCGCTCACCCCCGACTCGGCGGAGCCAGAGACCGCGGTTGCCGATGCATCCGACCAGGCCGGCGACGAAGAGCCGGCGAGCGTGATCGGCATATTTGCGATCGGAGGGATCGACGATGTTCCGTAAGACTTTGCTTGTCGCCGGCGCGGCGCTCGGCCTTAGCGCATGCGTCACCTCGCACGTCGAGGACGACCGGGCCACGGTGACCGGCCTGGGCAGCAGCGAATCTGTCGTCATCATGGCGAAGAGCTACCACCAGGGTAACCAGACCGAATCCGACTACGTCAACTGCATCGAGAGTTCGCTGCGGTCGGGGTCGCAGGGCATCAACGTCGTCCCCCGGCAACAATTCGTGGACCGGCTGTTCCCCTGGTTCGAACCGCGTACGGTGCCTGCCGACACCAAGGGCCTGCCCGGTCTCATGGAACGGCCCGGCGTCAAACAGGCCATTGCCGATTTGGGCGTTCGCTACGTCGTCTGGCTCGACGGCGATACCGAGCGCGTCGCCGAAGGCGGCAGTCTCTCGTGTGCGGCCGGCCCGGGCGGCGGTGGTTGCTTCGGCTTCGCGTGGTGGCAGAACGACGCCGATTACGAAGCGACGGTCTGGGACCTGCGGGCGGCCGAAGCGGCGGGCACGGTAACGGCTGATGTCAGCGGGACGTCGTTCCTGCCCGCACTCGTCGTACCGATTCCGCTAATCGCGCGTACGCAAACCAGGGCCTGCAAGGGCCTCGCCAATCAGCTGCGGACTTTTATCGTTCAGTAGATCCTGCCGGCGCGCAGCAGCGCGGACCGGTAAAACGGCGCCTCGAGCGACGCCACCGATACACGGCGGCCGGACTGCGGCGCATGGACGAAACGGCCGTCGCCGACGTACATGCCAACGTGCGACATCTTGCCCGAGATACTGAAGAACAGCAGATCGCCGACCCGCATCTCGTCGTCGTCTACCGTCGCAGCCGCCGACCACAGCTGACGCGTCGTGCGCGGCACGCTGACGCCGGCACGGTCATACGCAAATTGCACCAGACCGCTGCAATCGAATCCACGCGGGCCGGTGCCACCATAGCGGTAGGGTACGCCGACCTGCTCGAGCGCGATCGAGGCCGCTTGCTCGCCTGTGGTCGCCGCACGAGCACCGCCGTACACCGCCGGCGCTGACGCGTGCGGAGCCTGCGCAACGGTTGGCGACGCGCCGCAGCCGGCGACGAGTGCCATCGTCACGATCATCACGAGAACCCATAATCCGCGATCCGGCTGCGCTATCATTCGCATCACTCCGCACGATCAACAACATACAGTGTAGCGTTTGGGACCTTAATCCGGAATGAACCACCTCTCAGAGTACAAGACCGCCGTCCGCCGCCTGTGGCCCGGCCTGACAATCCTGATGTTCGCCGCTTGCGGCATGTCGGACTCCGAATCGGCAAGTCGCGAAGCGGTCGGCGAATACGAGGTGCACTACTCGATCACGCCGGCGCCAGCGTCGTCGACAGTGCACGTCGAATTGAGTCTGACGCAATCGCGGGCCCTGTTGCGCGAATTGTCCTTTGCCGCCGACAAGCGCATCAGGGAGATCAAGGCAGATGGCCAGGTGATCGAACACGATGGCCGCATCACCTGGTACCCGCCGGCCGCGGGTGGAACGCTTGCGTGGCTCGCGCGCGTTCGCAACGAACGGGGCAACGGCAGATTCGATGCACTTCTCGATGACGACTGGGGCATCTTCCGCATGGAAGACATCATTCCCCGCGCGCGCACGCGCACGCTCAAGGGCGCGACGTCGCGAACCTCGTTCGAATTCAGCCTGCCGACTGGCTGGTCCGCCGTATCGGAATACCCGTCGATCGATACCCCGATCGCCGTCGAGCGCTCCGAACGGCGTTTCGACCAGCCGACCGGCTGGATTGCCGTCGGCGATCTCGGCGTGCGTCGCGAGACGATTGCGGGCATTCGTGTCGCAATTGCTGCGCCGCAGGGCGAGAACATGCGCCGCATGGACATGCTTGCTGTCCTCAACTGGACCCTGCCCGAGCTTGCCGAAATACTGCCGCAGGCGCTGCCGCGCCTGACCATCGTCGGTGCCGGCAAGCCGATGTGGCGGGGCGGCCTGTCGGCGCCGGCATCCTTGTTTCTGCACGCCGATAGGCCCCTGATATCCGAGAACGGGACCAGCGCCCTGCTTCATGAAGTCATGCATACGGCCCTCGGGGTCAGGCCGCGCGCGGGCTATGACTGGATCGTCGAGGGACTGGCCGAGTACTACAGCATCGAATTGTTGCGCCGAGGCAGGGCCATCACGGCAACTCGAGCCGATACGGCCATGCGCCGACAGCGCGAGTGGGCCGAGCAGGCCGAGACGCTGTGCGCCGATGCTTCGACAGCGGCGACGACCGCGCTGGCCGTTACGATTTTCGACGAACTGGATCGCGAGCTGTCTGCTGCAACCGACGGCGAGGCGGGACTCGACGACCTGCTCCCGGGCATCGTCGGACAGGACGTCGATGTGGCTGTACTAACGGCCCTCGCAAGCGATCTCATGGGTGCCTCTCCCGACGCACTTCACATCGATAACCTGCGCGGATGCAATAGTATTCGCTGATGGACGAACGCCACGACCTCGAACTCATGCTGCGGTCGCAGACGCCGCTCATCGTCATCGAGTCCCAGGACGAGCAGCGCATGCTCAGGCTGCTGCAGTCGATCACAATTGCGCGTGCCAGCGAGGCTTACCTGCCCCTGTTCCGCTGGACCATAACCGACGGTCTGCAACGCCTCGACATCTCGCTCGAACCGCAGACCATGAACTCCGATCCCACGGACGTTCTCAAGCACATTCGCGCCGTGACCAAGCCCGGCATCTACGTCCTGCTCGATTTCCATCCGTTCCTTGAGGACCCGGTGCATGTGCGACTGTTGAAAGACATCTGCATCCGGGCGCGCGAGACGAGCCAGTCGATCATCCTGCTCAGTCACGAGGTCAGGCTGCCCGATGAGCTCGAACGCTTCACCGCCCGGTTCGACATGGCGCTGCCGTCCGAGGAAGAACGCGAACGAATCATCAAGCAGGTTGCCCGGGACTACGCCAGGGACAATCCGGGTACACGGGTCCAGGTCGATCGCAAGGCCCACGAATTGCTCATCACCAATCTCGCCGGGCTCACCTGGGCCGATACGGAGCGACTTGCCCGCAACGCCATTTATGTCGACGGCGCGATCACGCGCAGCGACCTGCCGGGCGTGATGCAGGCAAAGTATGAGCTATTGAACCGCGGTGGCGCACTGCAATTCGAGTACGACACGGCACGTTTCAAGGATGTCGGCGGGCTCGAACGCCTCAAGACCTGGCTCGGCCAGCGCCGCGCCGCTTTCCGCGGGGACCAGGCCGCGGCCCACCTCGATACACCCAAAGGCATACTCCTGCTCGGGGTCCAGGGCTGCGGCAAGAGCCTCGCCGCGAAAGCGACGGCCGGCGTGTTCGGCGCGCCCCTGCTGCGCCTCGATTTCGGCGCCGTGTACGACAAGTACCACGGCGAAACGGAGCGCAAACTGCGCGAGTCTCTAAGGACGGCGGATATCATGTCGCCTTGCGTCCTGTGGGTCGACGAAATCGAAAAGGGTATCGCCGGGCGGGGCGGCGAAACCGGCACAACGCAGCGTGTACTCGGTTCTTTGCTGACGTGGATGGCCGAACGAAAATCACAGGTCTTCGTCGTGGCTACCGCAAACGACATCAGTGCCCTGCCGCCTGAACTCGTGCGCAAGGGCCGCTTTGACGAGATTTTCTTCGTCGATCTTCCGGACCCGGACGTGCGCACGTCCATCTTCGCAATTCACCTCGTGAACCGGGAGCAGCCCCTGCAGAATTTCGATGTGCGCGAACTGGCAACGGCGAGTGACGGGTTCTCCGGCGCGGAAATCGAGCAAGCGATCGTGTCCTCTTTGTACACGGCGCACGCACGGCGTGAGCCGCTAGCCACCGAGCATATCCTCGAAGAAATTGCGCGCACGCGTCCGCTTTCGATTGTCATGGCCGAACGCATCAGCGAGATGCGTGACTGGGCCAGAGGCCGCACCGTGCCGACCGACTGAGCGGCGGACCCCGGATGCAAATTTAACTTAAGCTGTCATTCTACGTTCGCCCATTGTGACGAACATCCATCGTGCTAGACTGCGTGCATGGCTAATGAAAAAAATAATAATATGTTAGTCGCCGACGATGATCCTACCTCCGAACTGGAGATACTCGCTCTGCAGCCGCGTGACATCGACGCGGCGGGCGAGCTCGAGTCTGGCGAGAATACTTTCGACTGCGACAGGCGCGCTGCCGGTGAGGCAAAAAAGATCAGCCGGCTGCAGTATGACGTCGAGACCCTGCGCGCAAAGTGGCAGGGTCTGGAGGCCGAACTCCAGGCGCGCGAAGAGCTGACGAGCGAACTCAATGCGCAGGTCGCAGGTCTGCACGACGAGCTGGGGAGCGCGGGAACACTCGTGCTGGAGCGGGACCGCGAGATCAAGGCGCTCAAAGCCGAGCTTCACGATCGTGAGCAGTCCCACCGCAGCGCGACGGCGAGTCTCGAGGAACAGCTCGAGGTCGCGCGTAAGGCCATACATGAGATTCCCGAGCCGCCGGCACGGTCCGACGACGTCCTCGACGACTCGGCCACGTCCATCCGGCTGCGACAGTCCGAAGACTATGCCGACACGTTGCGGCGCAAACTCCAGGACGTCGCGGCCGCGCACGACGAGTCCGATCGGGATCGCCAGCGACTCGCGGCCGCATTAACGGCGTCCGAGGAACGCAATCGCGCCCTCGAAGCGACACTGGCGGACGCTGTCGAGGAACACAATCGACTTGACGAAAAGCTCGCGGCAGCACTTGCAGGACATGTCGAAGAAATTCGTATTTTGCGCTTCGAGCTTGGCGAGGCGCAGGACACGGTCGTGCAAACCGAGGAACTCAATACCCAGCTCGCCTCGGATCTCTTCGATACGCGCGGCTCCAAGGACGAGCTCGAACGCAAGCTCAGCGTCGCGGACAATAAAACTCGCGGACGAATCGACTCGCTCGAGGAACAGCTCAAAAAGAGGAACCAGCATATCGAAGAACTCGAAGAGAAACTGGAGGGTCGCAGCGAAGCGGTCAACATGTTGCTGGGCGAACTCGCGCGCAAGTCCCAGGAAATCGAGTCAATGGGCGATATTGGCGAACTCCTCTCCGATATGGACGAGCATATAGCCGAGTCCTTCGATGACAGCGTTCCGGACCAGGAGCACACGCAACGCTCGCCGGACCGTGTCGCACGCGTACTGCTCGGACGCGTCGGCGAAGAACTACTGCGCTTCCCGTTATTCAAGGACCAGCTGACCATCGGCAGAGCCGTCGACAATGACATTCAGCTGGAAGCTTCCTTTGTCAGCCGCAGGCACGCCGTGGTCAAGACCGATGGTGAAACGACGCGGGTCATCGACTGGGGCAGCAGGAACGGCGTGTTCGTCAACTCGGAACGAGTCACCGAACATTTTCTGCACAACGGCGACATCGTGACCATCGGCAATGCGCATTTTCGCTATGACGAAAGGCCAAAGCACGAGGCCTGATCTGTGAGCGCAATCACGGCATAATTTTCGCTCCTGTTCTAGTCTTGCTCTTGTTGCCGGCATGGAAGCGAGACAGCAGGATGCTGCCTACAGCCCAGGGAAAGACCGCGCCCGCATTGCATCAGCGCGCTACCGAGTCCGAGTCGGGCAGTTTCCTGACGCGCCGAGTCTGGCTGCCGAAAATCATCTACGACGCGCTGCCGTACTTCTACGTCATGGCCGGCATCTCCGCGTTCCTCGCAACCCTGTTTATCAGCGAGTGGTTCTGGGTAGTGCCGCATTACCTGCTGTTTTCGCTGGCGTGCGTTCATTTCGGGCTTTTCATCTTCAAGCGCCGCAGAAAAGGCAAACCCGACGACGCTTGACGCCACTGCGTCGCTGGGCAACGATATCTGGCCTTTGGGATGCCGAGCCTGACCTTGAGCGACAAGAAAAAACCGGCCTTGAACATAATCAGGAAAGAAACTGCGCTGTTCCTGGTCTTGCTCCTGTTTGGCCTCGTCGTATTACCGATGTGTATCTGGTTCACGGGCCAGATCGTCTTTGGCGCCTATGGCGGCACCGACTATGGCGAGTTCTTCGGTGCTCTGAACATGCGAATTCGTTCGCTCGACCCGTTCGCATGGTTCCTCGTGCTCTCACCGTGGCTCGTTTGCCAGGTAGCGCGGCTGATGCGGTTGGGATGGCGGGCTGTTGGGAAATTGTGACGCGGCTCTCAGTTCTGAGTCCCGGTTCACGTTACGCGGTCTTGTCTTCTGGAAAAGCACTCGCGCTTCCGGCATGCTGAGTGTTGCATGGGCTTTACCTTATTTCTGGCGTAACCGATTAGACGATGCTGAGCAAACTCAAGAACTGGCTTGGCGGCACGCGTGCCGTTAAGGACGCACCGCCGCACGCGGTGACGGCGAAAACTCGGCCGCACGCCGCTGCAAACGACACACCTCCCCCGGCGCCTGAACCCGCCGAACCCGGAGACTACCTGTCGAGCGAAATCGAGAGCCTCGGCCCTGGCAAAAATGTCCTGGTCCGCAGGAAGTTCATCCGCGAGGATTCGGGGACCCACGAAACGCTCACTATCCTCGATGACTCGATAATCCAGAGCGCGAATGACGAGGGCGTGGACCCGTACAACACGGGCTGCTTCGATCGATCGAAGAGCTGGAACGCACGCTTCACCAAATAGAATCGCTCTTATCAGGGCATGCGGGCCGCACCCCATCGGCACGTGTATTAATGCAACCGCTTCCAGTACCATTCGCATGTGACTATGCGTATCTCATTCGAACTCGACGATCACGACCTCAAGCATTTCCGCCTGATCATGGACGAGGCGCGGCGCGCCGCACGCCGGATTGCTCCCGAAGATATCGTGGCAGCCGCAGAGGAACTGCTCGAGAGCGTCCCGAAGACCGGCACCCCCGGCTTCATCTCGGGGCGGCTCACGAAGCTGCGGTTGATGATCCACATGCTTTCCGACATCGAATGGCGTCTGCCCCACCAGGACGCCGCGCGAGTGCTCAATGCGCTCGCATATTTCGCCGAACCCGAGGACCTGATCCCGGATAGTATTCCAGCCCTCGGTTTTCTCGACGACGCGATCATGATCGAACTCGTCGTGCGCGAACTCAAGCACGAGATTGAGGCGTACCAGGATTTCTGCGACTACCGTGAGCGCCTGGCTGCGCGAGGCAGCAGCGCCAAGGCCAGCCGCGAGGACTGGCTCGCGTCGCGTCGCAAGGAACTCCAGGCACGCATGCGGCGCCGGCGCAAGCGCGGGCTGGGCATCCTGCGCTAGGCCGCTGCCGCGCATCCCTGTGCTCAGCGGCACAGGGCTTTCCCTGCCCTAGGGCCAGAAATACCAGCCGACGCCGCCCAGCGCCAACCACATGGCGGCCTGCATCCAGTATCGCAAGGCGTGGCGCTTGAGCAGCGCATAGAAACTTGCTGCCGCCACGATGGTCATACCTACAAAGAGCGCGAAGCTGCGCGTCAGCGGGCCGAACTCGCGCGCAAGGCGCGGATAGTCGTCACCGAGAATCAGTACGACGATGATGACAGCCCCAAGGCTGAAAGTGATCGCGAAACTGGAGCCGAGGATGATCAGCGTTATGACGGACAGTGGACGCATGCGTGTAATTCCCGAACAGCGGCAAATGCGGGCTACGGCCGCCCGATTTTGGCGAATGTGCCCTTGAACAAAGGTCTCAGGACCACTAGCCTAGCCCAACACGAGGCGTGCTGGAACGCCTCTAAAGACATGATGGAGAAAGCATTGACGAAATCGCGCTTCCGCCACCTGGCCCCGATCACGGCAACGGTCGCAGCAGTCATCGTATGGATGGCCGCGGGCGACAGCCGGGCATTCGACGAGACGGGCTTTCTGCATCCCGAGCAGCGTCACGAAAACGTCGGCGAACTCGTCACCCAGATAATCGAGAAATCGCATTACAACCGTGTGGCGATCGACGATGATTTCTCCTCGGAGGTTCTCGACAATTTCATCGAATCGCTGGACCGCAACCGCATGTACCTGCTGCGGGGCGACGTCGAGCACTTCGACAGCCTGCGCTACAAGATCGACGACATGGTCCGCAGCCGGCCGCTCGACCCGGTCTTCGAAATGTACGAAGTCTACGCGACGCGGGTGCGTGAGCGCCTGGAGTTCGCGCTGACCCAACTCGAAACCGAGCCCGATTACGCGATCGACGAGTCGTACCAGTTCGACCGCTCCGAAGAGCCGTGGCTCGAGACCTCGGCCGAGCTGGACCAGGTCTGGCGCCGGCGCGTCAAGAATGACGCCCTGAATCTCGCGCTCGAAGGCGAATCCTGGGAGAAGATCCGGGACGTGCTCAGCAAACGCTACAAGGGCTTCCTGCGGCGCCTCGACCAGATGAACAACGACGATGTGTTCGAGCGCTTCATGAATGCCTTTGCGAGGACGCTCGACCCGCACTCGAGTTACCTCTCGCCGCGCAACTCGGAGGAATACCGGATCCAGATGAGCCTGTCGTACTTCGGCATTGGCGCATCCCTGCAGACCGAGGACGACTTCGTCAAGATTGCCGGAATCATCGCGGGCGGTCCCGCCGCTATCGACGGCACGCTCAAGCCCGAGGACAAGATCACGGGGGTCGCCCAGGGCGTAGAGGGTGAGGTCGTCGACGTGATCGGCTGGCGCCTCGACGACGTCGTCGAACTGATCCGCGGGCCCGCTGATTCGGTCGTACGGCTCGAGATCATTCCCGCGAACTCGCTGCCCGGCAGCCCGAAGGAATTCGTCAACTTGACGCGCGGCCAGGTCAAGCTCGAGGAACAGGCGGCCAAGAGCGAGGTGATTACGGTGCCGCGTGACGGACGGGAGTGGCGAATCGGCGTGATTGACGTGCCCAGCTTCTACCGCGATTTCCCGGCGCTCAGTCGCGGCGACAAGAATTTCACGAGTACGACCAAGGACGTCAAACGCCTTATCGACGAGTTGGAGAAGACCGGTATCGACGGTCTCATCGTCGATCTCAGAGGCAATGGCGGCGGCCACCTCACCGAAGCGACCGCGCTCTCGGGCCTCTTCATCGACAATGGCCCCGTCGTTCAGCTGCGCAATACCAACGGCCGCATCCAGCGCCTCGACGACCCCGACCCCGTCGCGAGGGTCGCGTACGCGGGCCCGCTGGCCGTACTGGTCGACCGCTACAGCGCCTCGGCCTCGGAAATCTTCGCGGCGGCGATCCAGGACTACGCACGCGGTGTAGTGGTCGGGCAACAGACCTTCGGCAAAGGTACCGTGCAGAATCTCTACTCGCTCGACCAGTACCTTCGTTCCGAGGGCGACAAGGGCAGCGGGCAGCTCACGCTGACCGTCGGCAAGTACTATCGCGTTACGGGTGAGAGTACCCAGCATCGCGGTGTCGACCCGGATATCTCGCTGCCCTCGCACATCAATGCCGAAATCATTGGTGAAAGCGCGCGCGACAGCGCACTGCCCTGGGACACCATCCCGACGACCGTGTTCCGGGCCGGCACGCCGCTCGACAATACGATCAACTCGCTGACCGCTACCTATGAGAAGCGCAGCAAGGAGGATCCGAATTTGCGCTACCAGCTCGACCTGATCCAGGCGGCGGAACACATGACATCGCGCAAGACCGTGTCGCTGAACAAGAAGGCACGCACCACGGAACGCGAACAGCAGCTGCAGGCCAGGCTCGACCGCGAGAACGAGCGCCGGCAAGCGCTCGGGCTGCCGGCCGTAGAGGATCTCGACGACATCGAGGAAGACGATTTGCCCGACATCCTGCTGGATCAGGCTGCCGGCATCATCACGGACCTTGCCACGATGCGGGAAATCGCCGGGCCCGAGCATACGGCACAGGTGCAGCGCTAGGCTTGACCGTTAGAGGGCGGGCGTTATACTCGACTATAACACCCGTCGGATCGCCGCCGGCGATCGTCGCATAGGGATTTCGATGGCAGGACGACCGAAGTCGCAGTACGGCACCAGCGCTTTGAAGGCGTGCACGATGCTGCTCGCCTGCCTCGCCGCCTCGCCCGTAGCGGCCGCGCCCGCTATCGATGCACGTTGCGATGACTCGTCCGAAGCGCTCCTCGACGCCGCGACGGCCGAACTGAACGCCCGCCCGGCCAGTACCGGCGACGAGGCCCTCGAGGGACACCTCCTGGAACAGAGACTCGATGCGGCGACGCGCAGTGTGTTCGCCGACGACGAAGCCAAGGCCACGGAAGACGCCGAAGAGGCAGCGGCCGACGCGCCGCCTGCCGAGGCCGGCGGACCGGCAGCGTCAGAGCAGGAACCCTCGCCTTTCAGGCGCCCGATGTATCGCCGCGATATCTAACGGCTAAGGTAACTGGCGATCCCCAGGAAGTTCTCGCCGAGAAGACTGGCGTCGATTTTCGACACTACGCCGTTCGCATTGATATCGAGCACCGCCTCAACCGATGCGGGTACCGGCACGGCATCATCGTCGCGACGAAACCGTGCGTGTTCCGCAAGCAGCTGCGCACGCTTTTGCAGTAGCTCGCTCGAATCCGGAAGGCGGTCGATCTCCTCGCGCCTTTTCTCCAGGCGTTCGAGAATCAGGTCGCACTCCCGCTTGCTCCCATAGTTGACTGCCCCGACGCTCTTCTGCTGCGCTTCCTTGGCCATGTGCGTGAGATCGCCTTCGAGGTAGTCGAGATAAAGCTGCTGGGCAAACGACAGGATCAGGAAGTTGACGGAGCGCTTGGTCACCACGTCAAGCCCTTCGTGCGGCGGTGGATCGAGCTGCTCGACGCCCTCAAGTGCCTGCAGCAGCTCGGTCTCCATGTCGCGGGCTTCTTCGAGCGCGGTTTCCGCCGCGTTGACGGCTTCGTCGCGGGTTTTGCGGAACAGCATTCGCGACATTCCGCTCATCGACTCCAGGTCGTTGCGCGCGGCCGCGAGGCGATCCTCGGCCAGTTGCACTACCGCGCGCTGATCACTTAAGCGCTCCTCAACGACAGCACGTTGCCGTTTGCGCTCGTTCTTCCATTGCTTACGCGTATACCGCTTGATGCGGTCTTCGTGCTGTTGCTTCAGCCTTTCCGCAAAATCATCGAGCCGCGCCTCACAAGTCGAAGCGAGGCGGCGCATCTGGTAGAACACGACGACGTTGTGTACCCACTCGGGGTCGAGCAAGAGAGCCTCGAGATGCTTGAGCTTGTGCTCCACACGCTCGATGGAGCCGCAGTGCTCCTTGATGCGATCCTGGAGCCGATACTTCTCCTCGCGCAGCGCGGCGAACTCCTTTTTCAGTTCCACGCGGTTACGGAAGAGATCGACGAGCTTGTCGTTCTCCTGCTCCGGTACCTGCACGTTCCTGAAAAGTCCTGTCAGCCCTGCCACCGGCTACCTCTTTACATAATTCAGATGATCGGCCCCTACGGCTGATCTTCGATCACAGGCTATGATCGCAATTGAACGTAAGGGGTTCGACGACTTGATCGACAGTTTCGGGATTTGCTGCGGCGGCGTCAGCGCTCGAGGATCAGGTGTCCCTGTTCCATCAGGTAGTCGAGCCACTTGTTCAGCACCACGTTGCGCCGCCAGCGGCGGTCGAGCTCGCTGCGATGCTCACCAACCAGGCGCCTGAGCGTCGGGTGACGCTGGCTGTCGCCGATCGCCATGGCCTCGGCGAGTTGCCCGTCCAGGTAGGCGCGAATCGTCATGTCCGGATCGATGAACAGGCCTTCTTCGGTCTCGAGGTGATAGGTCAGCGACAGCGTCAGGGTGTAGCGGTTGCGCTCGAGGATCTCGATATGCAGGTCACAATCCCCCGCGACGCTCGAACGGAAGCAGCCGTCGAGCCTGCTCAGCTCCGGGACCAGCCGCAGGAGCCGCAGGAAGTTGCTTTCGTACAACGCCATCAGGCCGACGAAGCTGCGTGGCTTCGCGATTGCCTCCGGGACCAGGTACGTATCGAGCAACATGAACTCAATATAGCAGCCCGCACGGCCAATATCAGGGCCTAACTCTCCTTTCGACGCCTGTACTATCGAGAATCCTGCTCGATATCTCCTCAATGGAAAACCGCGTCGTGTCAACGTTCGGGATCCCGTAACGGCGAAAGATCTTGCCCGCCTCCCGCAGCTCGAAACGCACCTGCTGCGGGGTCGAGTACCGGCCGAGCGGCCGCCGTTCCTTGCGGACTTCCCTGAGCCTGTCCGGCGCGATGCTCAGGCCAAACAGCTTTTCCTTCTGCTGCAGCAGGAAATCAGGCAATTCGCCGTTTTCGAGTTCGTCATCGGTCAGCGGATAATTGGCCGCATACACGCCATACTGCAGCGCGAGGTAAAGGCAGGTTGGCGTCTTCCCCGATCGTGAGACCCCGATCAGAATCACGTCGGCGGCATCGTAATTGCGGCTGACCCCCCCGTCGTCGTTGGCCATGGCGAAGTTCGTGGCCTCTATGCGTTGCATGTAGGCCTCGATGTTGCTCATGCCGTGCGCGCGTCCGGGCGCGAACTCGGGACGCTGCCCGAGTTCGGCAGCGAGCGGCTCCAGAAACGCGTCGAAAATATCGATGTGCAGGCCCGCCGAGGACTTGACGATTTCACGGAGCTCGGGCTGGACCATAGACGAAAACACGATGGGGGTCAGAGCATCGCCTGACGCCACCTCGTCGATCGTCCGGACAGCGTCCCTCGCCTTGTCATCAGAATCTATAAATGGCAAAGTGATTTGCCGAAATTGCTGGCTCGCAAACTGCGTTATCAGACTGTGCCCAAGCGTCTCAGCGGTCACGCCGGTCTGATCCGAGACGAAAAATACAGCGCGTTCAACCATCGGTAGAATTGTCCATGTCCTGCCGCGGAACACAAGGGAGTCAATCTTGGATCCATATGTAATCAAGCTCGAAGAGCTTGGCATGGACGACGTCGAAACCGTCGGTGGGAAGAACGCGTCACTCGGTGAAATGATCAGCAATCTCTCCAGCGCGGGCGTCGCGGTCCCGGGAGGCTTTGCGACCACGGCGACCGCCTACCGTGACTTCCTGCGCACCGACGATCTCGGCAAGCGCATCAACGCGCTGCTCGACGACCTCGACGTCGACGACATCGTTGCCCTGGCCAGCGCCGGCGCCACGATTCGCAGCTGGGTGCTCGAAACACCCCTGCCCGAGGGTTTGATGACACAGGTGCGCGCGGCCTGGGACGAGATGAGCGACGGGCGCGAAATTGCCGTCGCCGTGCGCTCGTCGGCCACTGCCGAAGACCTGCCCGATGCGTCCTTCGCGGGCCAACAGGAGACCTTCCTCAATGTCCGCGGCTTCGACAATATGATCGAGGCCATGCACCATGTCTTCGCCTCACTGTTCAACGACCGCGCAATCGCATACCGAGTGCACCAGGGCTTCGATCACGGCGGGATTGCCCTGTCCGCGGGCGTGCAGACGATGGTTCGCAGCGACCTCGGCGCGGCCGGTGTCGTATTCACGCTAGACACGGAGACCGGGTTTCGGGACGCGGTCTTCATCACGGCGAGCTGGGGTCTCGGCGAAACGGTCGTACAGGGGGCGGTCAATCCGGACGAGTTCTACGTGTACAAGCCGGCGCTCGCAAGCGGCCATCGGCCCATCCTGCGCAAGAACCTCGGCAGCAAAGCCATCAAGATGGTCTACAGCGATGATCCGGCGCCGGGCAAGACCGTGAAGACGGTCGAGGTCGACGAGGCAGACAGCCTGTCGTTCTCGCTCTCTGACGAGGACATCATCGCGCTGGCCAGAATGGCGGTCACGATCGAGGCCCACTACGGCCGGCCGATGGATATCGAATGGGGCAAGGACGGCGACGACGGCAAGCTCTACATCCTGCAGGCACGCCCGGAGACCGTGCAGAGTCGCACCGGCCGCTCGATCCAGCGCTTCACGCTCAATGACACGGGCAAGGTCATCATTGTCGGCCGCAGTATCGGCCACAAGATTGGCACCGGCCAAGCCAAGATAATTCGCTCGGTCGCCGAGATGAATCGTGTCCAGGCCGGCGACGTCCTCGTCTCCGACATGACCGATCCGGACTGGGAGCCGGTGATGAAGCGCGCCGCCGCCATCGTGACCAATCGCGGCGGGCGGACCTGTCACGCCGCCATCATCGCACGCGAACTCGGCATTCCCGCCGTGGTCGGCTGCGGCGACGCGACCGAAGTGATCCCGGACGGCGCCGACGTGACGGTCAGCTGCGCCGAGGGCGACGAGGGCTTCGTCTACGAGGGCAGGCTGGATTTCGAGGAGACCAGAATAGAACTCGATTCTCTGCCCGAGATTCCCGTCAAGATCATGATGAACGTCGGTAATCCCGACTGCGCCTTCGACTTCGCCAGCATCCCGAATCGCGGCGTCGGTCTGGCGCGCCTCGAGTTCATCATCAATCGCATGATCGGCGTACATCCGCGGGCCCTGCTCGAGTACGACACGCTGGACGAGGCCACGCGCGCCGCTGTCGACGATCAGATGGCCGGCTATCCTCACCCTGTCGAGTTCTTCGTCGACAAACTGGCCGAGGGCATCGCGACGATCGCGGCCGCGTTCGCGCCTGAGCCCGTCATAGTGCGCCTGTCGGACTTCAAATCGAACGAATACGCAAACCTCATCGGGGGCGACCGCTACGAGCCCGACGAGGAGAACCCGATGCTCGGCTTTCGCGGTGCGGGCCGCTACGTGGCCGACTCGTTCCGGCCCTGTTTCGAACTCGAGTGTCGCGCTTTGCGGCGCGTGCGGGACGAAATGGGTCTCACGAACGTCGAGGTAATGATCCCCTTCGTGCGCACCGTGCGGCAGGCGAAAGACGTCATCGGCCTCATGGCGGACAACGGCCTCGAGCGCGGGCGCAACGGACTACGCATCATCATGATGTCGGAACTCCCGACCAATGCCCTGCTCGCCGAGCAGTACCTCGAGTACTTCGATGGCATGTCGATCGGCTCGAACGACATGACGCAGCTGGCGCTCGGGCTCGACCGCGATTCTGCCCTCGTCGCCGACTATTTCGACGAGCGTGACGACGCGGTCAAGGCGCTGCTGGCCATGACGATCTCGGCCTGCAAGGCACAGGGTAAGTACGTCGGCATTTGCGGCCAGGGGCCGTCCGACCACGCCGACCTCGCGCGCTGGCTGCTCGACCAGGGCATCGAGAGCATGTCCCTGAACCCCGACACGGTGATCGAGACCTGGATGTTCCTGGCAGGCGAAGAGGTCTAGGGCCCGGGGCCTCGCGCTAGAAACGGTCGTAGCGCGAGCGCCTTTGCCAGCGGATCTTCGGCAACCAGATGCCCAAGAGGATGCCGACGAACAGGACGAGTGCCCCGGCCAGGAACCAATAGCGCGTCGTCTGGCCCGACAAAGCCCGATTCTCCTGCTCAAGCGTGTCGCCGCGAATCTGCGACGCCGTCAGCTGCTCCGTGAGCGCCTGGTTCTGCTCGTTGATCGCCAGCACGTTGGCCGCCGTGCGCTTGATCTCGGCGAGCTCCTGCTCTATCTCCGATTTCTCTCGCTCGAGCGTCTCGATGCGGTTATTGGCCGTATCGTACTCGCCACGAATCGCCAGCAGCTGGGAGTCGAGCGAACTGCCGCGGGACGTGGCATTCGTCAGCTGGCTCGTAAGCCTCTCGAGTTGCTCGCGGGCGCTGCGTTCGCTCATCAGGTAGCGGGTCAGGACCCAGCCCTCCGTGCCCCCCTGGGTGCGTACCCGCGAGTAACCTGACTCGCTGTCGCGCTCGAGGACTTCGAGCTGGGTACCGCTGTCGACCATGAGCAGGATCTGGTTGCTCGTGGTCGGCCCGGAGCGCAGCATTATCTCGAACTGATCGGTGACCCAGGCGGACTCCGCGTGCGCGGTCGGCGCCAGCGAAAGAAGCAGCGCAGCAGTAATCGTTAGGTAAGTTTTCATAATGCGGCAACTATAAGCCAACGCCGCCGACGGCGCCAGTTAATATCGTGTTAAATCAGTCGCTTATCGGCGACAGTTTCGAAACATTCTGCTCCCAGTTGCGGCCGTCGAAAGACGTTACCGCCAGGTCCTCGGCGCGCACCGAATCGAGGCAGCGCGCATTGATGCTGAAGCCGTCCGGATGGGAGCGCGGCACGTAGAAGGACTTGATACCGCAGTGCCTGCAAAACAGGTGCTGCGCCGTGCCCGTATTGAACGTATAGGTCGTCAGCGCGTCTGCGCCGCGAAGCAGGCGAAAGTCCTCGCCGGGGACGATCAGGTGGAGGAACGCCGACATACTGCAGATGCTGCAATTGCATGCGGTCACCTCGAGCGTCCCGGGCGCGTCGACTTCGAAACGCACGCGGCCACAGTGACAACCACCTTCGAGGGTTCTCACGATCGTCATTGCGCTTTCCTCTTCTGCCAAACGGCCGTGCAGTTGTTCGACGGCATCGCGTACAGGCGCCGCCGGAGCAAGGCGGCTTGCGACGCGAATTCGTCGAGCGCTTCGAGATCGCGGATGCCCATGACCGGGTCGCGCTGCCGCAACGACGCATCGAACGCCTCGTTGCTTGCCGTGTTGAACGCGCCACCGACGCGGAACGGCCCGTAAAGACAGAAGACGCCGCCATCGCGCAGCGCATCGCCGACGATTCGGAACATGCTGCGGACCGCATCGACATCCATGATGTGCGCCGTGTTCGCGGAGAACACGGCGTCGAACGTCGCCGGCTCGACGGATGCCGTTCGCACGTCGAGCGACAGCGGCGCAATGACGTTGTCGAGCTGCGCGTGCGATATCCACGCCTCGATACCGAAGTGATTCTGATCGAGGTCGCTCGTCTGCCAGACCAGGTACGGCAGCGCGGCCGCAAAATACGCCGCGTGCTGCCCTGTCCCCGAGCCGATCTCGAGCACGTGTTCACGGTCGCGGAACTCGCACCGCAGAACCTCGAGTATGGCCGGCGCGTTCCTCGAGGCGTACCCGGAGACCGGGCGCTCAGGCATCGCCAGCGGAGTACTCGAGCACGGCGCCATCGAGCAGGTTGTCGCGATACCAGGCGAGTTCGCGAATCGAATCGCGAATGTCTGCGAGTGCGAGGTGTTCCGAGTCCTTGTTGAAGCCACTCGCAACGTGCGGCGCCCAGTGCATCGCAAGAATCTTGAGCGTGCTGACGTCGAGGTTCCGGTAGTGAAAAAAGGCTTCCAGCAAAGGCATCTCACGGGCCAGGAACCGCCGGTCCTGGCAAATACTGTTGCCACACATCGGCGATGCACCGTCATCGACCCACTCGCGAAGAAACGCCAGCGTCGCCTGCTCGGCCTCCGCCGCGCAAATCTCGCTTTCGAGTACCCGCGCCGTCAGCCCGGACTCACCGTGCTGGCGCGTATTCCAGTCGTCCATGCCGTCCATCGTTTCCTGCGCCCGGTGAATCGCGAGCACCGGGCCCTCGGCAAGCTCGCTGAGGTATTTGTCCGTCACGACCGTGGCAATTTCGATGATCGAATCGTCCTGTGTCGACAAGCCCGTCATCTCGAGGTCGATCCAGATCAGGTTGGTCGTTCGGTCATTGGCTGATGTCATGATGCGTGCAGTCTATACTTTGGCCATGAATCGCGCCACGGTCATCGCCACCTACAGCCGCCGCATGCGCGTGCGCCTCGACGACGGCAGCGAAGTCGATGCACGCATCAAAGGCAAACGCCTGAAACCGGTTTGCGGTGACGACGTTATCGCCGTCCCGCTTAGCGAAGAAGACGACTGGCTCATAACGGCCGTCGAGGAACGGCGCAATGAACTCACGCGCCCGAACACGCGTGGCAAGGTCGAAATTCTCGCGGCCAACCTCGACTACCTGCTCGTCGTTGCGGCGGCGGAGCCGGCCGCCGACTGGTTTATCGTCGATCGCTACCTGTGTGCCGCCGAACTGATGAAGATCGACGCGGGCGTCGTGTTCAACAAAATCGACGTCAACGCCGACGCCGCGGCGGCCGCGGCGGAACTCGATACCTACCGCCGCGCGGGCTACGATGCCGTGGCTTGCAGCGCCCTTTCCGGAGACGGTATCGACGAAGTGCGCCGGTTGCTCGTCGGCCACCGTTCCATCATCGTCGGCCAGTCCGGGGTCGGCAAGTCGAGCATCATCAACTGCCTTCTCGGCGGCGACTTACAAAAGACATCGGCCGTGTCCGACAAGTCACGCGAGGGGCGTCACACGACCGTCAACTCCATCATGCTGAGCCTGCCGGGCGGCGGCGAAATTATCGATTCACCGGGCGTACGCGATTACGCCCCGGCGCTGGAATCCGCGGTGGCCGCAGCGCAGGGCTTTCGCGAGTTTCGCGAACAAGCCAGGCACTGCCGCTTCGCGAACTGCCGCCACCTTCGCGAACCCGGCTGTGCCGTCAAGGACAAGGTCGAGCACGGCGGGATCAGTGCACGCCGGTACGAAAGCTACAAGCGCATCGTCAACCTGACAGAACAGCTTACCGAGGGACGGTACTAGGCCGCTGCCGCACATCCCTGTGCTCTGCGGCACAGGGCTATCCTTGCCCTAGCCCGGCGGCCAGAGGAGTGGCCTGCCGCCGAGCACGTGCAGGTGAATGTGAAAGACACTCTGACCAGCGCCCTCGTTGCAGTTCATGACCGCGCGGTACCCGTCCTCGGCTATGCCCTCGGCGGCGGCAATCTCCTGCGCCGCCAGGTACAGGCTGCCGACGATCGCTGTGTCGCCTGGCTCGATATCGTTGATCGTCGCTATGTGCCTGCGCGGGATCACGAGCACATGCGTCGGCGCCTGCGGGTTGATGTCGCGAAACGCGACCGCCGTATCCGACTCGTAGATGATGTCTGCGGGAATCTCTCCGGCGAGTATCTTGCAGAACAGACAGTCCATAACAGCTCCTTCAATCGACGGCCCGACGGCCGTAGAACGCGTGTGACAGGGTTCCGCCGTCGACGTACTCGAGCTCACCGCCAAGCGGTACGCCATGCGCGATGCGCGTCGCGTTGACGCCGCGCCCGGCGGCGAGCTCGGCAAGATAGTGCGCAGTCGCGTCACCCTCCACGGTCGGGTTGGTGGCGATGATCAATTCCCTGACTTCGCCCTGCGCCAGCCAGTCCTCGAGACGATCGAGGCCCAACTCATCCGGCCCGATGCCGTCGAGCGGCGACAAGTGGCCCATCAGCACAAAGTACAGACCCCGAAAGCCGGTAGCATCCTCGAGCGCCATGACATCGGCTGGCGACTCGACCACGCAGAGCTGGGTCTCGTCGCGCCCGGGGGCCGCGCAAATCGCGCACAGCTCATCTTCGGTCAGCATGCGGCACTGCCTGCAATGGCCTATGCCGCTCGCGGCCTCGGTAAGGGCAGCAGAGAGCTGGCTGGCACCGTCACGATCGCGCTCCAGCAGGTGAAACGCGATGCGCTGCGCCGACTTCTGGCCCACACCAGGCATGCAGCGCAGGCTGTCGATCAGCCTGACGAGTAAAGGCGAGTACGACATTGCGAACCAGCGCCTAGAACGGCAGCTTCATGCCGGGGGGAAGATTGAGACCCGAGGCCATACCGGAGAACTTCTCCTGCACGGTCGACTCGACTTTACGGGCCGCGTCGTTGAACGCCGCGGCGACCAGGTCCTCCAGCATTTCCTTGTCGTCACCGATCATTTCCTCATCGATTTCAACGCGTGCGACCTCATGCCTGCAGTTCATCGTGACTTTCACCATGCCGGCACCGGACTCGCCGGTCACCATCATCGACGCCATCTCTTCCTGGGCCTTTTTCATGTTGGCCTGCATCTGCTGGGCCTGCTTCATGAGCTGGCCAATGCCACCTTTCATGTTGATGTTCCTTTGGGCCTGTTAATACTAATCAGATCGGGGGGAGTCGATCAGCTCGATCGACTCGGGTTTGAGTTCGGCACCGAACATGTCCTTGAGTGCCTGCACGTTGGGGTCCGCCTCCAGCGATTGGCGTGCGGCTTCGATGCGCTCATCGGCGAGGCGCGACTCTTCCTGCACCGGCGTCTCGCCGGCATCTGCACCCAGCTCGATATCGACGGCGAGGCGCTCGCCGAAGTGCTCCGAAAGCTTGTCCGCCAGCGCCTCCTTGCGCTGCCTGGTCAGCATCGATTCGGACCGCTGGTCGAGTCCGAGGCAGATCGTGTCGCCCTCACGCCCGCGAAAGACGCAATTGCTGGCCAGCAGGCGCACCGCACCACCGAGCCCCAGGCTCGCGACGAGTGCACTCCAGTCGGGATCTTCCCATTTGGCCTTCGGCGGTTTCCGCGCCGCCGCCGCCCGCGGCGTCGGCGCTTTCGCGGCCTGCCCCGTTCCCCGGCGGCTTGCCGGACGAGTCCCGCCGACCTCGGTCCCGCCACCCGCGGCCCGCTCGCCGACAGCCGGACGAAACGCGAGCATTCGCAGCAACGTCATCTCGGCGCCGCTGCGCGGATCGGGCGCCAGGTGCAGGTCTCGTCGTCCCAGGATTGCGACCTGGTAGAACAGCTGCACGTCTGCGATTGGCAGGGCGTCGGCGAGTTCCGCGTATTCCTCTTCCTTGAGGTCGTCTTCCGCGTCGCAGGTGCCGACAACCTGGTACACCGCGATTCGCTGCAGGTCGCGTGCAAGATCGTCGAGCAGGCGACCGTAGTTCGGAAACTGTTCGTCGATCTCGCGGATCGCATCGACTACGCCGCGAGCGTCATCCGCGGCCAGCAGCCGCAACAGCCTGACTACGTGGTCACGGTCTATCGTGCCGAGCATCTGGGCGACCTGCGGCTCCGCAAGTGTGCCACCACAGTACGCGATCGCCTGATCGAGCAGGCTGAGCGCATCGCGCATGCTGCCATCGGCCGCCCGGGCGATAACCGCCAGCGCCGCCGGCTCCGCCTCGATCGACTCAGCCTTGCAGATGTGCGCGAGCCGGTCCGAGATCAGGCGCGGCGTCATACGCTTTAAATTGAATTGCAGGCAGCGCGACAGGACCGTTACCGGCAGCTTCTGCGGATCGGTCGTCGCAAGCAGGAACTTGACGTGCGGTGGCGGTTCTTCGAGCGTCTTTAGAAGCGCGTTGAACGAACTCTTCGACAGCATGTGCACCTCGTCGATCAGGTACACCTTGTAGCGACCACGCGCCGGTGCGTATTGAACGTTATCGAGCATGTCGCGCGTGTCGTCGACCTTGGTCCTCGACGCCGCATCGACCTCTATCAGGTCGACGAAACGGCCCTCGTCGATCTCGACGCAGGCACTGCACTCACCGCAGGGCTCCGACGTCACGCCCTTCTCGCAATTCAGGGCCTTGGCAAGAATCCGCGCGATCGTCGTCTTGCCGACGCCGCGTGTACCGGTGAAGAGATAGGCGTGATGCAGGCGGCCGGAGTCCAGCGCATTGACCAGGGCCTGCAGGACGTGCTCCTGGCCGACGGTATCGGCGAAGTCTTTAGGCCGCCACTTGCGGGCCAGGACGAGGTAACTCATGGCAGGTAGTGTAACGCAAAGTGGCCCGCGCCAGCCGCTTCCCGGCGCCCGGCATCACCGCTACCGTTGCTCCCTTCCGGGCCTGGCGGGATTCACGGCTGGCCGTCGCGGGAGAACCGGCGCGGACCGAGCGCGATTATCCCTGCCCTGCCGCCGCGACACAACAGGGATCAGCCCCAGAGATGCCTGTCCTTGGAGATCACCTGCGCCGACGAGCCCACGATGAGCGGATCCGGACCCTGCACGACGCGCCGGTCCTTGTCCGGGTAATCGAGCGTCGAAAGGAAATGCTGCATGCAGTTGAGCCGTGCCCGCTTCTTGTCATCTGACTTGATGATCGTCCAGGGCGCATCGGCCGTATCCGTGTAGAAGAACATGGCTTCCTTGGCCTCGGTGTATTCGGGCCACATACCCTGGGATTTCTCATCGATGGGGCTCAGCTTCCATTGCTTGAGCGGGTCGTGGGTCCGCGCCTCGAAGCGCCGCCGCTGCTCGTCCTGGGTGACCGAGAACCAGTACTTGTACAGGCGGATTCCCGAACGAACGAGCATGCGCTCGAGTTCGGGCACCTGGCGCATGAACTCGAGGTACTCGAGCGAATCGCAGAAACCCATGACGCGCTCGACGCCCGCCCGGTTGTACCAGGAGCGGTCGAAGAACACCATCTCACCTCTTGTAGGCAGCTGCTTGATGTAGCGCTGGAAATACCATTCGCCGCGTTCATGATCCGTCGGTTTCTCGAGCGCCACGACGCGCGCGGCACGCGGGTTCAGGTGCTCCATGAAGCGCTTGATGGTCCCACCCTTGCCGGCCGCGTCGCGCCCCTCGAACATTACGATGACTTTCTGGCCCGTCATCTTGACCCAGTTCTGCACCTTGAGCAGCTCGACCTGGAGCTCCTCCTTGTGCCGCTGGTAGACGGGGCGCCGGATCTTGGTCTTGTACGGGTAGACGCCTTCGCGAAACAGCTCCTTGATTCTCTCCGGGCTGTGGCGCAATTCGCCGAACAGGTGCGAGGGATTGACGCGCTCGGTCTCCGCAGGCTGCGCCTTGTCCTCGTCAGGTTTCGACTGCTTGTCATCGATGCTGACGACGGCTTCCTTCTGGCTGGCTTTCGGGTCGGTCATTTGTGTGTTCCGCAAGGCTAAAACTATTTCGGTATTTTGTACTTGTAAGCGGCAGACTTATATAGGGAAATTACACTATTGCCCGGAACCTGGCACGGGCACGCCGCTCCCGGCCATCCATGGCCTCCGCGGCATAAGCACATCCCTGTACAAAGAAAAGGGGCCCCGGGGCCCCTTCTCCGCAATACTGCGACTACGACGCCGTCAGGTGGCGGACGCCGCCGCGATGCTGGCAATCGAGGCGTCGAGCGTCGCATTGAACTCGTCGTCAGACTGCTGCGCACTGAGCCCCTCGGCAAGCGCACGCGAGAAGCTCGCAACCATGCCGTGCTGGCGCGCCAGGCGCTCGTTGGCTTCCTCGCGCGAGTAACCGCCCGAGAGCGCGACCACGCGCGCGACGTTCGGGTGCGCGATGAAATCGGCATACAGGTTGTCTTTCTCGGGCAACGTCAGCTTGAGCATGACGATCTCGTCCGCGTCGAGGCTGTCGAGGTGCGCCTTGATGGCAGCATGCATGATGTCCTCTGCACCGGCCTTGTCCGGGCAGTGGATATCGACTTCCGGCTCGATGATGGGCACCAGACCGGCTGCCACGATACGGCGGCCGATCTCGAACTGCTGATCGACGACGGCGTGAATTCCCGCCGCGTTCGCTTCCTTGATGACCGAGCGCATTTTCGTACCGAAGACGCCGGCTGCCTTGGCCTTTTCGAGCAGCGCATCGAGACCCGGGATCGGTTTCATGACCTGCGCACCGTCGGCGACGTCGGCGAGGCCCTTGTCGACCTTGAGGAACGGCACGACATTCTTGACGTTCCACAGGTAAGCGGACGTCGACTGCCCTTCGACCTCGCGGTCCATCGTGTTCTCGAACAGGATCGCCCCGAGGATGCGATCCCCGCCGAATGCCGGGCTCGTCATGATGCGCGTACGCATCTCATGGACGACGACGTACATCTCCTCGTCGTTGGACCATGCATCTTCGGTGACGCCGTACAGGCCGAGCGCCTTCGGCGTGCTGCCACCGCTCTGGTCGAGTGCGGCGATGAATCCGGGAGCGTTCCTGATCTTGTCGAGTTGTTGTGCGTTGCTCACGATAGCCTCTGTCAATGGTTGGTTGATCGGATTGGTGGCGCGATTCTACCCCATTAGGCGCGGCATGACTCTCCCCGAACGCGCCATTTCGGTGCGTCCGCTGCGTCAGCGCGGGCCCGCCGACAGGCCTCGCAGCGCCTGCGCAAGCGCGGCGCGCCGCGTACCGGCAGAATCTTTTTCGCTTAGCGCCAGGTCGCCGGCCAGGGACTCGAGCCGGGCGGCGAGGTCCGTGCCTGCGGAGTCGTCTCCGGCCCTGTCCGCCAGGCGTTCGAGCACGGCGTCGATTTCCGCCACGAGCGCAGCAGACAATGTGCCGTCGCGCCGGAGTTGGTCGAGATACGCCGCCGCCACTGTGGGCTCCGCCGGCCACGTCACGCGGAACTGCTGCTGCGGATTGAATACGTCGCCCTGGTCGGCCAGCGCCGCGGCCGCAATCTCCTGTTCGGACAGAAACTCACTCGGTAGCAGCGCCAGCACATCGAGTCCGCGCACGATTTCCGTGCCGTAGATCTTGCCGCGATACCAGTAGGTCGACCAGAAACCGCCGGTGATGAGGTGCTCGGCATCGATCGGGCCGCGATCGAAGAAGGCGATCTCGACCGGATTGGCCGAGTCCGTGAAGTCGATCACCGAGATGCCGCCCTGGTACCAGGCCTGCACGAAGATATCGCGACCGGGCACCGGCACGATCGACCCGTTGTGCGCAACGCAGTTTTCCTGTTCCACCTGCGGTGCCGGGATCTTGAAGTAGCTACGAAATTCCAGCTTGCCGTCAACGATGTCATAGATGGCGTCGGCGCCCCAGTCGAGCGGGTCGAAGGAGCGGCAGCGCGGCCGGCTGCCGCCGCCCCACTCGTCCGTGAACAGGACCTTGGTGCCATCGTTGTTGAAGGTCGCGGAATGCCAGTAGGCAAAGCCCGTATCGACGACGACGTCTATGCGCTGCGGATTGAGCGGATCTGAGATGTCGAACAGGATGCCATTGCCCGAACACGCCCCCGCCGCGAGGTTCATCTCGGGGAACACGGTGATGTCGTGGCACTGGTCCGTCTGTGACGTCTCCTGTGTCTCCTCACCGTGATCGCCGCCGCGCCACAGGCCGGCCAGCGCACCGGTCTCTTCGTCGGCAAATACCGCCGGACTATGCACGATGCGCGCTTTCGACGGGTCGTCGACCGGGATCTCGATGACGTCGATGCGGAATAACGCGGTGCGTTCGTCGCCGGGCGACTCGTCGAAGCAGCTCTCCATTTCTTCCTGTTCGCGAATCGACGACGTGCCTGAGTTGTAGACGACAATCTTGCCGTCATCCCCGGGACCCGACACGACCGAGTGCGTATGCGAGCCGCGGCAGGTCTGCACAGCCCCGACCTGCACGGGACGTTCCAGGTCGCTGATGTCGAAGATGCGGATACCGCGGAAACGCTCGGCGCTCACGTCCTCGCTGACGCCCTGCAAGCCGCAATCGAGCCGTCCGCGCGTCTCCTGCGCCGACATGATCAGGAGGTCGCCGACAATCGAGACGTCGCCCTGCCCGCCCGGGCAAACGACCGAGCTAACGAGCTCGGGAACGCCGTCGTCCCGCAACCGATAGACATTAAAACCGTGGTAGTTACCGGCCACGAGCACGTCACCGGCAAATGCCATGTCGGTGTTGGAGAAACTGAGCATCGGCGAGCGCCTGTCCGCGCCCTCGGGCACCCTGGGCTTTTCCTTTTCCGTCTCCTCCCCGGCAGCGTCGCCGCTGCCGGCACCGAGCGGCATTTCGCTCGGGTTTTCCGGATCGACAAAGCCGGGCGGTTTGGGCAACGACGCCACCAGTTCTAGATTCCTGAGCGCCGTCCCGGCATCGGCCAGGCCCGGCTCGAGGCCGGCGCGCGGATCGTCGGACAGGGATGCCGCCAACGCGTTCATGCGTTCGATTTCGACCGCCTGGTCGTTGGTGATGTCGCCCGTGAACTCGAACAGGATCGGGTCATACGCAGCGCCCGGCTGCTCGAGCAACTCCTCGACCATCGTCAGCGCGCCCTTGTGATGGGCAATCATCAACGCGAGGAACAGACGGTCGAACGAGATGCCTTCCGCTGCCGTAAGCTCGGCCATCTGTTCAGGCGAGGCCATACCGGCCATCGTGTGCGAGGTGTGCATCGCATGCTGGTGCGTCGGATCGGGAACCCCCTCGCCGCGCTCGCGCAGCCACTGCTGCATGAACGCGATTTCGTCGCCCTGCGAAGCATTGATGCGTCCCGCCACGTCGACGATCTCGGGCCGGTTCGTACGCTTGGCGACGAGTTCGGCCATTTCGATTGCCTGGTGATGATGCGGGATCATGTCCTGCATGAAGCGCACGTCGGCCGGCGAGTAGCTCGTATCCGCGATCTCCACCGCGGCTGCGGCGCTGAGCTCGCGCGACGGTTTGCCCGGCGCGTCCGGCTGCACGATGGGTGCCTGGGCCGCAGCGCCAACAGGCAAGGCAATAACAAGCACGCTCAGGAGGCGGTATGCGAGTGAGCGAAGAGGGTTTGCGAAGTCTTCGCTCATCGAAATCGCTCCCGTCGAACGCGTCACTTAAGCTCGACCAGGACCAGCTCCAGCGTTGAATCGGAGATATTCTTGGGCAAATGCTGCCCACCCGGCGTAAACAGGGCGTCGCCCGCACTGGCCGGCATCTCTTGAGTCGAACCGTCGGGTAAGGTCATCTGCACGACCTGGTCGGTCAGGAACACCGCGACACTGTCCGGGTGGTAATGCATGGTGGATTCCTCTCCCGGGCCGTACTTGATTCTGAGGATGCGCACAGACTCGTTCTCGAATTCCGTCGTGTAGTGGTCTGCATCCACAACGGTCGCATCGGGGCCGCCCGGCTCTGCCGAGGCCGGAGCGCGTGGCTTGAGTTCAATCTCCACCACTTGCCACGCCTCATCGGCGAGATTTTTCGGCTTGTGCGCGCCTGCCGGAGTGAAATTCGCGACGCCGGCGGGAATGGATGCCTGCTGGGTCGATCCATCGGGCAGCGTCATCTGGGCCTCGATATCCGTCAGGAATACGGCAACGCTGTCCGGATGAGAATGCATGACCGATTCTTCGCCGGGTCCATATTCGATGCGCACGATCCGGACCGCCTCGTTCTCGAATTCCACCGTGTAATGATCCGGGTCGACCACGGTTGGATCCCCGCCGCCGGCTTGTCCGACGTCGGGCGCTCGTATCGGCTCTGCCGCAGCTGGCTTCATATCAGCAGGCTCCGGTTCGGATACGGCCTGCGATTCCGGCTTGGAACAGGCCACGAGAAACAGTGCGAATGACGCACTCATGAAAAATAACGAAAGCTTGCGCATGGGATCCCCTTGTTCTTCTTGTGATTACAGTAGTCTAGTCCGCGCGCTCGACATAGCGAGAGATCCCCCCCTCACGCACGGACTCGATGCGAAAACGCGAATAAAGCCGCGGCGACCAGCGACCACTGGGCCCTGGTTGCGCCGCCGCGCATACGCACAGTACTATAATTCGGTATCCTGACAATAAGAACAGACAGTCAAGGGGACCCAAATGCGCCTGATTATCGCTGTTTTTCTCATGTTGGCGTCCGGCATCGCATCCGCCGAATACCTGGCGTATGCCGTGACCGACAAGGGCCGTTCGCCGTTGCCCGAACGGATCGACGAAATTGAAGCCAAGCACCTCGTGAACGTCGAGTGGGGAGATTTTGCGGGCAAACGTACTCGCGCCGGCATACTCCGGGTCGATAACAACTCCTCGGCCGGTACTTTCAGGATGACGGATTCGGCGGGTAACACGTACGAGTCCGACTGGAGCGCCGGCGGCGGCATGGTGCCGGTCAACGGTATCGAGGCGATCGTTACCGACACGATGAACCGCACCGGCCGTTTCCGACTCGTCGAGCGAGCGGCGCTCGGCAACGTGCTCGGCGAACAGGACCTGGCCTCCTCGGGCCGGGTCGCGGCGCCTTCGGGTGCGGCGACGGGTCAGGTGCTCGGCGCCGAGATCCTGGTGCAGGTCGTCATTACCGACTATGAAGAGAAAACGTCCGGTAGCACGACCGGCGCTGGCGGCCTGCTGCGCAAGGTGCCGCTGGTCGGAGGCGTTGGTATCAAGAGTGGACAGGGACGTGTGGGTCTGAACTTCCGGCTCATCGATGCGACGACCAGTGAGGTGCTCTACACCAAGCAGGTCGAGTCCATTATCAAGGAATCGGGCCTGATGCTGGCCGGTGCGGGATGGACCGGCGATGCCGTCTTGGGCGCCTTCATGAGCAACTATGCAAAGACCCCGATCGGCCAGGCCGTGATCGCCGGCATCAACAAGGGCGTGTATGAACTCATCAAGGAGATCGGTGCGCGCCCGGCGGAAGGCTCCGTGATCAAAGCGGAAGGCGAGCGCGTGTGGCTGAACATCGGCGATGACGGCGTCGACATGGGAGACCGGCTCACCGTGATGCAAAAAGGGGAAGAACTCATCGACCCGGACACCGGCATCAGCCTCGGCAGCACCGACACCAGGCTCGGCGATATCGAAGTCATCCAGGTCGCCGAGAAATTCTCGGTGGCCCAGTGGGTCTCGCTCACAGCGCCACCAAATCGCGGCGACCGGGTCGTGTCCCAGGCACCGCCACCTACAATCGAGTATGCGGACAGCTGGAAGCCGCCCAAGAAGAAGAGGTAATCCCGATGAAAAAACCAACCCTGTTGTCCGCGCTGTCGCTACTGGCGCTGTTCCTTGCTGCGCCGTCCCATGCACAGGAATTCGAGGCCGTGCATGCGGTCCATTTCGACGATTACGGCCAGGCGAAAAGGGCCCTGGATTCCCTGATGGCAGACGACGCCATGGAAGGGGCGCGCGTCACGCTGTATTCGCAGGAATTCGGTCAGCGCGTCGCATCGCATATCATCGTCGAGGATTTCGACAGCTATGCGGACTACGCTAGCTCGACCGGGAAACGCCTTGCCAGCCATGGCTGGTCGCGCTACCAGCTTGAGAGCATGGGCTCAGAGTACCTGGGCAGCGATCAGATTATGGTTGTCGACGACCACGGCGCATCCCGTTACACCGCCGAATACCTGGTGGCATACCTTATCCATTCGACCGACGCGGCCCTGTATCGGAGCGCCATCGCCGACCTCGACAAGGGCGTCGGGAATCCGGGGGTGCTGCGCCTAGTGGCGATGCGCACCGGCACCATGGCTTACACGCATGCCGTTCTGATCGGCGGGCCCGACTTCGAGACTGTCAACAAGTATCTCGACAAGCTGTTTGCGAGCGAGGCGTTCGCTGCTTTCCAGAAAAAAGTCGGCGACACGCGCAAGGTCGTGGGTGTTAATACGTACGTTCGTGTAGCGACCTACGGCGACTAACCCGTTAATCTGCCAGTGCACGGTGCCTAGGAGAGGATTCGAGGTAAGAGCGTCCTCACGGACTCGATCCTTGGTTCTATAACGGTTGGGTGCCCGGCGGCCCTGGCCGCACTGCCCGTGTCCTTGAGACCGTTTCCGGTTACGACGCAGACGACACGTTCCGTGGCGTCTATGGTGCCGCTTGCGCGCATCCGCTTAACCGCCGCCAGCGCGGCGGCGGCGGCGGGCTCAGGAAATACGCCAGCGAGACGGGACATCAGTGGAATGGCATCGAGGATCTCGGCATCCGGCACGGTCACGGCCTCGCCGCCCGACTCGATTACGGCTCTCACGGCGGCCAGGCCATCGCGAGGTTCGTCGACGGCAATCGAGTCGGCAATGGTATCGGCTGCGACCTTGTCGACCTCAACGCCTGTCCAGTCCGTGGTATCGCTTCGAGCTTCTCGCAACCTGTGCACGCTGTGGCTGATCGCGGCGCTGTCGACAGACTGGGCCGCGTCGATTCTCGGCAAGCGTGCAGCCAGGCCGGCGGCCTGAAGATCGCGGCAGCCTTTCCAGATCCCACTGATAATGTTGCCGTCGCCGGTCGCTACCACGATGCGATCGGGAAGCTCGCCGCCGAATGCCCGCCAGATCTCGTACGCGCAGGTCTTTTTGCCTTCGCGTGTGAACGGATTGTGCCCCGTGTTGCGATTGAACCAGCCGAACTCTTCACACGCGGTCATGCACAGGTCGAAGCAGTCGTCGTAGCTGCCACGTACTGCCAGGACCCTGGCGCCATACGAAAGTAGCTGCGTGAGTTTTGCAGCCGGTGCGGTCTCGGGCACGAACACCACGGCCCTCACGCCCAGCGCGGCGGAAAGGCAGGCGAGCGATGAACCTGCATTACCCGTGCTCGCGGTCGCAACGATGTCGGCACCTGTATCGATGGCACGCTGCACCGCGATCGCACTTGCCCGATCCTTGATCGAGGCACTCGGGTTACCGCTCTCGTCCTTGAGATAGAGATTCGTCAGCCCGAGGAATTCGCCCAGCGCTGTTGCCGCATACAAGGGCGTGGCACCGATGCGCAGCGGAAAGGCGCTCTCTGTGACGACAGGCAGTAGTTCAGCGTAGTCGAAAATATCGACGGGTTGCGAGCCGAGTTTTTGCGTAAACGCCGCGGCCGCCGCCGCGTAGTCATAGATGATGTCGAGATTATTTCCACAAGCAGGGCACACGAAGCCGTCAAAATCCGCGGCCTGCGTCTTTGCACAAGCGATACAACAGTAGCCAATCATCTGCCTGTTCCGTCAGGGCACGATATGCGTGCCGTAGATGTCGTCGAGTTCGGCCCGCAGGTTGTGCGGCTGAGCGATGATGACCTTTCTGCCGCCGTCTTCGAGAAATTTCACCGCGCTCTCGATCTTCGGGCGCATACTGCCTTCGGCAAAGTGGCCCTCGGCCAGGTGCGTGCGTGCCTCGGCAGCGGTCAGCGTGTCGATTTCCACGTGTTCCGGGGTGCCGAAATTGAGCGCAACCTTGTCGACGTCGGTCGAGATGATGAAATAGTCGGCTCCCAGTTCCGAGGCAAGCAGGCACGAAGCCGCATCCTTGTCGATGACGGCCGGCCGGGGCCGCAGTTCTCCATCAGACCTGTAAATCACCGGAATGCCACCGCCTCCGGCCGCTATCACGAGCGTTCCGCTGTCGAGCAAGGTTCGAATGGCGGGCAATTCGATAATATCGAGCGGTTGCGGTGAGGCCACGAGGCGACGCCAGCCGCGTCCGGCATCCTCGCCGATGACCCAGCCGTCCTGCTCGGCATGCTCTCGCGCCTCTTGTTCGCCCATGAACGGCCCGATCGGTTTGCTCGGCATATCGAAACTCGGATCGTCTTCATCGACGACAACCTGTGTCACCAGTGCCGCGACGCTCTTGACGATGCGCCGCGCACGCAACTCGTTCTGCAACGCCTGTGCGATTTGCATGCCGATCGCGCCCTGCGTGTCGGCCACGCAGTTCGCAAGCGGTACCTGGTGAATGGCATCGCGCGCGAGTTCCGAGCGCAACAGGATAAAACCGACCTGAGGGCCGTTACCGTGGGTCACGACGACGCGGTAACCCCTGTCGATAATCGGCACGATGTGTTGGGCCGTCTCACCAGCCGCGCGGTACTGGTCCAGCACATCCATGTGCTCCGAATCCCTGATCAGCGAGTTACCACCGATCGCGATGACGACGAGGGGCTTGTCCCTGCCGGCATGGATGTCCGTCATCTCCGGTCCACCTTCACATTGTCAGCGCCATGAGCGCCTTGGCCGTGTGCAGCCGGTTCTCCGCCTCCGGGTACACGCGCGATTGCGGCCCGTCGATGACGGCATCGGTAACCTCGCAGCCGCGGTCAGCCGGCAGGCAGTGCATGTAGATGGCCGAATCCCTGGCCCTGGCCATCATCGCTTCGTCACAGATCCAGTGCTTGTACTGCTGCGCGACGCGCATGGCTTCGTCCGGCTGGCTGAACAGTGCTTCCACACCCCAGCTTTTCGGGTAGACGATGTCCGCGTCGGCGAAGGCCTCGTCCATGTTGTCGACGACCTCGAAATTGCCGCCGCAGCGTGTCGCATTCTCGCGCGCGAGCTTCATCGGCTCATCCATGAGCGTGTACTCGGGCGGGTGCGCCAGGGTCACGTTCATGCCGAAACGCGTCATCAACATGATCAGGCCCTGCGGCACCGACATCGGTTTGACGTAGCTCGGCGCATAGGCCCAGGAAACCGCGATCTTCAGGTCTTTGAGATCCTTGCCGAATTCTTCGCGGATCGTCATCAGGTCCGCGAGATTCTGGCAGGGATGGTCGACGTCGCACTGCATATTGATGACAGGCACCGATGCCCAGTGCGCAACATCGCGCATGTAGCTCTGGCCTTCGCCCGGTACAAGATCGTGCCGAATCGCTATGCCGTGGCCATAACCCGACAGGATCGTACCCATGTCCTTGGGACTCTCGCCGTGCGCGATCTGCGAGGTCTCCGAATCGATGAAGTGCGCGTGTCCGCCGAGTTGCGTCATGCCTGCCTCGAACGAGTTACGGGTGCGCGTAGACTTGTCGAAGAAGATCAGGAACAGCGTCTTGTGCGACAGGTGCAGCGTTGGCACGCCCGCCTTGAACTCCTGTTTTAGCTGATCGGCTGTATCCAGCGCGATTTCGATTTCCTCATCCGACCAGTCCTGTGTCATGAGCCAGTCGCGGCCTCGCAGCGCTTCGGAGATGGGTTTGGCTTGGCGGGTCATTGTGCGCGTGCTCCCGGAGTGTCGCTCTCGGCGAAGGTGTCGACGAGGGCCGAATAGAATGCAGCCGAGCGCACGAGATGCTCGACTTCGGTCTGCTCATTGGGCGCGTGGGCGAAGTGCTCGTGACCCGGTCCGAAACCGATCGTTTTCAGGCCATGAATGCCTGCGGTCGCGACGCCGTTGGTGCTGAATGTCCAGACACCTACCTCGGGTTCCTCGTCAAACGCATTCCGGTAGGCGCTGGCAGCGGCTGCGATGGCCGGGTCGTCGCCCTTGGTCTCCCAGGTCGGATAGTACTTGCGTGTCGGATAAGTCAGCCCGGAATAGCTCGGCACGGCGTAGTCGAGCACGGTGACGGTGGCATTCGCGGCCCGCACTGACGGCAGTGCTTCGATTTCCGCGATAGCCGTCTCCTCGGTCTCTCCGATCGTGAGCCGACGGTCGAGATGGATGGTGCAGCCGTCGGCAACGGCACAGAGGCTCGGTGACGTCGAGCGGATCTCACTGATCGTGACCGTGCCCTTGCCGAGTGGATCGCGCGGTTCGAGCCTCTCATTCAGCGATTCTATGTCGGCAATGATCCCCGCCATCTTGTACACGGCATTGTCGCCACGCTCGGGCGCCGAACCATGACAGGAGATCCCGGACGTGTGCACCTCGATTTCCATGCGGCCGCGGTGACCGCGATAGATGCGCAGGCTGGTCGGCTCGGTTATCACGACGAGGTCAGGCTTCAGGCCATCTTCGTTGACGATGTATTGCCAGCAAAGGCCGTCGCAATCCTCTTCCTGCACGGTTGCCGTGACGTACATGGTGACGTTGTCGGGAATCCCGTGCTTCTTGAGCAGTGCACCCGCATAGACGCTCGAGGCGACTCCGCCTTTCATG
>JABDQH010000034.1 GCA_013042375.1 Woeseiaceae bacterium
GCCCCGATCAGTCGCGGCAGGCGTGTCGTGCCGCCATAGCCGGGGATGATACCGAGCTTCGTTTCGGGTAGCCCGACCTTGGCAGCTTCCGACATGACGCGGTAGTCGCAAACGAGCGTCATCTCGAAACCACCGCCGAGGGCGATACCGTTGATGGCGGCCACGGTCGGCACCGGCAGGTCTTCGAATGCATTGAAAACATCGATGTTGATGGCGAGGATTTTCTCTACCAGCTCGTCCTCGCTGCCACCGAACAGGCTACCAAATTCGGTGATGTCTGCGCCCACAATGAAAACCGGCTTGCCGCTCGTGACGATGACGCCCTTGATGGACTTATCGGCCGCGATGGCCGCCGTGGCTTCCTTTAGCTCGTTGACCGTCAGCGCATTGAACTTGTTGACCGAGTCGTCCTGCAGGTCGAAGCACAGCTCTGCGATAGCGTCGGTTACCTGGACGGTAATCGCCTTTCCCGTGTAGATCATTCTTGTCTTCTCCAGGTTCAGCTCATGTGGTCAAAACATGAACTCGTTTTCGTCCAGCTTCATCAGTGGGTCCGGGCCGGTCGATATCGTTTCGAGCAGCGCCGTCGTGCGCGGCAGGATCTTCGCGAAATAGAACTCCGCAGTCTGGATCTTGGCACGATAGAATGCTTCTTCCTTGGTGCCTTCCTCGAGTCGCTTGTACGCGGCCCGCGCACTGGCGGCCCAGGCAACGCCCAGCAGAACATAGCCCGAGAACATGATGTAGTCGACCGAGGCGGCGCCGACCGCGTCGCGGTTGCGCATCGCGGCAAAGCCAATCTTGCGCGTCAGTGACTTCCACTGCTTCGTGAGTCGCATCAGCGTCTTGAGATACGGCCTGAGTTCCTTGCGTCTGCGCGAGCGTTTGCAGAAGTCGAGGATAAAACTCGTGACTGGCGCGAGGGCCTTGCCTCTCGTGCCGAGTACCTTGCGGCCCAGCAGGTCGAGGGCCTGGATCCCCGTCGTACCCTCGTAGAGCATGCTGATGCGCGCATCCCGTACGTTCTGCTCGGCGCCCCACTCGTTTATGTAGCCATGCCCGCCGAAGCACTGCAGACCGAGGTTGGCGGCCTCGAAGCCGGTCTCGGTCAGGAATGCCTTGATGATGGGCGTCAGGAAACTGAGCACGTGGTTGGCAAGTTCGCGGGCCTCCGGGTCATCGGACTTGGTCAGGATGTCGCCCTGCGCGCTGGCAAAGTAGATCAGCGCGCGGCCGCCTTCGGCGAAAGCCTTTTGCGTCAGCAGCATGCGCCGCACGTCCGGGTGCACGATGATCGGATCCGCGGGCCCGTCCGGGTTCTTCGGCCCGGAGAGCGAACGCATCTGCAGCCGGTCACGCGCGTAGGCCAGCGATTGCTGAAACGCGAGTTCGGAGTGGGCGAGCCCCTGCAGACCAGTGCCGATGCGCGCGAAGTTCATAAACGTGAACATGTAGCTCAGGCCCTTGTTCTCCTCGCCGACCAGGTACCCGGTTGCGCTATCGAAGTTGAGCTCGCAGGTCGAGTTGCCATGAATGCCCATCTTGCTCTCCAGCGCCCCGCACTTGACCCGATTGCGCTCACCGATCGAACCGTCCTCGTTCGGGATGAACTTCGGCACGATGAACAGCGAGATGCCCTTGGTGCCCGGCGGCGCGTCGGGCAGGCGAGCCAGCACGATGTGCACGATGTTTTCGGCCATGTCGTGCTCGCCCGAAGAGACGAACAATTTGGAACCGGTAATGCGGTAGGTGCCGTCCGCAGCCTGTTCGGCCCGGGTGCGCAGCAGGCCGAGGTCCGTGCCGCAGTGTGCCTCGGTCAGGCACATCGTGCCGGTCCAGCGGCCGCTGACCAGCGGCTCCATGAAGATCGCCTTCTGTTCCTCGGAACCGTGCTCGTCGATCGTTTCCATTGCCCCGTGTGACAGGCCCGGGTACATCGCCCAGGACCAGTTGGCGGTGCCGTTCATCTCGCGAATCGGCAGGCCGATGGACATCGGCAGGTCCTGGCCCCCGTAACGGGCCGGCTGGTCGAGCGACGGCCAGCCGCCATCGACGTACTGCTGGTAGGCTTCCTTGAACCCGGGCGGCGTTTTCACCTCGCCGTCGTCGAGCATGCGGCAGCCTGCTTCGTCGCCGATGGCATTGAGCGGGGCTACCACCTCCTCGGAGAATTTGCTGGCCTCGCCGAGAATGACGTCGATCAGCTCCTGGTTGACCTCTTCACAGGCCGGCAATGACTGGTAGTGCTTGTCGAAATTCAGCAGGTCGCGCATTACAAACTGCATGTCCCGCAACGGCGCTTTATAAGTCGTCATACCCGGTTCCCTCCAGTTCAGCGTACAAGTGTGCGCACAATTGTACCACCAATCTGCTACTCTGCAATTTTCCGGCGGCAGCCGTCAATGCTGGGAACCACGTATGGTGGCCTCGAGAAAACAGCAAAAAGCGTTGACAAGACAGCGACTTATGGATGCGGTCGCGGCCGAACTGGCCTCCGGCCGCAGTTTCGATACGCTCAGTCTCAGGGAAGCCGCCAAGCTGGCCGGCATTGCGCCGACGTCATTCTATCGGCATTTCCATCACATGGAGGACTTAGGGTTAGCGTTGCTCGAAGAGCATGGCAAGTCCTTGTTTGCGTTGATGGAGAACGTCAGGGGCCAGGTCACTGACGGGCGGTCATTGATCAGGGCCTCGGTGGAAGCCGTCTACGACTTCATCTTCACGAATCAAGGTCTGTCGCGGATGATCGTACAGGAGAGCCTGTCCCCGGAGTCGCCGTTCCGCGATGCGTCCGAGAACCTGTTCCTGGCGATATCGAGCGACCTCGCCGAGTACCTGGAGCAGGAAGCCCGCAAGCGAGGGGTACCCCTGGCTTATCCCAGGCTCGCCGCAAACGCCATGGTATCGATCATGTTCACGACCGGCATCGCACTGTTGAACGCCCCGGAAGTGGATCGCGACCGTCATGTCGATGCCGCCGTGATCAAGGTCAAGATGATCGTGCGCGGGGCGGAATCGCTGGCCGCCAAATAGAGGCACAGCCTCCTGTGGGAGCGGCTTCATACCCCGAGGGCACCTGGGCCGCGAACGGGCACCGTCGGTTTGACGAGGTAGCTCGCCAGGGCTGGCAGCAGGGTCAGCGCGCCGAGCATGTTCCACAGGAACATGAACGTCAGCATCAGCCCCATGTCGGCCTGGAACTTGATCGGCGACAAGATCCACGTACCGACACCGATCGCCAGCGTGATACCCGTGAAGCCGACGGCCATGCCGGTCGTGCGCAGCGTCTTCGCGTACGAGTCGGACACGTCGAGGCCGCGCTTCAGGTAGGTGTTCATCTTGCTATAGATGTAGATGCCGTAGTCGACGCCGATGCCGACGCCGAGGGCAATGACCGGCAGGGTCGCGACTTTCACGCCGATGCCCAGGGTTGCCATCAGTGCCTGGCCGAGTACCGATGTCAGGGCCAGCGGCACAATGATGCACACGACGGCTCGCCATGAGCGGAACGTCAGGAACACGAGAAAGGCGACGACGCTGTAGACCAGCGCCAGCATCTGGTACTGCGCCTTGCTGATGACGATGTTGGTCGCCGACTCGATGCCCGAGTTGCCGGCCGCAAGGATGAACTGCACGTCGTCGCTGTTGTATTCGGCGGCAAACGCCTCGACGTCGCGTGTCACGGCCTGCAGCGTCTCGGCCTTGTGATCGTTCAGGAAGACCAGCACGGGCACCATGCTGCAATCGGTGTTGATCAGGTTGCTCGGTACCAGCGACAGCGAGTTATTGAGGATATAGCGGTTGCGGCTCAGGGCGTGCCACTTCGGGTTGCCCTCGTTCATGGCCATGGTCACGCGCTTGGAGATGTTCACGAGTGAGATGACCGACTGCACGCCTTCCGTATTACGCATGACTTCCTGGAAGCGGTCGATGGCCGATACGGTGCTGTAGTCGCCGCAAGCTTGCACGGGCGTCGTCACCATGACGACGAACACGTCGGTACTGGTCGAGTAATTCTCGGTCAGGAACGCGTTATCAAGGTTGTAGCGCGAATCGGGCCGCAGCTCCGGTGCGCCCGGGTCGAGGTCACCGATGCGCAGGTCCTTGCTGCCGAAAAGGCCGACGGCGAACAGTGCGACCGCGATGATGATCGTCGCAGGCGCAAAGGGCGCTTTCGCAAAGCGAGCGATGAAGGGCCACAGGCGGGCGGGGCGCTCCTGCCGCCGCTTGATGTAGTTCATGCAGGCCTGCGTCAGCCCCGTGTAGGACAGCAGCACCGGCATCAGCAGCAGGTTGGTGAAGATCAGCACGGCCACGCCGATGCTGGCCGTCATCGCCAGCTCCTGGATGACCGGGATATCGATGACCATCAGCGTCAGGAAACCAATGCCGTCTGAGATCAGCGCGATGAAGCCCGCGACGTATACGGCGCGGAAGGCGCGCCGCGCGGACCAGAACGCACCGATGCCGAAGTAAAACCGGCTGGCGACGTTGTTGATGATCTGCACGCCGTGACTGATGCCGATAGCGAACACGAGGAACGGAACCAGCATCGAGTAGGGATCGAGGCCGAATCCAAGCGCCCGCAGCAATCCGAGTTGCCAGACGACCCCTACCGTCGAGCATAGAAGCGGGATCAGCGTTGCATACCAGCAGCGCGAGTACAGCAGCAGCAGGACCTTGGTGATGAACCATGCCGCCGCGAAGAACAGTGCGACCTGTACGGCGCCCTCGATGAGGTCACCGACGATCTTCGCGAACCCTGTGACACGAATCTGGATCGTGTCGGTCTCGTACTTGCTGCGGACGAGCTCCTCGATCCTGTTCGAGAAATCACGATAGTCGAGCCGCTCACCGGTATCGGGGTTGGTGTCGGTTAACGGCGCGATGATCGTCGCCGACTTGAAGTTATTGGCAACGAGACGGCCGACCTGGCCGGACCGGAGGACGTTGGCTTTCAGCTGCTCGAGCTTGGCAGGCGAGCCGTCGTAGCCATTGGGGATAACGGTGCCGCCGCGGAAGCCTTCTTCGGTGACCTCGCTCCAGCGGATGTTGGGCGTCCATATGGACTGCAGGCCCGCGCGGTCGACGCCCGGAATGTAGAACACCTCGTCGTTGATCTTTTGCAGCGCCTCCTGGAACTCTTTATCGAAGATGTCGCCCTCACGGGTCTCGACGATGATGCGAATCGAGTTGCCGAGGCTCTTGAGGTCTTCCCGGTTCGCCAGGTAGTTCTGGATGTAAGGGTGCGAGGTCGGGATCATCTTCTCGAAGCTCGCGTCGGGCTCGAGCTTCGAGGCCTGGTAAGCGAAGAACACGGTCGCCAGTGCGAACAGAATGATGACGAGGACGCGGTTCCCGAACAGCAGTCTCTCGGCGAGTGGCGCTTTGCCGCCGTTCAGGCCCGTGATGTCCTTGCGCGAATCACTCATCGCCAGTCTCCCCGATGCGCGACACGCCACCGAAACCAACCAGTAGCGCCTCGCCACCGGCATCGAAAATAACGCCGCTGTAAACAGTGCTGGTGTTGGTGGGGACCACCTCGAAACTCGCGCCCGCGTCTTTGCTCTCCAGCACGACGCCGGCAGCGCCTGCGAGCATGACCGAGCCGTCTTCACGCGCGGCACCGCACATCAATGTGCGCTGGTCGCCCGTGTCGACTGCCTGCCAGCTGGCACCCTCGTCATTCGAGCGGAACACGTTGCCGCGCAGGCCGAAAATCAGCAGGCCGCCATCGCTCGGCGCGACGGCACCGAAGTACGAACCCTGGTAGGGGGTCTCGACGCGTTCCCAGGTTGCGCCGTTATCGAGCGAGCGCTGCAGGGTCCCGGCTTCACCTGCCACCAGCAGGGTGCCGGCCGAGGAGCGGGCCATGCCGTAGAGATGGTAGTTGTCGGGATTGTGCAGCCGGTTGTTATGGGCCACCCAGGTTGCACCACCGTCGGTGGTGTGCAGAAAGACCCCGTAAGCGCCCAGCACGTAGCCGAATGCGTCGTCGGCAAACCAGGTCTCGAGGAGTGGCGAAGTCATGCCGTCGCCAATCGCGGCCTGCGCCTCTTCGAGGGCGAAGAGAGCATCGTCGAGCGCCCACTCCGCCTCTTCGCGCGTCTCGGGCGTGGCCTGCTCGAGCACGGCTTCGAGGCTTTGCACCTGCGCCTCGATGGCGCCGACCGACAGGGCCGCGACATCGGAACCCGTCAGTTTGACCTCCCAGGTCGCGCCGTTGTCGGAGGAGTGCAGCAGGTAGCCGTCATGGGCGGTCGCCCACGCGTGGCCGTCGCCACCGAACGCGACCGACGTAATCGCGAACGAGATGGGGACATCGGCCTGGATCCAGCTCGCGCCATCGTCGTCGGAATACAGGATATTGCCCTGCTCGCCGCCGACCAGCAGCCGTTCACTATCGCGTGCCGCATCTAGCAGCAGGCTGTCCTTGGCAAGATCGGATTTGATCGCAGGCAGCAGCGGAAACTCGACCGCCTGGCTCGTCGCCAGCCAGCCGAGAGCGCCAAGCAGGACCGCCGCGCGCGTGGCGGCAGTCCTGACCGATGTTTGCGCGGCCCCCACGTGAGCCTAGCGGCGGCCGGAGCGACGCAGCGCCGCCGGCGTGTACTCACGCTCTGTGACCTTGTAATCCCACTGGTACTGGTAGCCCTTGAGCTCGTTGCCGAGACCCTGTGGCAGATGCCTGCCGGAGATCAGGTCGTGCGAGGTCTCGGCCGCATACCACGGTACCTTCTGCTGGTAGTGCGACAGGTTGTGCGCTTCGCGCACCCGCCACATCTCGCCACGGCCGTCGTAGAGGTCGGCGGCGCTGATCTGCCAGGTGTCCTCATCGACGTAGAAGGTACGGCGTGCGTAGATATGCCGCTGGCCGTCCCTGAGCGTGGCATCGACAACCCATACGCGGTGCAGCTCGTAGCGCAGGTACTCGGGGTTCAGGTGCCCTTGGAGGACGATGTCCTTGTACTTGAGGTCCTTGTCGAGCAGCTTGTACGCGTTGTACGGGATGTACATCTCTTTCTTGCCGACGAGTTTCCACTCGTACTTGTCGGGCGCACCATTGTAGAGGTCGAGATCGTCGGAGGTGCGCAGGCCGTCCGATGCCGTGCCCGGTCCGTCATAGGCGACGTCGGGCGCGCGGCGTACGCGGCGCTGGCCGGCATTGTAGATCCAGGCCGCACGCGGCTCGGCGATCTGGTCGATGTTCTCGTGCACGAGCAGGACGTCGCCTTCCAGGCGTGCCGGCGCCCGGATGGCCTGCTTGAAGTAGAACAGGCGGTTTTCCGGGGAGCCCTCCAGGTAGTTGGCGAACGTCAGCTGCTCATCGAGGATGACCGGGCTGAACGCGCCGTTGGCCTGCACGGGAATCTGCGCATAGACGCGCCGCACGCTGCCGCCGCGATAGCGGAGGACGTGGTTCCAGATGATCTCGATCCCGGATTGCGGAATCGGGAACGGCAGGTAGGACGTCACGTTGGCAAGGCCATTGCCGTCGTTGGTGAGCTGCGCCCCCATCGCATCCTGTTTGAACACGTCGTAAAGCTCTTCGGGATAGGCAGCCGAGCGACGCGACTGGTAGACCGGCATCCGGAACGTATCGGGATAGCGTTTCAGCAGCGCGATCTGGCCGGGTGACAGCTTGTCCTGGTACTGCTCATGATTGGCAGCCGTTATCGTGAACAGCACTTCGTCGTCCGGGAACGGATCCACGAGCGGTTCACCTTCGACATAGCCGGCAGGCAGTTCGGTGAGACCGCCGGTCCAGGCCGGGATCGTGCCTGCGGCGTTGCCGGCGCGTTCCGCGCCCATCGGCGTCAGATCGTCGCCGAGGCGGTCGGCCTGTTCCTGCGTGAGTTCTGCGAATGCACCCTGGGCCGCCAGGCCGAGTGCAGCCAGCATCGAGATTCTTGTGATGGTTCTCATGATGTATTGCCCTTAGGTTTCAGAAACTGACGGAGAGCGACAAGGAGACAAAGTCGCGATCCTTGATCGTGTTGTAGTCGCCGCCGGTAAACGATGTGTAGTCCAGCGAGGCCGTGTAGCGGTTCAGGTACTCGGCCGTCAGTCCCAACGATAGCGCCTTGGCGCCTTCGTTGAAGTTGCTATTCGGCGAATAGCCGTCAACGTCGTGCGACCAGGCGAAACGCGGCGTCAGGTTGATGCCGGCGAATACGTCATTGTAGGTCAGCGACGCGCGCACGCGGTAGCCCCACGAGGAGTCGGTTACGTAACCGTCATTCGTGCAGTTCCTTGCGTTGGTGTTGGTACTGCTGGTCGGAACCGGCGGAATGATCACGCTGTCGTCAGGAGCAAAGAGCCCCGCGTAACCATCGGAACACGTGATGACCTGACCCGGAACGGGGAGCTCATACGCGAAACTACCCATGCCATAGATCGGCGAGCGGCCGTAACGCTGCTCGGTCTCCTGCCCGTTGGGAAGAACAATGAGCTGAGGCAAATCGCCGACCCAGTTGCCGCCGATTTCGGCGGCGAAGGACAGGCGGCTGGCGCCGAGGACCTGATCGAAGAAGCGGATGAAGGTCACCTGCGCCTGCGTGACGGGGAGCCGGTCATAGCCGGCCGCCGGGTTGCCAAATCCCACTTCCAGTATCCTGGGCAGGGCCGTCGACCAGGGCGCGTAGCCGACTGCCCCCTGGAGAATCTCGGTCGTGTTGATTTGCACGGGAAAGTCCGGCCGGTGGCTGACTTCACCCGAGACCGCGAAGCCCGCGAGATTGGTCGCGAAGCTCACGCCAAACAGCTCGATGTCCTCGGGAAATTCGGCGAAGTACTGCGGGTTGCCCGTTACGGTGACGTCACCCAGTTGCAGGCCTTGGAACGGATTACCCGGGATAAACGGCCAGGGCGGATCTCCAAACCCTGCGGTCAGCGCGTCAATCAACGCAGGTGGGTAAAGCCCTATGGGAACCTGAGGATTCGAAGACGCGAAACCACCGAGGTAGGGAATGCGGCTGTGGTAGTTGATGTAGTAGAGGCCGAATTCGGAGCCTGCCAGGCGTTCGGCAAAGTAGCGCAACGACGCGCCCCACTGGCCGCTGTCATCGGGCTCGATGTCGGGAAGCCGGTCGATGTACAGGTCGACGCCGGGGAGCATCTGCACCTGGTCGCTGAGCGCGTTGGTCAGCGTGACTATGTTACAGCCTGTAGCCGCGACGTCGGCGCTCGAGAAGTAGGTGCCGCAACCGTCGATGACCGTCTTCTCCCACTCAAGCTGGTAGAACATGTCGAAGCTCAGCGCGTCCGTCAGGCCGATGGAAGCGGTAAACATCGCGACCGGCAGCAGGCCTTCCTTGATTTCCGCGCCCGGGCGACGGAATGCCGAGACATCGACCGGGTTGATCGTGTTGATGCCATTCTGGATGAACGTGCTCTCGCCCCAGCTTGCGACCTGGCGGCCGAGCCTGAGGTCGAGCGGTATGCCGCTTTCGCCGAGGTAGAAGGTGCCGTAGACGAAGGCGTCGAGTAATTCGATGCCCGAGGCCTGGGCGAAGTCGTCAAAGCCGCTGTCGTCGAGCGGCACGTTTGACATGTACATGTTGGCCGAGTTGCCGTGCGGCAGGTCGTCGTCGGACAGTGCCTTGTCGTACCAGTATTTGCCGCGCACGAACAGGCCGAAGTCACCTTTCCTGAGCTCGAGGTCGTGGACGCCTTTGATAATCAGCGAGTAGATGTCGCCGTCGACGTAGTTGGAGTTGCCGTCGTCGCCGGTACTGGTCGACGCGGTGCCGAAGTCCGGCGCATTCCCCGGTGTGATCAGCAGAGGGTCCTGGTCGGAGATGCGCCAACTGGCGCCGATCGAGAGCTGCGAGTTAAAGCTGCCCTCGACCTCTCCCCACTGGAACTCGAGCGCCGCTGCAGGAAAGCTCAGCGCGCAAGCCGCCAGCAGCAGCCCGATAGGTGCTTGTCTTTTGATAGCGTTCATTTCGGAAAATCCCGTTTAGTGGTTCTGGATGTTCTTGTTGTGGCCACAGGAGGTCCGACCGGGCACGGCTATAGAGACCCCCCAATAAGCCGATAAGCGCTATTTCCACATAATTCGGGGCCTTTGGTTATTCGGAATTACCGAGGGTAAACCTTCGCTTTTGAAAGAGGAAAAGCCCCGCGGGCGGGGCTTTTATCATTATTGACGCTCCGTCAGCCCCATCGGCGGCGCATCCGGTGGCCGGCACGCAAGCGGCTTGCCCTCCGGCGCTTCCCAGGTGCCTTCGAGGCTCTCGCCGCGACGACCCTCGAACGAGCAGGGATCCCCTTACCCGAGCGGTATCTACCATTACTTTGTGACTGACGATTACCCGTTCATTCAGCGCTGCGTCTGGGGTGAGCCTACCGATGACGCACTGCTGGGTCCTCCGTAGGAGCAGGGTAATGAAATTCAAATACACGATGCTCCTCCTGATCCTCGTCGCCTCGCAGGGGTCGGCACATGGAACGGCAGACAATCATCTCCAGATAATGGTCGTCGATAACCGCATCAAGATGAACATCGTCGTCGACATGCGTGTTTTGCATATTGCAGACGCGGATAAAGATGGCTACGCGAGCCTCGAGGAACTCGCTGCCCGATCACATGAGATCAAGAGGTGGGTCCGGCAGTCTTTTAGTGTGACCGATAGCGACGATAACTCGGGGAATGTGGTTTTCGCCGACATTACGGCGGACCTGAACATCGCAAGCGCAAACGGCGACAGCCCGAGCAACGCGAGGCCCGTCTCTGCGGGCCAACGCGCAAGGCGTTGTCCAAATCTGCTCTGCCGATTTGTCGCGGCACCTGTGCATCCTGCTCATCGCACGTCAAACGAACAGAGTGATCCCATACGGAATCACTCTTCTGTTTGTTCATTGCCTGGGTCAGCCGAGACAGATTATGTTCAGTCACAGCAGATGATGAGTAGACGCCACGATAGACAAACCTGCAATCCGCTGCGACGCTAACAAACTGCCAGTCGAAGAATAAACAAGTTGCACCTGGCCTGTCGGAACCTGCTGCGGGTATGTGTGCGAGAACACTGGCGTGAACGCTGGCGTTCCCCATTCGCGAACCGCTTTCTGGCTTCTCTTGCAGACTTTTCATCTGCATCTCACGGTAGTTATGTGCAACAAGAGCCTCCGTTCCAGAGGCCGCTTCCGACTGCCTGGCCTTTACGGGCCTTGTTTACTTAACGAAGGAGCAAGCCTCATGAACTGCTCCAAATGCTGCGAGACCGCAGCGGCAGTTCGTAACCCAGCCGCGAGAAAAGGAGTGATGCCGATGATCTGAATCCAGGCTTCCGTGGACAGACGTACGTGGATTTGATGTTCCCGGAAGACGTGCAGCATGACCCTGCGAGTTTCTCCTGATCTCGCAGACAAGGAAAAGAGACAAGTTCAGAGTGAGTTGATCTGAACTCAAGGAGGAAAGAAATGAAAAGAACAATCCTGATCTTTACTGTCGTAGCGATGATGCTGTCCACCGCCGCTTTTGCCAAGGAGGGATTGGACAATCTGTGGATTGATGGACAAAAGGTCGTTTATGACTATACGAACGAGCTGTGCTGGTATCCCTACTTGCCCGACACGCTCTATATGAGCAAAGACAAGCAAGAGGGTTTCATCGCCGGAATCAGCGCCGCTGAGTATGGCGGCATAGCGAATTGGGAAATGGCTACATGGGAACAGGTACAGGACATGAAAGATTCCCTGGCGGCTATGGGAAAGATGCTCACTGAGCACGCGTGGCCCTGGGTACCGCCCGGAGCACCGCGTGATCCCATAGCCTCACCCTTCCTCGCGTGGTCAGTCCAGGTGGACGAGTTCTTTACGCCTACCTTTGTGATGTCCCAGCCTATGTTTGATATGCCCATGGATATTCTCGGCGGCTATGACGTCATGTTCTTCAACGGACGCACGACGGGCTGGGGATGGCGGTCCAATTCGCCTCTCGAGCCTCCTGTGTGGGCAGAAGGAGAAGCTGACGATCATTTCGTGACAACCGAGTTCAAGACTCCCGGCAAGTTCGCCACGATGACGTGGAACTATGACCAGCACTACCTTGCTGACGATGCTACTACTCGCGACGGCTTTCCTGGCGACTTCGGTGCATGGATCGTCTCAACGGCGAAGCCGCATCTGGTTCACTTCATGGTGCTGGACGATATGGTCAAGGGCATGAAGCTCCACGATCGCGTTGAAAAAGCCCTGTTAGCGAAACTGAAAAAGGCCATCAAGTATATGGAGGACGGCCGGGCGAGATCTGCGGCGTATCGTATGAAAGCCTTCATCTACGAGGTTGAGTCCTGGCGCGGCGACAAGATCACACACGAACAGGCAGACATCCTGGTCGCTGATGCGCTGGCCATCATTGACCTGCTGCGCAGGTAAGAGAGACAGTGGAACACTGACGGCCTGAGCCGTTTGACGGCCGACAGCCGACGCCGTCGTCTCAAGCAAGCCCCTGCTCGCATCCATGCGTTCTGCGAGCGGGGGCTTTCATTTATTCGCTATCCAGGCTCGCCAGTATCTCTGCCGTGTGTTCGCCACGGGTCGGTGCGGCTTCGGGGTCTGCGGGTCGCTGGCCGTCGTACCTCGGAGCCGAGCGTGCCTGCATCTGCCCATCGACCTCAGTCCAGGTTCCTCTTGATGCCAGGTGTGGATGGGCAGCCGCCTCGGCAGGTCCGAGCACGGGCGCGACACACGCGTCACTGCCATCGAATATCTGAGACCACTCCCTCAACGGCCGACTGGCAATGAGTTCGGCGATACGTTCGGCCAGTGCGTCCCAGGAACTCGGGTCCGGTTTCCGGGCGAATGCCGCGTTTCCGCCGACGCCGAGTTTCCGCAGAAACACTTCGTAGAACCTGGGTTCGAGGCACTGTACCGACAGCCAGCGGCCATCCGACGTCGAGTAGCAGCGCGACCACGGCGACCCGTCCAGTACGCTCGCGCCACGATCAGGCGCCAGCATACCGGCGGACTGCGCCGCCATCATCAGGTTCATCATGTGCGCCGAACCATCCACGATTGCAGCGTCGATGACCGCGCCCTGTCCGGAACGCTGCGCGCGCAGCAGGGCTGCCAGCATACCGGTAACAAGGTACAACGCGCCGCCGCCAATATCGCCGACCATGGTCGGCGGAGCCAGTGGCTGGTCCGGTGCCTGCGATGCATACCAAAGCGCCCCCGACAGGGCGATGTAGTTGAGGTCATGCCCGGCATACGGTGCTTGCGGTCCCTCCTGGCCCCAGCCAGTGAGTCGCCCGTAGACCAGGCGTGGATTCTCCTGGCACACCACATTGGGCCCAACGCCCAGCCGTTCCATAACGCCGGGTCTGAACCCCTCGATCAGTCCGTCGGCAATTGCGATCAGTTGCTTCAGCGCGTCGATGTCTCGTTCGTTCTTGAGATCGAGCACGACCGACTTCTTGCCACGATCCAGCAGGCTGCGCTCGGGCGCACCGGGCGCGGGCGGTTCCTCGCGGTGTATGACGATGACCTCCGCCCCGAGGTCGGCGAGCATCATTCCCGCGAATGGCGCTGGTCCGAGGCCTTCGATTTCTATGATGCGAATGCCTTCAAGCATCCGTTTCTCCTGTAGCTGGCGCTTGCCTGCGTATTGCAGCATAGTCCCAACACGAAATTTTGACACAGCAGAGCGAATAGATGCCTGACAGCCGCCGCGCAATTTTCGCAGGTTTACTTCTCATACTATCCGTTGACGTCGCCGCAGAGGCGCCGGTGCGTGTCGAAACCGTCTCGAGCCGCTCGATCGTGCAGCAGGTCAACGTCACGGGCAGCGTCACGTCGCCGCGAACGGCAGTATTGTCGACCGCGGTTGCGGGACTCGTTGCGGACATCGTCGTTGACGAGGGTCAGCGCGTTGCAACGGGTGACGACATGCTGTCCCTCGATGCCGAGCTGGCTCGACTCGCGCTCGCCCGTTCGCGGGCCGAGGTCCGTCAAAGCGAGACGGCACTGGCAGACGCAAAGCGCCGCCTTGCCGATGCCGAAAAAGTCGGCGCCGAGAGAGCCATTGCCCGAACCCAGATCGAGTCTCTGCGAGCTGAAGTTCTGACAGACGAAGCGGGGCTTGCTGCATCGAGGGCTGCGTCGCGCGAGCAGGAGGCCATCGTTGCGAGGCATACGCTGAAAGCGCCCTTCGCGGGCGTTGTCAGCGTACGGCACGCGGAGCTCGGTGAATGGGTCAATCCCGGTGACGGGCTGTTCGAACTTGTCGCAACCGAAGATCTGCGCTTCGATTTCCGCGTGGCCCAGGAGTATTTCGGTGCGTTGACGCCGGACGCACCGGTCGAGATTGCGCTGGACGCGGTCCCGGATCGCACCCTTCCAGGGCGCATCGACGCGATTGTGCCGGTCAAGAGCTCCGGGGCAAGGACCTTCCTGATCCGCGTTCTCGCCGTCGACATCGACGGCGGCAACGAGCTGCCGATCACACCGGGCATGTCCGTGCGCGGCAAGCTGCAGCTGGAAACGGGGCATAACGGCATTGCCGTTTCCCGCGACGCGATACTGCGATACCCGGACGGCCGGGTCACCGTATGGGTTGTCGATAATGCGAACGAGCTGCCTGTTGTTCGCGAGCAGGCCGTCGCAACCGGCTTCGAATTCGATGGAATGGTGGAACTCACGACGGGCCTTGCCGAGCGAGACCTCGTCGTTACGCACGGCAACGAAACCCTGCAGGAAGGGCAGGAAGTCAAGATCCTGTCAGGTGCGCCCTAGCCATGTTCGATGCCTTCGTTCGCAACGGGATTCTCGTGACGGTGGCGGCGCTGATTATCTCGGTTCTGGGCATCCTGGCCGCGCTGCGCGTGCCGGTGCAGATGATCCCGGATCTGGATGTCCGCACGGTTTCGATTCAGACAGCGTGGCCGGGTGCGACGCCGCAGGACGTCGAGAAGGAAATCCTGATCGAGCAGGAGGAGTATCTGCGCAGCCTGCCCAATCTGCGGCGGCTCGAGTCGTCGTCCTCCAGTGGCAGTGCGGTCATCGAACTCGACTTCCCGTTTGGCGTCGACATGACCCAGACCCTGATTCGGGTCAACAATGCCTTGAACCAGGTACCTTCGTATCCCGAAAATGTCGACCAGCCGCGGGTCTTCGCGAGCTCGTTTTCCGCGAACTCTTTCATGTACTTCGCGATCTCGCCGCTACCCGGTAATCCGCGCGGCCTCGACATGGACATGATGAGGGACTTCATTGTCGACAACGTTCGGACGCGGCTATCGGGCGTTGCCGGTGTTTCCGAGGTCGCGGTCTGGGGTGGCGCAGACCGGCAGGTGCGGATTCTTCTCGATCCGGTGCGGCTGGCAGATCGTCAGCTCACGATATTGGATGTCCGCAACGCCATCCGCGCGCGCAATCGCGACGTGTCGGGCGGTGAGATAGACAGCGGCAAACGCCGCTATCTTTTGCGAACGGTGGGTCGCTTCGGTTCGGTGGAAGACCTCAGCGACCTGATTATCGAGCGGCGGGGCGATGCGCTCATTCGACTCTCTGATGTCGCCGAGGTCGAGCTGGATCATTTCGAGATTCGCAACTTTTCGTACTTCAATGCGGATCGCATCATTGCGCTGGCCGTCAGCCGCGAAGCCGGTTCCAACGTCATCGACATCAAGTACGACATGCTGGACGCGGTCGAGCAGGTCAAGCGCGACGTGCTTGAGCCGGCCGGAATGACAATCCACCTGATGGCCGAGGATGCCGGTTACGTGGAGGCGTCTGTCAGGAACGTCTGGATCAACCTCTCGCTCGGCGCAATATTCGCGACCGCCGTAATGTTCCTGTTCCTGCGCTCGGCGCGTGCGACTGCCGTTGGCGTCATCGGCATTCCAATCTGCACGATCGCGGCCTTCATAGGCTTGCTCGCGGCAGGGCGGACGATCAATGTCATTTCCCTGGCCGGCGTTGCGTTTGCGATCGGCATGACGCTCGACAACAGCATCGTCGTCATCGAAAGCATCGAACTCAAGCGCCGCCAGGGGCTCGATCGGTTCCGTGCGGCTGTCGAAGGTGTGAGGAGCGTGTGGACAGCGGTGCTGGCGTCGACGCTCACGACAATCCTCGTTTTTCTGCCAGTGCTGTTTATCCAGCAGGAAGCAGGGCAGCTTTATTCGGACGTTGCCATCGCGATCTCGGCTTCAATTTTCGCATCGATGCTCGTCGCCATCACGTTGATCCCGACCGCGAGCGCCCGGCTCTCGTTTGGCAGCGAAAACCGCTCGCACGGCGCAGGCAAGATGCGTGACCGCGTGCTCGCGTGGATCGATGCGCTGATCACGACGCCCAGGCGCCGCATGACGACGATCCTCGTCACCGTGGTCGTCAGCTCTGCCGTTATCGTCGGGCTTACGCCGCCGGCCGAATACCTGCCGGAGGGCGAAGAGCCGAAGACGTTCGCGTTCATGAGCGCGCCGCCGGGCTACAACTTGCAGACCATGACCGAGATCGGTCTGGACGTTCGCGACTATTTCCTCGCGTTCGTCGACGACGAATCGGGGCGCTATGCACGTGGCGAAATCGACGTGCCGCCGATCAAATACATGAACACGGCGATCTCCGCGGACAACCTGCGCATCATCTCCGAGCCGGTGCATCGTGGTGACATCGAGGCGCTCATGAACGCGTTTACCGAGCGTTTCCGCCAATACCCGGGTATGCGCGCCTTCGCGGCACGTGGTTCGATCATTTCCTCCAATGATGGAGGCACCCGCAGCATCAACCTGGACGTGTCGGGGCCGTCGTTGAGCGTGATATACGATGCCGCGCTCACCGTTTACCGACGCGCGCAGGACGTTTTCGAGAACCCGCGCATCCAGTCGAACCCGTCGTCGCTGGCGTTGTCGCAGCCACTCGTCGAGGTACTGCCGGATTGGAACAGGGCGGCCGAGCTCGGCATGGAGGCAGGGGAGGTCGGCTACACGGTCGCCGCGCTCACGGACGGTGCGTTCGTCGACGAGTTTTTCGAGGCCGATGACAAGATCGACATGTATCTTTACAGCACGACGGCCGGCCAGGCGGAACTCGACAGCCTCGGCAGTCTCCCGGTCTACACCCCGCAGGGCAGTATCCTGCCGCTAGACGCGATCGCGACCATAACCGAGACAGTCGACACCAGTACGATTCGCCGCATCAACGGCCGGCGGACCGTGACGCTGAACATCATCCCGCCGAAGACCGTGCCGCTTGAGGAGGGCGTCGAGATCGTGCGACAGGATGTCGTTGCGCACCTGCGGGACTCGGGCGCACTGCCTGCGAGCGTCAACGTCGACATTTCCGGTGCGAGCGATCAGCTCGACGCCACCAAGGCCGCGCTCGCGACGAACTATCCCGTGGCGCTGGTCATCATCTTCCTGTTGCTGGTCGCGATCTTCCGCCACTGGGGCTACCCGCTGCTAATCATGACGACAATACCCCTCGGCATCGCGGGCGGCATCGTCGGGCTGGCGTTATTCAACGGCATCGGCACTGCTGCGGGATGGATCGGGCTCGGCGGGTTTCACCAGTCTTTCGACATGATCACGATGCTGGGTTTCCTGATCCTGATCGGCACGGTCGTCAACAACCCGATCCTTATCGTCGATCGAGCCATGCAGCACATGAAAGCGGGCGAAGCGTCGGCACTCGAGGCGGTTCGCGAGGCCGTCTCCGCGCGGCTCCGGCCCATCGCGATGTCGACGCTGACCACAATCTGCGGTTTGTCGCCGCTCGTGTTCATTCCGGGCGCGGGAACCGAGCTTTACCGCGGCGTCGGCGCGATTGTGCTGTTCGGAATCCTCGGTGCGGCGGTGGTATCGGTGACCATGCTGCCGGCGCTCACGATCGCCGTGTTGGAGTGGCGATCGAGCAAGCAGGCCGTCCTGATGCCAGGCTCGGCAAACTGACTCGTATCGATCCGGAGGGCGGAGGTATCTATCCGGGGCCGCGTTGTTCTATAGCCTCTGTACTGCCGCGACCGCGGCGCCGATGATGCCGGCGTTATTCAGGAATTTAGCCACGTGGATCGGCGTCGAGATTGTCAGGGCATTTTCGAATTGTTCGAACTTCTTGCTGATGCCGCCGCCGATGATGAAGTGGTCGGGTGAGCACACCCGGTCGGCACGTTTCAGGAAAGCATCGAAGCGATCGCCCCACTCGAGCCATGAAAGCTCTTCGGCTTTACGTGCGCGGTTGCTCGCATACGCTTCGAACGGCTCACCATCCTTGCCGGCCATGTGACCGAGCTCGAGATTCGGGATGAGTTGGCCCTTGTAGAACATGCCGCTACCGATCCCGGTGCCGATCGTGATCGTGAGCACCAGGCCGTCGAGTCCCCTGCCGGCACCGAGCCGCATTTCGGCGACGGCGGCGGCGTCCGCATCGTTGAAGACGATAAAAGGCAGACCTGTAGCACGCTCAAATGTATGGTCAATCTGTACGTCGCGCCATGCTTCGCCGAGATTGCTGGCCGACCTGGCATGGCCGTCGACGACTATGGTGGGGAAACAACAACCGACCGGGCCCTTGTAATCGAATTCGCCAACCAATTGCCTGATCGCCTCGGACATGGTGTCCGGCGTCGCAGGACGCGGTGTCTCGACTCGGTGCCTGTCGGTTTGTAGTGCGCCCGACTCGACGTCGACCAGTGCCGCCTTGATGCCGGTACCGCCGACGTCGATTCCCAGTATTTCTTTCATCCGGCAACCGTATCATAAAGGCCGGAGCATCCGGCCGCGCTTGCGGCCGACAAGTCGCTCTGGTCAAATTGTGCGCTTCGACAATAGCGCAAGACCGATTCGATCCAGTCTGGAAACGTCACATGTCGTTGTCAGTAGGGCCCCGCCATCTCAGCACGACGTCACTCGTCGCTGCCATTCTGCTGTTATCGGTGGTTCCCGCCGCGGCGCAGCAGGGGTTCACCGTCGCGGTAGTGGGCGACGGGCCGTCCGATCGACTGTCGGAACAGCACCAGCTGTACGTGGACGAGTTGCTGGTCCTGACCTCGAGCGAGTTCGACGTTCAGATTCGACGCTTCTCTGGCGCGTGGACGCGAGAATCCATCGACGCCGCGACGGACGATGCGTATGCCGATCCCGAGGTCGATCTCGTGCTCGTGCTCGGCATCGTCGCCAATCAGCTCGCGGCAATCAGGCGGGAATTTCCCAAGCCTACGTTCTTGCCCATCATTCTCGATACCGGGCTGCTTGCCGGGGACGGGGGTGAGACGACGTCCGGTATTCGCAATCTCAACTTCCTGGCTGCGTACGCGGATTTTGCCCACGACCTGGATGTTCTCGCGAGGCTGGCGCCTTACCAGAAGCTCGTTCTGTTTCTCGACGAGGCGTTGTCGTCGGCCATACCGGAGCTGCGGGACGCAGCACTCGCGATCGGTGCCGAGAAAGGCATCGAACTGATCGAAGTTACGCACGATGGCGTGGACCACGAACTCGTAGAGCGTGTGCCGGTCGGGACCGACGCGGTCATCGTTGCCGGATTGCCACGCATGCCAATCCCGGACTTCGAGCGCCTCGTGGACGCCATTAACGCGGCGCGGCTGCCGAGCTACAGTTTTATCGGTGTCACCGAGGTCGAGTTCGGACTGCTCGCGACGAACAACGAGCCGCGTGACATGGATCGCCAGGCCAGGCTCAATGCACTCAACATGCAGGCCGTGATGCTCGGTGAGCGCGCCGAAGACCAGCCGACCGGCGTCCAGGGGCGGGAGAAGCTGACGATCAACATGGCAACGGCCCGCAAGATCGGATTGTCGCCGAGTTTCGACGTAATGGGCGATGCCGTCCTTCTCAACCAGGAAGTCGAGGCGGCGGGCCCCCGGTACGGTCTCGTCGAAATTGCGCGACTCGCATTGCAGCAGAACCAGGATCTGCAGGCCGAGGCGTACGGCGTGGAGGCAGGCCTGCGAGAGATCGCGACGGCCCGCTCGAACCTGCTGCCGAGCCTCGACCTGTCGGCGGCCCATACGCGGCGCAGGGAGTCCCCGTCGGTAGCCGCCGGGCTGTTTGCCCAGCGCTCGACCGATGCGTCGCTCGACCTGACCCAGCTCATCTATTCAGATGCCGCCGCCGCGAACCTCGCCATCCAGAAAGAGTTGCAGCGCACACGCCTCGCGAGCCTGGAGGAGTTCCAGCTCGACGTCGTGCTGGCGGCGACGACCTCCTACTACAGCGTGTTGAACGCGCGCTCCCAACTCGCCGTGCAGGACAACAACCTGAATATCACGCGCGCTAACCTCGAACTGGCCGAGGATCGCGTGCGTCTCGGCACGTCGACGCCGGCCGATGTCTACCGCTGGCAGGCGGAAGCGGCCCGGGCGCAGATCCGCGTGATGAACGCCCGTGCCGCGCTCAACCAGGCCTGGGAAACGCTGAACCGGATTCTCCACAGGCCGCAGGGTACGCGTATGGCCCTGCGAGAGGCGAGCTTTGGTGAGGCGTTCGTGATCTCGCGCGAGGACATCGAGCATCTCGTCGCGAGTCCGGCCGACTACGCCGTATTCTCCCGGTTCAATATCAACCGGGCGCTGGCACAGGCGCCGGAGCTGCAGCAGCTCGACGCCCGGATCGCGGCCAAGCGGCGCGAACTGACCAGCTACCGTCGCGCCTACTGGTTGCCCGACTTCAGTATCGGCGGCCGGTATTCGAGCAATCTGGATCAATCGGGCGTCGGCGCGGGACCGCAGGCTGGCAACGGCCTCGATGACTGGAGCATCGGTGTGCAGGCAACGCTGCCGTTGTTTTCGGGTGGCCTGAAGAAAGCCAACGTCTCGAGAGCCGACTATGAACTGCGCCAGCTCGAGGCATTGCAAAGGTCGACACGGGAACGCGTGGAGGAGGCGGTCCGTCTGCAGCTGTACGCGGCCCAGGCGGCCTATGTCCAGATAGACCTGTCTGCCATTGCGGCCGAGGCCTCACGCAAGAACTATGAGCTCGTGAGTGACGCGTATGCGCGCGGCACCGTTACGGTTATCGAGCTGCTCGACGCGCAGGATTCGAGTCTCGCCGCGTCTGCGTCGGCGGCCGAGTCGCTGTATGGCTTTCTTATTACGATCATGTCCATGCAACGCGCCGTCGGCAGCTACGACTACCTGCTGAGCGAGGACGAGAGAGAGGCGTTAGCCGGCGAGTTTCGCGGTACGCTGACAGGAACGAGATGATGAGAATCAGCACTTACATCGTATTGTTGGCGAGCCTGGTGCTCGGAGCCTGCGGAGACGCCGGAGACGCCGTCGACGAGCGCTTGCGGCCCGTACGCTACATGACGATCAGCGACGTCGGCGTCGATCGGGAGCGCAGCTTCTCCGGGACGTCCAAATCCAGCCGCGAGTCGCGCCTGAGTTTCAAGGTATCCGGCACCATCGTCGATCTGCCCGTACAGAACGGGCAGCGGCTGAATGCCGGGGACCCGATTGCGGCGCTCGATTCGGCCAGCTACGTATTGCAGGCACAGCAGGCCCAGGCCGCGCTCGTCGAGGCGCAGGCGAACGATCGCCGGGCCAGTGCGAATTACGAACGAACCAAGGGACTCTATGCCAACGACAATGCGTCCCTTAACGATCTCGAATCGGCGCGGGCGCAGGCCGAATCGGCGCAGGCCGTCGTTGCCTCGGCCAACAAGGCACTCGAAATCGCACGTCTCAACGTCTCGTATACGCGGCTGAACGCAGACACCGACTGCTCCATCGCCTCGCTCGACGTCGAGGTCAATGAAAACGTGGCCGCCGGACAGCAGGTCGCGGCCGTCAGCTGTGGTGATGAGTTCGAGGTCAACCTGGACCTTCCCGAGAGCCTGATCGGCAGTGTCGGTCCTGATACGCCGGTCAGCATTCGCTTCGGCGCCATCCCCGGGGAGGACTTCGATGGCGTCATCTCCGAGGTGGCAGTCGCGTCCGCCGCCGGCTCTGCCGCGTTTCCCGTCGTCGTCAAGATTGACGGCACGCACCCGTCGTTGCGCTCGGGCCTGGCCGCGGACGTGACGTTTCAGTTCGAATCCGGAGCGGCACAGGAGGGCGGTGTCGTGCTGCCCGTGACGGCGGTAATCAACCGTCCCGAGGGCACGTCGGTCTTTGTCGCCGAGCTGGCGGAGGCAGAGGGCGAAGCTATCGTGCGCCGTCGCTCCGTTACGCTGGGCGAGCTGACGCAGTCCGGTATCGAAGTCTCGGCGGGTCTCGAGGTGGGTGATCGCGTTATCACAGCCGGTATTTCCGTCATCCGGGACGGTCAACGCGTACTGATCCCCGAGGCCGACTGAAGGCGTCCAGAGCCGTGAACCTGACCGCTGCCGCAATCGACAAGAATCGTATTACGCTGACGGTTGTCGCGCTCGCCGTCATTGCCGGCATATTCGCCTTTCAGACCTTGCCTAAAGCGCAGGACCCGGGCTTCACCGTGCGTACGGCGGTCATTACCACCCGGTTCCCGGGCGCCAGTCCGGAACGCGTCGAGTTGCTCGTAACCGACAAGATCGAGAAGAAGATCCAGGAGATGCCGGAGATTGACTCGATCGTCAGCGAGTCTCGCACCGGGATCTCGGTGGTGTACGCGAATTTCAAGGAAAGCTACAAGATAATGCGGCCGATCTTCGACGATCTGCGCCGCAAGGTCGACACGGTGGTTCCGGACCTGCCGCAGGGCGTGCAAGCGCCCGACGTCAATGACGAGTTCGGCGATGTATTCGGCAGCGTCTACACGTTGTCGGGTGAGGGCTTCTCCTATGCCGAGCTCGAGACCGTTGCCGACGAGCTGCGTGATGAGCTGCTCAAAGAGCCCGACATCGCCAAGGTGTCCATCCATGGCGAGCAGCAGGAAGTCATCTTCGTCGAGTACAACAATGCGCGACTCGCGGAGCTCGGGCTGTCTCCGCAACAACTCTCGGCCGCCCTGGCCAGCGTCAACATCGTCTCTTCCGGTGGCAACATCATCAGCGGTCGCGAGCGCATCACGCTCGAACCAACGGGCAATTTCGAGTCGGTCAACGACCTGCAACGCACCGTCATCCAGCTTCCCGGCGGCGCACTCGTCTATCTCGAAGACATCGTCGATGTCTATCGCGGCTACAAGGACCCGCCGAGCAGCGTCAGCCGCGCCAATGGCGAGCCGACGCTGGCCATCGCGATATCGATGCGCGAAGGCGGCGACATTCTCAAGCTCGGCGAACGCCTGAATAGCCTGATGCCCGAGCTGGTATCTCGTTACCCGTGGGGCATCGAGGTCGACAAGGTCTGGTTCCAGGCGGACCTCGTCAGCAACGTCGTGAACGCGTTCTCGTCCAGCCTGTTGCAGGCGATCGGGATCGTCATCCTCGTGATGATCGCTTTCCTGGGGCTGCGCACGGGCCTCGTCGTCGGCTCGCTGATCCCGGCGACGATGCTCGTGTCGTTCTTCGCCATGCAAATCTTCGACATTACGGTCAACCAGATATCGCTGACGGCGCTGATCATCGCGCTGGGGCTGCTCGTCGACAACGCGATCGTCATCGTGGAATCGGTCCTGGTGAAGCGGGGCAAGGGTCAGGACGCCATCACGGCCGCGGTCGGCTCGGGCAAGGAGCTGATGACGCCGTTGTTGATCTCGTCGCTGACGACGGCCGCGGCTTTCATGCCCATCGCAATGGCCAAATCGGCGGTCGGCGAGTATACGGCCGATATCTTCTTCGTCGTCAGCATTGCACTGATCTCGTCCTGGCTCCTGGCCATGACGTTCGTGCCGATGCTCACAACCGTGGCGCTCAAGGTCGATTCCGCACATACGGATAGCGATGGCGAATTCTCGAGTCGCTGGTACGGTTACTACCGTGACCTGTTGACGCTATCGCTGCGTTGCCAGTACCGCTTCCTGCTGGTCGTCGTCGGGCTGTTCGCGCTGGCTATCGTCGGCCTGGGCTACGTGCGCCAGGAGTTTATTGCGCCGTCAGAAGACCCGGTCTTCTCGGCCAAGCTCGAAATGCCGCTCGGGACTTCGATCGAGACCAGCCAGGCCGTCGTTGCCGACGTCGATGCGTTCATTCGCGACACGTATTTTGCGCCGTCCACTGGTGAGCCGATGATCCGGAACTGGCTCACGTTCATCGGCGAAGGCGGGCCGCGTTTCCAGCTGAGCCTCAACCCGCCGAATCCGAATCCTGCGAATTCCTTTGTTATCGCAAACACGATCGACGGTGACGACGTGACGGACGTTATCGCTGGCATCGAAGACTATGTGCGTGAGCAGCATCCCGATCTCGCGGCGCAGGTGAAGCGTCTCGACAACGGTCCCCCGGTGGACTACCCGATCATCGTGCGCATCGCGGGCCGCGACTTCGACACGCTGTACTCGCTGGCTGACGCGGTGACCGGATTCCTGTACGGCATTCCACAGGTGTCGGACGTCAAGAACTCCTGGGGCCTGCAGACCAAGAAACTGACCGTCGACGTCAACCAGGAGCTCGCCCGGCGATCGGGAGTAACGAGCGAGGATGTCGCGTACTCACTACAGGCAGGCCTGACCGGCATCGATCTGACGCAGTATCGGGAGGGCGACGAACTGATCCCGGTTACGCTGCGAACCGTTGCGGCCGATCGCCAGGACTTCGGCAAGCTGGACGGGCTGACGGTCTACTCTCAGAGCACGGGGGCCAATGTGCCGCTGAAGCAGGTTGCCGATGTCGAACTGACATTCGAACCGGGCATCATCGAGCGCAGGGATCGGGACCGGACCTTGTCACTGAACGTGCAGCTTGTTGCCGGTGCGACGGCAGCGGAGGTCGTCCAGGTGCTGGCGCCATGGCTCGAAGAGGCTGCCGCAAGCTGGCCGGCCGGGCACGCATTCGAGATCGGCGGCGAGACGGAGGAATCCGGTGACGCCAACGCGTCGATTGCCGCCGAATTGCCGATCGCGGGCATGCTCATCCTGTTGCTGCTGGTTGGGCAATTCAATTCGCTGCGCAGGCCCGCGATTATCCTGGCGACGATTCCGCTCGGACTGATCGGCGTGACCATCGGCCTGCTCATCGCCAATTCATCGTTCGGCTTTTTCACCATCCTGGGCCTGATATCCCTGTCCGGCATCATCATCAACAATGCGATCGTGTTGCTGGACCGGATTGCTATCGAGATACGAGAATTTGGCCGCACCCAGGCCGAGGCCGTCATGTTCGCGTGCCAGCAGCGGATGCGCCCCATTCTCCTGACCACAGCCACGACCGTGCTCGGCATGACGCCGCTGCTCTGGGGCGGTACTGCGATGTTCAAACCGATGGCGATTACGATTATCTTCGGTCTGGCGTTTGCGACGTTCCTGACCTTACTGGTCGTGCCGGTGCTTTATTCTTTGTTCTTCCGCATATCGTTCTCGACGCCGCCTCAACTCCATCGGCGTCGCTGATTTCAACCAGGCTCTGCTACGGTCTGACGCTGCGCACGATATAGCCGCCCGATTTTTCGTCGCGCTCCAGCTCGAGCTGATCGCGATTGGCCGCTTCCTCGAGCAGGTCGGAAAATGAGTTGAATCCGTAGACGGCCTCGCTGAAGCCCGGGCGCTGTCTCTTCAGGGTCTGCTTGATCATAGAGCCCCAGAGCCGCTCCCTGTCTCCTCGCTCGGCATACAGGCCCTCGGTGGTGGCGATGACAAGATCGATGGCCTCCTGCGCGGGATCGTCTTTTTTCGGCGCTACCTTTTTCCTGGTCTTCTTCGAGGTCTTCTTCGCCCGCGACTTCTTCGTTGTGCGCGACTTGCGGCTCGCCCGGGCAGGCGTCAGGTCATCGTAGAAGATGAACTCGTCACAGTTGCTGATGAGCAGGTCGGAAGTCGACTGCTTCACGCCGACACCGATTACGGTCTTGGCGTTCTCGCGGAGCTTGCTGACCAACGGCGAGAAGTCGGAGTCGCCCGAAATAATGACAAAGGTGTCGATATGTTCCTTCGTGTAGCACAGGTCGAGTGCGTCGACGACCATGCGAATGTCGGCAGAGTTCTTGCCCGATAGCTTAACGTGAGGAATCTCGATCAGCTCGAATGCCGCCTCATGCATGCCCGGCTTGAACTGCTTGTAGCGATCCCAGTCGCAGTAGGCTTTCTTGGTGACGATAGTGCCCTTCAGCAGGAGACGCTCGAGGACCAGGCCGATATCGAACTTCTTGTCGCCGCTGTCGCGCACGCCAAGCGCGATATTCTCGAAATCGCAGAAGAGGGCAAGATGCTTATCGCCATTCATAATTTTTTATCCAATGTAAGAAAAAACGGCCCCGATTGCGGGGCCGTTTTAGCGTATTGAACGGGTGTTCTATAACGGGACGATATTTTCTGCCTGCGGGCCTTTCTGACCCTGCGTGACAGTGAACTCGACCTTCTGGCCCTCAGCGAGCGTCTTGAAGCCGCCGCCCTGGATTGCGCTGAAATGCGCGAATACGTCGGGGCCGTTTTCTTGCTCGATGAATCCGAATCCCTTCGCTTCGTTGAACCACTTCACGGTTCCGGTAGTTGTAGACATAGCTTTTTCCAATTAAATCAATGTAATGAACGCCCTCTTCCAAGGGCCGTGTAGCAGGAAGTGATGCAATTACTGATGAAATACAGGACGAGGAACTTCGGAAGAAACTTCTGATGGAACGTCGAAATGGAGTGCATAGTGAAAAGCGCACTTACAAGCAGACCCGAGTATAGACCAACTCGCCGTGTATACAAGGAATTTCGGCACGATTCCCGCCTTTCCGGCATATGAACGGCCGGCAATCAGGCGTATAGTGATTGTGTATCTGTACCCGCTTATCGAGCGTAAGGGCCCGCCGCGCCCATGTCCTCATGCGGGCCATACCATCGGCGTTAGTCAGCCACGTGACAGCTAAAGATAGCGGAGCGTCATCGCCTTGACCCCTGAAGACTATGAAATCGTATCGATAAAGCCGACGGATCCGCCGGGTGGGGTCGTTGGCACGGACTGGCAGTGCTACATCATCCAGCAAGGCAAGAACAAGATTCGCGGCTATAAACAGGGCGATATCAAGGCTGTCACACGAGCCGTGGAAGAAATTGTCCTGCGTCTGAACGAACGGCGATACGGCAAGAGCGGGCGCGTTCACCTCGTCATGACGGCACGAGGAAAGAAATCGAAGACGCAATGAGAATGCGGTAGGAATCACTGGCTTTTGCCTAAAAGCCTGTTATAGTCCCGCGCATCCTGGCACCCATCGATCGGTGCCACTCACTACGCGCCGCAATCCTGCGCCTCGCGTAGCCACTCAAGAATTCCAGCCTGGATCGAGACTTTCGCGGCATCTCGCTGCCATCGTGTCAGGCGATTTCGGAGCAAACATTCCAGTGTTATTCAATCAACTTGGCCTTTCGGCCGAACTGCTGCGTGCAGTCGAAAAACAGGGGTACCAGACAGCCACCCCGATCCAGCAGCAGGCCATACCCCTCATTCTTGAAGGTCGCGATATTCTCGCGGGCGCCCAGACGGGCACCGGCAAGACCGCGGGCTTTACGCTGCCCATGCTGCAGCGCCTGCAAAACGGCACGGTCAATCGGCGCCGTATTCGTGCGCTGGTACTGACGCCCACGCGCGAACTGGCAGCCCAGGTCGCCGACAGCGTACGCTGTTACGGCCAGTACCTGCCTTTTCGTGCCGCCGTCATCTACGGCGGCGTCAGCATCAACACACAGATCGCAAAGTTGCGCAAAGGCGTAGATGTCGTTGTCGCGACGCCCGGACGACTTCTTGATCACCTGCAGCAGGGGACCATCGATCTCGGCGCCATCGAATGCCTGGTTCTCGATGAAGCGGACCGCATGCTCGACATGGGTTTCATTCGAGATATTCGCAAGATCATGAAGGTCCTGCCGAATGAGCGGCAGAACCTGTTGTTCTCGGCCACGTTCTCGAAAGAAATTCGCGGCCTGGCGAAAGACCTGTTGAATTCGCCCTCGGAAATCAGTGTTGCGACGCACGGCAAACCGGCCGAGGGGATCGACCAGCTTGTCTACCGGGTCGACCGGCAGCGCAAGCGGGAGCTCCTGTCGCATACGATCGGCAGCCAGGATTGGCGCCAGGTTCTGGTCTTCACGAGGACCAAGCACGGGGCCAACAGGCTGGCGACGCAGCTCGAATCCGATGGCCTCAAGTCGGCCGCGATTCACGGTAACAAGTCACAGGGTGCGCGACTGCGGGCCCTGCAGGACTTCAAGACCGGCAAGGTCAGGGTGCTGGTGGCAACCGACGTGGCCGCCCGCGGCCTCGATATCGAGCGCCTGCCGCACGTGGTCAACTACGAGTTGCCGCATGTGCCGGAAGACTATGTGCATCGCATTGGGCGCACCGCCCGTGCCGGGCACCAGGGTCACGCGGTCTCGCTCGTCTGTGTCGACGAGCACAAGCTGCTGGCGGACATCGAGAAGCTGCTGCAGATGAACATCTGCAAGGAAACGGTCCCGGGTTACGAGCCGGATCCGCGTATCAAAGCCGAGCCGATCACGAGAGGGCGGGTACAGCGCTCGCCCAGCCGCAAGAAGAACCGGCGGAATACGGGCCGTCCTGCCTCGGCGAAGGGCCGCAACTCCGGCAAACGTCGATCTTCCGGACGTCAGATGTAGGAATACGGCGGCCGGGCGACTATGCGCGGGCCAATGCCCGCGAGTTGGCGACCCGGCGCCAGTCCAATACCATCGTGGAGTGGGCGCTGATAGAGCGAGGCTTCATTTAATGACGGAGAACGGCGAGACGGTCAACGGGGATCCGACGGTCAGGGCCTTCATGGACACCCAAGCAATGGAGTGGACCGCGAGCCCCAGCGGTACCGTGTGGCGCAAGCGCGTACACTTGGTCGGCGCGCCCGAGTCTGGCCAGGTCACATCGATCGTTCGCTACCAACCGGAATCCTCGTTCCCGGCACACGACCATCCGGAAGGCGAGGAAATCCTCGTCCTCGAGGGCGTGTTCTCCGACGAACATGGCGACTGGCCCGCCGGTACTTACCTCCTGAATCCGGAAGGCTTCAGGCACGCGCCGTTCTCGCAGCAGGGCTGCCTGCTGTTCGTGAAGCTGCGGCAGTTTCCCGGACCCGACCGGGAGCATCACGTCATCGACACCCGCGATCGGGAATGGCAGCCCACGCAGCGCAAGGGCGTCTGGCAAAAGTCGCTCTACCGCCAGGCTGGTTATAGTGACACCACGCGTCTTGAGCGATGGGAGGCGGAGAGTACGGCCGGGACGATTTCTCACGAGCAGGGCGCTGAGTTCTTCGTGCTCGATGGCGAATTCGAGGACGACGAGGGCGTCTATCCGGCCGGAACCTGGCTGCGGATTCCGGCAGGTGGGATGCACTCGCCCGGAACGTCGCGGGGCTGCCGACTTTACATAAAGCAAGGCGGCGTTCCCTACCTGAGAAGCGTTCAGCGGTAACAGGGCCCGCACGCAAGGCGGCCCGTCTCTTCGGGTCGTCACCATATTGACAGCGCTGTCACGCCGTGTTGCACTGTGCGCGAGTCTGTACGTGCAGATTCTCGTGCGTACCTGCCTTGTGCCTCCGCTCGCGATTTTCACTGCCGGGGTCAAGCATGCTGACCAAACCAACACTATTTCTCATCTCGCTGCACGCGATGGTTTTCCTGCTGTCCGGCTGTGGTGGTGGCGGAGGCAGCGATACGCCCAATACCGGTTCGGCGGATCGTACGGCGCCCGTCATTACCATGAGCGGCTCGTCGACCGTCAATCACGAGCAGGGCACGGCTTACACAGACCCGGGTGCGACGGCGACCGACGCGGTTGACGGCTCGGTGCCCGTGACGACGTCGGGTTCGGTTGGCGCTGCCGCCGGCACGTATACACTGACTTATACCGCGACCGATAGCGCCGGCAATAGAGCGACGGCGACGCGCACGGTCATCGTGGCGGATACCACGGCTCCGGTAATAGACATGGTGGGCCCTGCTTCCATGAACCACGTGCAGGGAACGGCGTTCACAGACCCTGGAGCTACCGCGACGGACACCGTGGACGGTTCGGTCGCCGTCGTCACGACGGGATCGGTCGACGATGCGGTCGGCACCTATACGCTCACCTATACGGCCACCGATGCGGCGGGCAACTCGGCGACCGCGTCGCGGACCGTTATCGTCGAGGCGCCGCCGCCCGGATCGGAAGCGACGGATCTGTGGGTTCTGGTCGACGGTGCCGTCGACCCGGCCTGGGATCGGGGCATCAGCGCATTCGACGAGGCGCTCGGCTTTGGGGAGTGCAACAATGATGGCGGCGCCGCGTGCCCGAGCATCAGCTGGGAGTTCGTCACCGACGACGAACGCGGTGAGGTGCTGCAGGTCACGCATGCCGCTTCCGGTGACCTGGCCGGCGTATTCATCGCCGCCAGCATTCCGCTCGATGTTTCGGGGTTTGCCAACGGCAGCGTCGTGTTCGACATCAAGGTCGTCAGCGGCGACAGCAATATCACGATGAAGCTCGACTGCGTCTTTCCCTGTACCTCCGGTGAGCAGCAGCTCGGCAGCAAGGGCGCCGCAGGCTGGGAGACGGTCGAAGTGTCGTTTGCGACGCTCGTGGCCGGAGGGCTCGATCTGGGCAATGTGAATACGGGCATCGTCATCTGGGCGACTAACGCGACCAGCACGGTTTTCCAGATCGACAATGTGCGCTTCACGGGATTCGACGACAGTGGTCCGCCGCCGACCAGCGGCTACACCGTTACCGCCTATGGCGCAGGCAGTGTCTCGGACACCATCAACCCGGCCAGTTATCGCTGCGTCGTTGATTTTGGCAACTGGATCTACAATGCGGGTGTCGTCGCGCCCGCCATTCCTGCCTGTAACGCATCGACCGGCATTCCGACGGGTACGCCGACGCCTCTGCAGCCGCAGCTGACCGGCCCGGCAGCCGACAAGCCGACGCCGACCCACAAATGGTGGGGCTCGATCCCGTTCCTCGGTGAGATGACGATCGGCGACGCCAACGATGCCGCGTACATCACGCCGGACCCGATGATTGCCCGGGTGACGGACAGGGGTTTTCGCGTCATGGGGATTCCGTCGGGACTCACAAGCAGGGGCGATGGATTCCTGTACCCGATTCCCGACCCCTTCAGCGAGGTGTTCGACGGTGTGGCGATCGGCAATGCGGACTTCGCCAGCCTGGACGCCTACCTGAAAAACCACAGCGATGGGTCGGTGACGGTGGAGTGGCAGAGCGGCGGACAGGCCGTGATGGAAGCGACCTTCGTACACGGATCGCCGTATGTCTACATGACGGCATTCCAGGGTGAACTCGTGGTGCGCACACTGCGCACGGATGGTGGCGAGAAAGGGACTTTCTATAACCAGGGGAATAGCCTCGGCGTCTGGACCAATGTCGCGGGCAATCACAACAACTTCCTGGTAACCGGGGAGGGGACCACGACGTTCGGCAACATCGCGGGCAACGAGATCACGGTCAGCAATGCGGCGAATGCGCTGACGCTGACCTACTTGCCCCAGACCGCAGGCACGCCAGCCGATGCACTGACAGGCTTCTTCGAATCCCGGGCACGCAACATTGTCGCCGCTGTAGACATCGACTACTCAGTCAATCGCGCCACGAATGAGGTCACGGTCACTCACAGTTATCTTGATGGCCAGGGGGCGCCGATCGAGACCATCGCTGGCATGCACCCGCTGCACTGGAAGAACAGCGCACAGCCGACTTCCCAGTACCAGGTCAGGAGCGCCCGCGGCACGATCAAGTTCAGCCAGACCGGCACTTTCTCCTACGAGCTGCCGTCGGTGGGCGTTTTGCCGGCCTTGCCCTCGATCGACGGCACGTTCGACCAGGCAACCCTCGAAGGCCTGGTCAGTGATTTCGTTTCGCAAGGCCCCGCTGCCTGGAATGACCGCACCGACACCTACTGGGCGGGCAAAAACTACGGCAAGGTGGCAGAGCTTGTTGCAATCGCCGACTCGATCGGCATGAACGCCGAAGCAGCGCAGTTGCTCGACTGGCTGAAAGCGGAACTCGCCGACTGGTTTACCGCGGAAACCAGCGGCAACCTCGACGTCTTCAAATACTTTGTCTACGACGACGAGTGGAATACCCTGCTCGGCCTGGAGGAATCATTCGCTTCCCACCAGCAGCTCAATGACCATCATTTCCATTACGGCTATTTCGTGCGCGCGGCGGCCGAGGTTTGCCGCATGGACATCGCCTGGTGCGGTGCCGATCAGTACGGGCCGATGATCGAGCTGTTGATTCGCGATTACGCAGGCGATGCCGACGATCCCATGTTCCCCCGCCTACGGAATTTCGATCCGGCCAACGGCTTTTCCTGGGCGTCCGGTCCCGCCAACTTCGCGCGCGGCAATAACAACGAGTCCACGTCCGAGGCGGCCAATGCCTACGGGGCGATCGTCTTGTATGGCTTGATCACGGGCAGGGACGATCTCGTAGACAAGGGCATGTACCTGCATGCCTCGACGGCGGCAGCTTACTGGCAGTACTGGAACAACATCGACGGCTACAACAACCGCGGCACCGAGGAGGACAACTTCCCCGCCGGCTACAACAGGATTACGACGTCGATCATCTGGGGTGACGGCAGCGCTTTCGCGACCTGGTTCAGCGGGGCTTTCGCGCACATTCTCGGGATTCAGGGGCTACCCTCGAATCCCCTGATCCTGCACGTGGGGCAGTATGCTGACTACATGGCTGACTACGTAGCGCTGGGGCTGAGCGAGTCATCCAACATCATGCCGTCGGGCCTGCCCGACGATCAGTGGCGCGACCTGTGGTGGAACCTCTGGGCGATGACCGATGCCGATGCGGCCATCGCCGACTACGACACGGTAGCCGACTACGTACCCGAGGCGGGTGAGACGAAAGCGCACACCTATCACTGGATCCATACGTTCCGCCGACTGGGCCACATGCAAACCGGCACCGGAGCGCTCACAGCCGACTATCCGGCAGCGCTGGCCTTCGACAACAATGGTGTGACCAGCTACGTCGTGTACAACTTCACCGGGCAGGAACTGGCCGTTTCGTTCAGCGATGGCCAGATCGTCAATTCGGCACCCGACGGATTCACGCTTATTACAAACTGAGGCGTCGGACGAAATACGACCATCGTGCCGGGCGCTTATACGGCAGGAGCATAATGCTGAAGATACGTACTTGTCGAAGGCCGTCGCGATCGATGACATGGCTCGATAACGGATAGAATTGCGCCTGCAATGTCTTTGATTCTTCACACACGGCCGATGCGCGTGCCAGCCCGGGCGATCCGCTTCACCCACACGTTCGGCCTCGGCGGTATTGCCCTGGTGCTCTTCGGGTTGCTCGTGTTGTCGGGTGTCCTGATGATGTTCTCTTACGACCCGAGCCCGGAGCGGGCGTGGCAGTCGGTCGCCAGTTATCAGGAGGATACGCTTTTCGGCGGTCTCGTTCGGGGTGTCCATTACTGGAGCGCCAACCTGCTGCTCCCCGTCATTGTTTTGCACCTGTTGCGGGTCTTTCTGACAGGTGGATTTCATGCCCGTCGCCGATCGAACTGGCATCTGGGGCTCGGTATTGCGTTCTTCATATTCCTGTCGGGCTTTACCGGCTACCTGCTGCCCTGGGACCAGACAGCCTACTGGGCCATCACGATCTGTACCGAGATGCTGGGCCAGGTGCCCGTCATAGGGCCCGCGATCAAGAGCGCCGTGATCGGCGGTAGCGAGATCAATGCGGCGACGGCGGTGAACTTCTATGCGTTACACGTCGTCGTGACACCACTGGCGATGGTCGCCCTGCTGACCTGGCATTTCTGGCTGATTCGGACGGCCGGGGGCGTGGTGCTGCCGACGGCACGCGCGGACGAAGAGGGCCGGTACTTACCGTTCTCGCCGGATTTGCTGCACAGGGAAGCCGTCGTATCGGCCGGCGTTGTGGCCGCGGTCCTTGTCCTGGCTTTCGTGTTTGACGCGCCACTCGGCGATCCGGCCAACCCCGGGATCAGCCCGAACCCGACCAAAGCGCCCTGGTATTTCGCGGGTTTGCAGGAATTGCTGATCCATTTTGATGCACTGTTCGCAGTACTTGTCATGCCTTTGTGTATCGTAGCAGGGCTGATCGCGGCACCGTTTGTATGCGATGGTTCGGAACCAGCCGGAGACTGGTTCCTGACCGGCAACGGGCGGCGCGTGGCGCTGGTCGCTGCGGTGACGGCAGTGGTCGTCGTACCGGCGTTCATCGTTTTCAGCGAGTTGGTGGTAGGGCAGGGCGGCTGGATGCCCGGCGCTCCCACGGTGGTGAGCAATGGGCTGATCCCGTTTGCGATCCTGGGTATTGGCGTTGCCGCGTTCGGCATCGTGGTTGGCAAGATCTTTTCTCCGACAAGGAATGAGCTGGTGCAAGCAGTGTTCGTGTTTTTCTTCGTCGCGTTTCTGGTCCTGACAATGGCCGGTGTCTGGTTCCGTGGGGCCGGCATGGACCTGGTGTGGCCGTGGCGGAGTTAGATCCAGGTCGACGGCGTTTCCTCGTTCGCCTGATGCGCGTGCTTGGCGGCGTCGCGTTGCTCGAGGCGGGGTGGATCGCGATCTCGAATTTCGTGCCAGGCGCACGCGGCAAGGCATCGCCGGATGGGCCCGGCGTCATCGTGGCCGGTCCTGTGGAACGTTTCGCGCCCGGGAGCGTCACGCCGTTTGTCGCTGGTAAGTGTTACCTGGTGCGCGACGAAGACGGCGGCTTCCTCGCGCTGCATCGCAAGTGCACGCACCTCGGCTGCAGCGTTCCGTGGAACGAAACCGAGCGGCGTTTCGCGTGTCCCTGTCATGCGTCGGCGTTCGACATTCACGGCGACGTCGTAAACGCGCCGGCCTCGCGTCCTCTCGACCTGTTCGCTGTGACGATTCGTGACGGCGTCGTGAGAATCGACACCAGCAGGCCAATACGGCGCACCGTATTCGAGCCTGGCCAGGTCGTGCGAGCCTGATCATGAGGAACTGGTACGTCACGGGCGTCGTCGCGCTGGTCATCATCGTTGTTGCGATCCCCCTGTACGCGGTTCGGCAGGTCGCGCAGGGTGACGCCGGCACACCCGCCGCAGCCCCGGACGCGACGTTTGTCGGCCGTGAGGAATGCGTCGATTGCCATACGGCCGCTTACGAGAGCTGGCTCGGCTCGCACCATGACGATGCGATGGATGTCGCCAACGCGCAGACTGTCCTGGGCGATTTCAGCGACGCGGAATTCACCCATAACGGTGTCACGTCACGCTTCTATCGCAGGGACGACAAGTTCCTCGTGGAAACCGAGGGTGCCGACGGGGAGTTGGCCGAGTTCGAAGTGCGCTACACGTTCGGCGTCGAGCCCTTGCAGCAATATCTCGTGCCTTTCCCGGGAGGCCGCCTCCAGGCCCTGTGGATCGCGTGGGATACCGAAAGCAAACGCTGGTTCCATCTCTACGAGGACGAGGACATCCCTGCCGGCGACTGGTTGCACTGGACGCGCAATGGCCAGAACTGGAACGGCATGTGCGCCGAGTGTCACTCGACCAACCTGCGGAAAAACTTTGACGCGGAAACGGGCGAATTCAACACCGAATGGTCCGAGATCGACGTCAGTTGCGAGGCCTGTCACGGACCGGGCTCGATCCATGTCGAATGGGCGCAGATCGACCCGATGGGCCGCCCCGATCTCGACAACTACGGCCTGACGGTCAGGACGAGCGGCCTGGACAACGTCGGGCTCGTCGAGGTCTGCGCCGCCTGCCATTCCCGGCGCCGGGAGATCGGCGACTACGATCATGCGCAGCAATCGACGTATGAGAGCGTCGCGCCGATACTCCTCGCAGAGGGCATCTACCATCACGACGGGCAGATCCTCGAGGAAGACTACGTCTGGGGCTCTTTTCTGCAGAGCAAGATGTATGCGAACGGGGTCCGTTGCGATGACTGCCATGACGTGCACAGCCTCGCACTGCACCAGCAGGGCAATGCGCTGTGCCTGCAGTGTCATCTCGGCGAGACCTACGACAGCTACGAGCACCACTTCCACCAGGCAGAGGTCGAGGGTGAGCCGAGTGACGGCGCACTGTGCGTGAAATGTCACATGCCGGAACAGGTCTACATGGGCAACGACTGGCGCGCCGACCACAGCATCCGTGTGCCGCGGCCCGACCTGAGTCTCGAGATCGGCACGCCGAATTCCTGCAGCCAGAGCGGCTGTCACGATGACCAGACCGTCGAGTGGGCCGTCGACGCGTATACGAAGTGGTACGGCACGACCCGCAAGCCGCACTTCGGCAGCGTCTTCGCCGCAGCCCGAGCCGGGAATCCGGAGGCAGAAGATGGCTTGCACCAGATCATCGGGAACGAGCTGCACCCGGTGATCGTGCGCGCGACGGCGCTGGGCGAGCTGCGGGCGTTCCCGGGTGAGCGCACGAACCAGGCGCTGCGGCAGGCGCTCGCCGATGAGGAGGCGATGATCCGCGTGGCGGCCGCCGAGACTTTCGCCGGGCAACCGCCCGAGCAGCTGGCCGGATTCCTCGGTCCGCTGCTGTTCGACCCTGTGCACGGCGTGCGTATCGCCGTGGCCTCCCAGCTCGCCGGCGTCGATCGTGCATACCTCGAGCCGCACGAGAGGCCCGCTCTCGACGCGGCGCTGGCCGAACACATTGCGGCCAACGAGCGCAACCTGGACTTCGCGGCCTCGGGCATGAACCTCGGCAACCTGTACGCGGGGCAGGGCAACCTCGAGCTCGCCGAGAAGTACTACCGCATGGCGCTCGACGTCGACGACCTGTTCTTCCCGGCGCAACAGAACCTTGCCGTGTTGCTCAGCGGGCAGGGCAGGAACGACGAAGCCGAGCAGCTCCTGCGCGCGGTCCTCGACGAGTATCCGGAGCAGCACGATACGGCCTATTCCCTGGCATTGCTGCTCGTCGGTGTCGGCAGGGCCGACGAAGGCCTCGAGTATCTCGGGCGCGCAGCCGGGGCGATGCCGGAGCGGGCGAGAATCCAGTACAACTACGGCCTGCTGCTGGCGCAGATGCTGCAGGATGACGAGGCCGAGGCGGCGCTGAGCCGAGCGCTCGGCCTCGAGCCGGAGAACCTCGATTACCTGTATGCGATGGCCGATTTTCTCTACCGACGCGATCGTCTCGACGATGCACTGGAGATCGCGGACCGGATGATCGAGGCTCATCCGCAGCAGCGCGTCGGTTACGACATAAAGGCGGCGATCAGGAACCGGCAGCAGCAGGCTCCGTAGCCATCACACGCAAGAGTGCGACGCTCGCGAGCAGCCCGACAAGCGAGAATGCGGCCAGGAACATGAAGAAGTGCTGGTGTCCCAACAGTCCCGGATTGCGGTCGATTAGAATCCCGGCGACCAGTGTCACGAAGATGTCGGGCGTAAAACCGATGACGGACACCAGGCCGACGGCCGTTCCCGTGACCGCAGGCGGCACGCTGGCTTCCTCGAACAACGCGAAGTAGAGACCGCGAAATCCGAAAATCGCAATGCACGTCAGCAGCGTGTTGATGATCATGGCCGAGGCGGCGCCCGGTACCGGGGTTGCGATCGCAAAGTACAGGTGCGAAGCAAGCAACAGGGCGAACAGTACGACGATCACCCGGGACGCATTGAACCGATCGCCCAGCATGCCGGCGCCGATCGCGGCGACGGGCCGCAACCAGGATCCGATCGTGACGATACGGGCGGCTTCGACCTCGTCGAGTCCATGGCCCTGCACGGCGAACAACGCATAGTTGTCGAAGCCTTTGTAGCCGACGTAGGCGGTGAACACGATCAAGGCCTGCAACCAGACCGCCGGCAGGCGCAATACGCGCAGGATGTGTGCCGCCACGCTTTCCGTATGCGGTTTCCAGTCGGCAAGCTCAGGTTCCCCTGCCGGGTGGCCGTCCGAAATAACGAACCACACGAGGATTCCCGCCGCCGCCGTCACCGCGGAATAGCCGAGAATGACGAGACGGAGCGCCTGCTCTTTGTCCTGGATCGACGCGGACGAGTAACCGTCGGGAAAGCTGAGGCTGAATATCAGTACGCCGATCGACGCCAGCGCCGCCGCGAGCAAGCCGCGCCCGCCGTCGAGCAGGCCGTAGGCGCGCCCCTGGGTGTCATGGCCGCCCCAGTCGCGGCAGGCCCGGATCAACGCCGCCCAGAACAACAGGATCGTGGAAACGCCGAAGAATCCCCACAACATCAGGGCGCCGCGGTAATCCGGAAAGGTGCTCATGTACAGTCCGCCCGCCGCCGTCATCCATAGGGACAAAGCCATCAGTTTGCGCGCGGAGAAGCGGTCGGCGATCGGTCCGCCTGGAAAATAGGCGAGCATCGCCAGGATTCCGTATACGCCCTGGGCCGCCCCCAGCTCGGTCGCGGAGAGGCCGAAGACCTCGAGCACGACCGGGCGGAAGAAGCGGGTCACATGAAACGGCAGCGCGAAGATCGCTTCGCCTGCAATGATCAGCCCCAGCATGAACAGGAAGCGATGCAGTGTGTTCGTTTGCCTGTTCATTTCCAGACTCAGCGGGGCGCCAACAAGAAAGGGCCCCATTGTAGGGGCCCCTGGCGGTAAAGGTCATGCCGTTAATTGAGGCAGATGCGTTCTCAAGTCAATTGTCAGTAGCCCAGATCATCCACGGCGATGAGATACCCGGTGAACTTCACCTCCACCGGAAACACGGCACCGAAGTTCAGACCAACACTTGCCCTGGGGATACGGCCCGCAGGCAGTACCTGGTACGGCGTCTGGAAGTGCATGGACTGAGTTTCACCCGGTTTCAGGATCATCGGGACACCCGCTCCGAAAGTCGTTCCGCCAATTCTGCTCGTAACCCGGACGACCGATTGGCCGTTCGAGCCTGCAGGGAGCTGGCTCGTGGCGAAGATGTCCGTAATGGCCAGGTAAAAACCCACCGGAACAGGGGACGCCGCTCCTTCGGGGCTGAAGCATGCAGCATCCTGAGAACCAGCTTCAGAGAATGCCGGCATCGTGCACAAGACCGGCAAGCGGCGAACCGCGGATTTGACAGGCAACGGATCAGTTTCACTGTTGGCCACTACAACGTCGGGAACGTTTGCCACATTGACATCTGGCGAGTTAATGACGATCACGTCGTCGGGCTTGGGCGCGGCAAAAACCGTGGTCGTGCCAGCCAATAAGAAAATCAAAGTGGCTCGAAATATTCTTTTCACTGGATGGATCCTCCTGTTCTTGTGCTTTTTTCTCGGTGACGTCCGAGTATCGAACGCCGCAACTCTAATTTAGCAGAAAAGATCTCAGCCGCAGCAAGCCGGCACTTTGGCTCGCTTGAAGGCGATGGCATCGAACAAGATGTCGAGAAGGCCGCTGGAAAGAGCGCTACGATGCGATGTTCGGCGGCGACAAGTAGGTCGCGCCGAACATATATGCATCCATCGCCAGCACCCCGTAAGTCTCGCTCACGTGAACGCGACTTCGTGCCTCGCCGGGTAACGCGGCGCCCATGGCACCCAGGAGCGGCAGGAAGTGTTCTTCGGTCGGGTGATTGCGTGCGGCGTCCGGCGCACGCAAGCGATAGTCGACCAGATCGTCGCGCCGATCATTCTCGATAGCGTCCGCGACCCACTCCCTGAAGCTCGTGACCCAATCGGGCACCGGGTCACCGATGTCGGCGCGCAATGCGTAGGCGAGGTTGTGCGTCACGCCGCCCGAACCGAGGATCAACACGCCCTCGTTGCGCAGCGGCTGCAGCAGCTCGCCGAGGCGCAGGTGATGCGCCGGGCCCTGGCGCGCGTCGATCGACAGCTGCACGACGGGAACGTCAGCGTGCGGGTACATGAGCGACAGCGGCACCCATACGCCATGATCCAGTCCCCGGTCGGCGTCTTCTCGTACGGGAATGCCACCGGCTTCGAGCAGTTTTCTGACGCGACGGGCAAGGGCCGGGTCCCCGGGCGCCGGGTAGGTCACACGGTAGAGCGCCTCGTCAAAGCCGCCGAAGTCATAAATCGTATCCGGCGCAGGATTCGTCAAGACGGTCGCAGCCGGAGCCTCGAAATGCGCCGACAGCACGAGAATGGCTGCGGGCTTTCCGAGACGCCTGCCGCTTTCGATCAGGAAGCGATGCGCGGGACCGTCTTCGATGGCGAGCGTCGGCGCGCCATGCGAAACGAACATGGTCGGCAGTTGTGGCATGAGGGTCACGCGGCCGTGCGTGCGAGTCGCTGCTTACGGGCCGGGAGGCGCAGCGCAAGAGCGCCGTCGCCGAGCATGGCCTGGACTGCGAGCGCGACTGCCCAGAATGCCGGGAACTCCCAGCCGCCGCCCTGGTTCGAGAACACCCAGCCGGCGCTGCTGTGTACGACCGTGGCGCCGAGCAGGATCGGGATCATCGCGAGCGATACGTAGCGCGTCTTGACGCCGGCGATCAGCGCGATGCCACCGACGACCTCGATGCCGATCGTGGCGTAGGCGAGCGCGGCGGGCAGCCCGAGCGAGGCGAAGAAGCCAACGGTGCCGGCCGGCGTAAAGACGAAGATCTTCAGCAAGCCGTGCGCGAGGGCCAGCGTGCCGAGTGAGATGCGCAGCAGCGTTGCTGCATAAGCGGTGAGTTGCGTGTCATTCATCGTTTGTCTCCCTGGGTTTCGAATTGCGGTTCACGCGGAGAACACTAACAAGCAACAAAAAGATGATAAATAAGACTAATATGGAATTACTATCAATGATATGTTGCTTATATGGACACGATTGATGGGATGCGCACGTTTGTTACCGTGATCACCGAAGGGTCGTTCTCGGCCGCGGCCGAGCGCCTGAACATGTCGCCGCAGCTTGCGAGCAAGTACGTGGCGCAGCTCGAGGCGCGCCTCGGGGCGCGGCTGATCAACCGCTCGACGCGCCGCATGAGCATCACCGAAGCCGGGCAGGCGTACTTCGAACGCTGCCAGTACGTGCTCGCAGAGATCGACGAGATGGAGAGCGCCGTTGGCGATGCGACGACGGCCGCGCGTGGCACCTTGCGCATCAATGCGCCGATGACCTTCGGCACGATGCACTTGTCGCAGGCGATCGCCGAGTACCAGCGTGGCCAGCCCGACGTCAGCGTTGACCTGACGCTGGACGATCGCGTCGTCGACATCGTCAGCGAGGGCTATGACATGGCGATACGCATCGGTCGAATGCCCGAGTCGGCGCTGGTTGCGCGCAAGCTGGCGCCGGTTCGCCTCGTCGTTTGCGGCTCACCCGATTATTTTGCCAACCGCGAGATTCCGCGCACCCCGGATGACCTGGCCGGGCACGAGTGCCTTCTTTACACGATTGCGTCCGACGCCAGCCGCTGGCGGTTCGGCAGGGGAACGGAAACGCACGACGTCAGGGTCAGCGGCGGTTTCTCGGCCAACAACGGCGACGCGTTGCGCCTCGCGGCATTGGCGGGCAGGGGCCTTGTCTTGCAGCCGACGTTCATCGTCGGCGAGGACATTCGCGCCGGGCGCCTGCGACAGGTCCTCGAGGACTACGAGGTCGAGCCGATGGGCGTCTATGCCGTCTATGCGCACCGGCAGTACCTGTCCGGCAAGGTGCGCACGTTCGTCGACTTCCTGGCCGGCTATTTCGGCTCCCCGCCGTTCTGGGAATGCGGCTGACGGATTCCCCGTATCAGCCGTCACGCTTCAGGCAAGGCTCAGGGTTTCCTGAAAAGCAGCGTAAACCGGTCCGTATTCCCCGATACCGAGCGCCGTCCGACCTCGTACTCGAGTTCGTCGTCGGCCCGGTAGTGCAGGTCGGAGTAATCGACGAACTCGAACCCGATGTCGAGCAACTCCTTGATGATCATGACCGGGTCCGCGCGGCGGCGATTCTCGTTGTTGGGTGGCTCCATGTGGCGGGCCGTATGATCGACGACGCCGTACAGCCCGCCCGATTTGAGCGCATCGAAGACCTGCTGGTTCATGATGGCCCGGTGCTCCGAGCCGAAGTTGTGCACGTTGCGGAACGTCAACACCATGTCTACACCGGATACGCCGAACTCGAAGTCCTCCAGGGCGTAGAAGCGGGATCCTTCGGGCCGGTGAATGTTGGCCGAGGTTTCGAGTACTTCGACCTTCTCGAATCCGGGCTCTTTGAGGACGGTGTCCTTGACGCGATTCGTCCCGAGGGCGACGTACAGCTTGCCATTCTCCGCGAGTACCGGCGCAAGCACGCGCGTGTACCAGCCACCGCCCGGCAGCAGTTCGACGACCGTCATGTCGTCTTCGAGACCGAAGAACTGCAAGGTCTGTAGCGGCCGGCGATTGCGATCGCGCACGACATCTGCTTCAGGTCGGGACTCGGCCGCGAGCGCGGCTTCCACCATGGCATCGATGCTCCCGGCAAAGGCAATTCCGGGTACGGCGAACAGGGCAATGGCTAACAGTATTCTCATGTTTGGGGTCTCCGATTCGTGGCATAGTCGGCGGTTTTTGGGGCACCAATGATAACAGGCGACGGTCATAGTCCAACGGGTTATCCTGACGCGCGTTGCGGACAATTGAGTACCCGGGGCTCCTAAAATTTGAAGGACAAGCATTGCTGAAGTCGCGCTACATACCGTGCCTGGCCGTTATCGCGCCCGGCCTCGTCTTCGGACAGGGCCAGACGGCGATCGATGAGGTCATTGTGACCGCGGCGCCGACCGAGGATCGCGTCGTCCCGCCATCGGTGCAGCTCGATCACGAGGCGTTGCTGGAGTTCCAGCCGGTCGCCACGGCGGACGTATTTCGCAACCTGACCGGGATCTCGATGCGCACGAACTCGCGCGGCGAGTCCGTGATCCGCATCCGTGGCGCGGAAGAGCGGCAGACGCTCGTGTTCCTCGACGGGGCGCCGCTGGCGACGCCGTGGGACGGGCGCACCGACCTCGCGCTGCTGCCCGCCGGGCTCATCGAGCGCATCGAGGTTACGCGCGGTGCGGTGCCCATCGAATACGGCGCCAACGCGGTGGCCGGCGCTGTCGACCTGTTCACCTACATACCGGAGTCAGGCAGCGAGCTGCGCGCCGAACTGCAGCGCGGCACGCTCGGCATAGAGAACCTGAATGTCGTCGCCGGGCTCGGGCTCGAGAACGGCTGGTCATTCGTCGCTGGCGCATCGAAGATCGAACGCGATGCCGAACGCATCGCCGAGCGCGGCAGTGTCGCTTTCGATCCGTCGTTAACCCGCGAGCGCACCAATACCGATATGTCCGGCACGTCGGGCTACCTGGCGGCAGGGTTTGCGCGCGAGTCATTCACTATTCGCGCCTCACTGCTGCACGCGGACGTCGAGCGCGGCGTGGCCGCGCAGGGCGACCTCGACCCTGCCGTGTCGCGCGTGCGCTTCTGGCGCACGCCGGACTGGCGCCTCACGCAGGCGACGCTGAACGGCAGCTGGGACATCGGGCGTGCTCTTAACGTGCGCGCCACGGGCTGGCGCCAGTGGTTCGACCAGACGATCGACGCCTACACGGATTATTCGTATTCGATCCTGGGCGCACGTGAGCAAGGCGAGGACGACACGGCCGGGATGCGCATGGCGTTGACGCTGCAGCGGGACGTCGCCACGTTCCGCCTGGTCTCGACCGCGCAGGAAAGTACCCACGACAACGTCGAGCTGGAAACGGATACGGGCGCTGCATCCGGCCTGCTTGCCGGGCCCGTCCTGCGCTATCGGCAACGCCTCGTGACGGTCGGCATGGAGGCCGACCTGCGCATCGGCGATACGCTGACCTCGACGTTCGGCATCGCGACCGATCGCGCGACGACGCCGCTGACCGGTGATAAACCGTCACAACCCTCGCTCTCGGCGAGCAGCTGGTCTGCCGGCCTGCGCTGGGAGCCCGCCGAGGCCTGGACGGTGTCGGCGACGCTCGGCGAGCGCTCGCGTTTTCCGACACTGCGGGAACTGTACGGCGCCGCGCTTGGCAGGTTCCTGCTGAATCCCGACCTCAGGCCTGAGCGCTCGCTGCTGGCCGACGTCAACGTCCGGCATGTTGCGGACAACGACCTGTTTCTCGACTTCGCGGTCTGGGCGAATGACAGCGACGACACGTTGTCACAGCGCGTCGTCGAGGTCGACGGCATTAACCTCCGCCAGCGCTATAACACGGGAGGATCTTTCACCTGGGGCGCCGAGGCCGCGGCGACGCATTACCTGGCCGAGGCGCTGCGCATCGAGCTGTCGGCCGCCTGGCAGGACGGGCGGGTCGAGCGCGACGCCAGCGGCGAGCGGCCCGTCATGTTGCAGCGCCCCGACGTCCAGCTGCGTGCGGCACTCGACTGGCAGGCATCGGCGCGCCTCGACCTGCGGGCCGAAGTCCTGCACACCGCATCGGCCTGGGATCTCGACGACGACGGTGTGCTTGCACGGCTGCCGGATTCGACCAGCGTCAATCTGCGGGGCTTCCTGCGGGTCGCGGACTGGCAAGGGCGCGGCATCCAGCTCACGGCGTCGGTCGACAACCTGACCGATGAGCTGATACTGCCGCAGCTCGGGCTGCCGGCGCCGGGCAGGACCTGGCGCATCGGTATTCGCGTCAACTAGCCGGCGGTTCTTCCGCGGCCTGCGGCGGCTCCGGCACGGGCCAACCTGAACGCAGATTGAGGTCACGCTGGGGAAACGGAATCTCGACGCCGTATTCGCGCAGCTTGTCTTCGAGCGCCCACAGGTAGGCGGCCCGCGTGCGCGTCGGGCGGCGCGCGCCCTGGCGGTTGACCCAGACCAGCAGCAGGAAGTTGAGGCTGCTGTCGCCGTACTCGACGAGCCAGACGTCGGGCTCGCGGCCCGGCATGTGGGTCAGCGTATACGGCACGTTCTCGCAGGCCTCGATCGCCGCCTTCTTGACGGTCTCCTTGTCCGACCCGTAGGCGACACCGAACGGTATGCGCACCCTGAGGATGTGCTCGGCCAGCGTCCAGTTGGTCAGGCGCGTCGAGACGAACTCGGAATTCGGCACGACGATGTCGATGTTGTCGTTCGTATTGATCAGCGTACTGCGCACGTTGATCGCCTTGACGGTTCCGGTCAGACCGTTGTCGAGCTCGATGTAGTCGCCGACGCGCAGCGTGCGTTCGAACAGGATGATCAGCCCTGAGACAAAGTTGTTGACGATCGACTGCAGGCCGAAACCGATGCCGACGGAGAGAGCGCCGGCGACCAGCGCAAGGTTCGTGAAGTCGAGCCCGATCGACGTCAGCGCGAGGAAGATCGCGACGATGATGATCGTGTAATGGGTCAGGCGGCTGATCGTGTAGAGCGACGCCTGCACACCAGTGGACTCGCTGCTGCCCATGCGCCGGATCGCGTAGCGTACGCCGCGCGAGAGGAGCCAGCCGACGAACAGGATCATCAGCGCCTTGACGATATCGCCGGCCGTTACCGGGGTCTCGCCGACCGAGAACAGGGTCGTCCCCGTCATCTCGTTGGCGCGTTGCCATGCCGTCCGCAGCGAACGGCCGACGTTGCTGAGCCACTGGCTGAACGGCCCCGAGTACTCGAGGATGGCGTTGTCGACGGCGACCATGAGCAGGTCGAGATCGGCAATGGCGCCCTCGAGCTCGCCGATGTGGCCGAGCGATTCCTGCGCCGTGCCGATGCGCTGGTCGAGGACCCTGCGCGCGCTGCGGTTCAACCCGTCGCGGTTAGCACCCTGGACGGCCAGCATTTCGTCTTCGGTTTGCCGTTCCCAGTCCGGTAGTTGCGCACCGACCTCGCGGCTCACTTCGGACCACTCGAATACCTTGTCCTCGATGAAGGAGCGCTGGACGTCGGTATCGAGCTTGAGCTCGGTCCAGAACTGCCTGGCCTCGGCATCCGCGAGTGCGATGCGGGCGTCCGCCAGCTCGATCTCCGCATCGAGCGCCCGCTGCTGCAGCAGCCGCTGCTCGGAGCGGTCTTCGGCCGTAGCGACGTCGAGGCTGCTCGCGGCAATCTGCGATTCGCGGGCCAGCTCTTCGCGATTTGCGACCGATTCGACTGCGATCGCGACGGCCGTCATGAGTTCCGCGAGCACGTCGGTATCGGCATCGGTTGCGAGACGTTGCTGAACGAGCTCGATGCGCGCGGCCGCTTCGCCGGCATATGCACTGGCTCTATCGGCATTCTCGGTCAGTACGGCGAGGCGGAGCATGGAAATCGCCTGTGCCGAGCGTGCCCGCACGACGCGCAGCGACGCGAGCCAGCGCGTGTCGCCGTCGGTGGCGGCGATGTATTCCTTGTAGATGGCGTCGCGACGGCGGCTCGCCCCGTCGAGGATACGTTGCTCGCGTTCGACCTCGACCCTGGCCGCGTCGGCAGCGGCCTGTGCCTCGCGGGCCTGTGCCGCGATCTCGAGCATGTCGTCGATCGAATAGCTCGCGGCGGGCTCGGGCAGGGCCTGCCGTTCGATGTCGACGCCTCCGAGCAGCGATACGTACACCGTGAAGTTGTCACGCACGGCCTCGAGCACGGCGCTCGCCGTCGCCTGGTTCTGCACGGCGAGATCGGGAATTTGCCCTTCTGCCTGTTCGAGCAGCGACGCGATGCGAGGCTCGACGTCTTCGGGTGCGCCTTCGAATTGGCTCCACCAGTCCTGGCCCAGCGTTGGAAACTCGGCCGCCGACGTCGTGGCGAGCTGCGCGGGTTCCTGCGCCTGGCTCGCGGCGCCGGCAAGGAGGCCGGCGACGAGCAGGAGCTTGAGGATTGTGCGGGCCGCTGTCATGGGCCGCAAGGATACTCCGCATCTACTCGCAGGTCGCCCAGTTGCACAGGCTGTCCCGCCGCGATGTCGGCGAAGCGCCTCGTATCCACGTTGCGCCCGGAGATAACGATCGCCGCGGGGCCCTCGATATCGACCTTGCCCGCGATGATCGCGGCGTGACCCACAGCGGCCGCGCCTTCCGCGACGAGGCGTTCGCGGTGAAACAGGGCACGCATACCCTCATAGATCTCGCTCTCGGTGACGAGCACGACCTCATCGACTAACTCGCGGCAAGCCGCGAACGTGTAGCGGTTGTCCTTCGGGATGCCGCCTCCCAGCGCGTCGGCCAGCGACGCGACCTCGTCGACGTCCACGATGTGACCGGCCGCGATACTCTCGGCCATCGCCGCGCCGCGGTCCATGCTCAGGCCGACGAGCCGAATGTCCGGTTTCAGCGCTTTGGCGGCAATGGCGATGCCGCTGATCAGCCCGCCGCCCGACATCGGTATGAGCAGGCTCTCGAGGTCGGGTTTGTCCTCGAGCAGTTCGAGGGCGATCGTACCCTGGCCGGCGATCACGTCGGCGTGATCGAACGGCGGCAGTTCGACCATGCCTTCCACACGCACGAGCCGGTCGACTTCGAGCTGCGCGTCGTCCGAGGTGTTGCCGACTCGCAGCACGTTCGCGCCCAGCCCTTCGATGGCCTCGACCTTGGTTTGCGGAACCAGTTTCGACAGGCATATCGTCGCGCTGATGCCGGTTTCCCGGGCTGCGTGCGCGACCGCGCGACCGTGATTGCCGGTCGAGCAACAAATGACGCCGCGGCGCTTCTCGTCGGCCGATAAATTCGCGATGGCATTCGTCGCGCCCCGAATCTTGAACGAGCCGGTCGGCTGCAGGCACTCGAGCTTGAGCCAGAGCGGCGTATCCCTGTCGGGCGATAGCTCGGAGAGGACCAGCGGCGTGTGAATCGCGGTCGATGTGATGGTCTGGCGGGCGGCTCGTACGTCGGCGAGCGTCGGCAGCGGTACGCTCACTCGCCGGGTCCCTCGATCAGGCCGACGCCCATTGCTGCGAGGGACGCCGTGTAGGCGCCGTATTCGAGCGCTGTCGTGCTCGACGCGTTGCCGTCGAGGGCGCGTTTCTTGACGCCCTGCAATATCGCCGCGAGGCGGAAGAAGCTGAACGCCAGACAGAAGGTCCAGTCCGGGACGTCGTCGAATCCTGCGCGTTCGCAGTAGCGCTCCACGTACTCGCGCTCCTCGGGAATCCCCAGGGCCTTGCGATCCAGTCCGGCGAGCCCCTTGACGGGCGAGTCGGCCGGCATCCTGAGCTGCATGCACTGGTAGGCGAGGTCTGCGAACGGGTGCCCGAGCGTAGACAGCTCCCAGTCGAGCACGGCAGTAATGCGATCGCTGCCTTCGGCGAACAACAGGTTATCGAGGCGGTAATCGCCGTGAATCAGGCTGACGCGACCGTCGTCGGCCGGCGTGTTGGCCGGCAGCCAGTCGATGAGCGCATCCATCGCGGCGATCGTGTCGGTCTCGGAGGCGCGGTACTGCTTCGTCCAGCGCGTGACCTGGCGCTCGAAGTAATTCCCCGGATGGCCGAAGTCCGCGAGACCGACGGCCTCGACATCGACGGCGTGCAGCGCCGCGAGCACGCGGTTCATCTCGTCGTAGATGGCCGTGCGGCTCGCGTTGTCGAGCTCGGGAAGCGACGGGTCCCAGAAGTGCCGCGCGTGGATGAAGTCCATGATGAAGAACGTCGCACCGATCACATCGTCGTCTTCGCACAGGTGCAGCATGCGCGGCACGGGCACGTCGGTCGCCGCGAGCGCCTGCATGACCCGGAATTCGCGCTCGACCGCATGCGCGGATTTCAGCAGTTTCCCGAACGGCTTGCGCCTGAGCACGTAGTTGCCCGAGTCGGCCGTCAATCGGTACGTCGGGTTCGACTGGCCTCCCGGGAACTTGTCAATGTATCTGAGTCCCCGAAAGCCGTCGATATTGGCTTCGAGGTACGGCCCCAGGTCCTCGACGGAGAGGTCCACGTTGCTCATGAAGATTCGGCCGCGTGTTGTCCGGCGACCTGCTTGCCGAGCGCCATCATGTGCACCTGGTCCGGGCCGTCGGCGATGCGGCACTGGCGCGCGTAATTGAACGCCTCGGCGAGGAAGAAGTCCTCGGTCATGCCGGCCGCGCCGTGCACCTGCATGGCACGGTCGATGACCCGGCACGCCATCGCAGGTACGGCGATCTTGATCGCCGCGATGTAATCCCGTGCCACCTTGTTGCCGACGAGATCCATGCGCGCGGCGGCCTTGAGCGTCAGCAGGCGCGCCTGCTCGATGTCGCAGAACGATTGCGCGATGTCCTCGCGCACGGACTGGTGTTTGCTCAAGGGGCGACCGAAGGTGCTGCGCGACTCGGCACGCACGCACATGAGCTCGAGCGCGCGTTGCGCACAGCCGATCAGGCGCATGCAGTGATGCACGCGGCCCGGGCCGAGCCGCCCTTGAGCGATTTCGAAACCGCGACCTTCGCCGAGCAGGATGTTCGTGACCGGGACCCGCACGTTCTCGAACAGGGTCTCGGGCTCGCCGTACGGCGCATCATCGTAGCCGAGCGTCGTGCGCGGGCGGACGATGGAGACACCGGGCGTGTCGCTGGGCACGAGTACCATCGACTGCTGCCGGTGCCGGTTGGCATTGTCGGGGTCGGTCTTGCCCATGACGACCAGGATGTCGCAGTCGGCGCGCATCGCGCCCGTCGTGAACCACTTGCGCCCATTAATGACGTACTCGTCGCCGTCGCGCTCGATCGAGCATTCGATGTTGGTCGCATCCGAGCTGGCCACGTCGGGTTCGGTCATCGCAAAGGCGGAGTGCATCTCGCCCGCGAGCAGGGGTTCCAGCCAGCGCGCCTTTTGCTCGTCGCTGCCATACAGGATCAGGGTTTCCATGTTCCCGGAGTCGGGCGCGTTGCAGTTGAAGACCTCGCAGGCCCACACGACGCGCCCCATGATCTCGGCAAGCGGCGCGTACTCGAGGTTGCTGAGGGCATCGTCGTCGCCGTGGCCTCTTGGAACGAACAGGTTCCAGAGGCCCGCCAGCTTCGCCTTGTCGCGCAGGTCGTGCATGAGTGCCGGCGTCTTCCAGCGATCGTCCGTCGTGCGGAAGTGCTCGCGATACTCGGCCTCGACGGGATAGACGTGCTCCGCCATGAAGCTTTCGAGCCGTTCGATGAGTGCCCTGGTCCTGGCCGGGTATTCGAAGTCCATGTTTGCCCCCTTGGAGTGGGCCCCAATCTAGCAAAATGACCTGCTCGCGCGAAGTTAGTTTTGTCCGGATGCATCGGCCGCGCCGCGCATAACCATCGCCGCAAGTTCATGGATACGCTCAGGCGAGGCATCGAAACTCGAGATCGTGGAGCTGATCGCTGCCGCGATCTCGCCGTCGACGCCGAAAACGGGCGCCGCGACGCAAACCAGGCCGCGCGTAATTTCCTCGCGATCGACGGCATGGCCTTTGTCGGCAACGACATCGAGTTCTTTGCGCAGCGCCGGCCCGTCCGTGATCGTGTTGGCCGTGTAGCCGGGGAGTTTGCGCCGTGCAATCCGCCCGATGGTCCGAGTGTCACTGTGCGCGAGCAGCACCTTGCCCATGGCCGTGCAGTGCAGCGGGAAACGCTTGCCGACCTCCGAGTGGAGGCGAATGCCGAAGTCTGTCGGTTCGATCTTGTCGATATAGATGCCGACGTCACCGTCGCGAATCCCCACGGTCACGACGCTGCCCGTCTGCAGGTGCAACGCTTCGAGATGGGGCCGAACCACACGCCGGACGTCATAGTTGGCCGTGACCGAAGCGCCGAGGCCGGCGAGCAGCAGGCCGCCGCGGTAGGTACGCGTTGCCTCGTCGAATTCGAGGGCCGCGAGATCGACAAGCTCGCGCAGCAGGCGGTGCGCGCTGGCCTTGGGAATCTCCGTCCGCTCGACGACGTCGCTGAAGGACAGGCCGCCCCTGTCGGCCGTCACGACCTCGAGAATCCGGAATCCTTTACTGAGTGCGCTCATTGGTGACCTTTACGCCGGCTTGACAGGCTTGTCGTTTGGGTGCCTAATACTGCAATAAATAGAACTTAGTTTCAAATATGGAACTATAGACGTGAGGCGACAAGCATGAAGATCAATGAAATTCTCGCCAACCGGCCCGTGGTCCCGCTGGTTCAGGCCGATGATCCCACCGTTGCCGTCAAGACGTCCCGCGCCCTCGCTGCGGGTGGGTTGACGGTCGTAGAAGTCGTCTTCCGCACCGATCGTGCGCTCGAATGCCTGCAGGCGGTCGCGGAAGAGGTGCCCGAGATGATCGCCGGGGCGGGCACCGTGCTGTCCGCGGAGCAGGCCAATGCCGCCCTCGACAACGGCGCGCGGTTCATCGTATCGCCGGGGCTCGATGACGGCGTCGTCGGCGTCGCGCAGGAGCGCGGTGTGCCCGTATACCCCGGGACGATGACGCCGAGCGAGGTGCAGCATGCGTTCAATCTCGGTCTCGACACGGTCAAATTCTTCCCCGGATCGCTCGCCGGCGGTGTGCCGATGCTGAAGGCACTGGGTAGTGTCTTCCGAACCATGAAGTTCATGCCGACGGGCGGAGTCGGTCCCGGCAACCTCGCCGAATTCCTGAGCGTGCCCGCCGTCCTGGCCTGCGGCGGCAGCTGGCTCACCCCGGCCGCCGAAATTGCCGCAGGAAATTATGACGCTGTTACCGCGCTGGCCGCCGAAGCGGTCGAAATCGCCAGCGCCTCGAGAGGATAGAACAATGGGTAAATTCGTGACCTTTGGCGAAATCATGCTGCGACTGAAGTCGCCGGGCCATGAGCGCTTTTTCCAGTCGCCGTCGCTCGAAGCGACGTTCGGCGGCGGTGAATCGAATGTCGCCGTCGCACTTGCGAACTACGGTTTCGACGCGCAGTTCGTCACCGCGCTGCCCGACAACGACATCGCCGAGGCCTGCATGCGTGAGGTGCGCGGCTTCGGTGTCGACGTGGGCCACATCCGCCGCTCCGGTGATCGCATCGGCATTTATTTCCTGGAGTGCGGCGCGAACCAGCGGCCCAGCAAGGTCGTCTACGATCGTGCCAACTCGGCGATCGCCGAGTGCGGACCCGGCGATTTTGACTGGCAGGCAATTTTCGACGGCGCCGAGTGGCTCCACATCACGGGCATCACGCCGGCGCTGTCACAATCGGCCGCCGACCTTTCGATCGAAGCCTGCAAGGCCGCGCAGGATGCGGGCGTGACCGTCTCCTGCGACTTCAACTACCGCGGTAAGCTATGGAAATACGGCAAGACGGCGCCCGAGGTGATGCAGGAACTCGTCAAGTACGTCGACGTCGGCATCGCCAACGAAGAGGACTGCCAGAAGTCGCTCGATATTTCCGTCGACGTGGACGTCCACGCGGGCGAACTGGACACGGTCAAGTACGAGGCGCTGTCGGAGAAGGTGCTGGAAATCTACCCCGACATGTCGATCATCGGCATTACGCTGCGCGAGAGCCGCAGTGCCGACACCAATGGCTGGTCGGCGTGCATGCGTGACAAGGACGGCTTCAAACTGTCACGCCACTACGAGATCACTGACATTATCGATCGTGTTGGCGGCGGCGATAGCTTCGCGTCCGGCTTCATCGCGGGCCTGCAACTCTACAAAGACCGCCAGCAATCGCTCGAGTTCGCCGTTGCGGCGAGCTGCCTGAAGCACTCGATATCGGGCGACTTCAACCGCGTTTCGAGGGCGGAAGTCGAGAACCTCATGGGCGGCGACGCCTCGGGTCGCGTGCAGCGCTGATGATTGAACTTTCAGAACGAGACGATGCGATTTCACGGTGCCTGGTGAACGCACGATTGCGTGCCGAGCCGTTGCCCGATTTTCCCGATCGCCTCCCCGAGACGCTGGATCAGGCGTACGCGATCCAGGCCGCCAGCATCGAACGCTGGCCCGACGAAATCGGTGGCTGGAAGGTCGCCGGACTGTCACCGGCGGACCAGTCTCGTCTCGGTGCGGAGCGGCTTGCCGGCCCGGTATTCAGGTCGAGAATCCACAGGATCGAGAACGGCGGCGCCATCGTCATGCCGGTCTACGAGGGCGGGTTTGCGGCCGTCGAAGCCGAAATCGTCCTGGAACTCGGCGTCGCGGTGCCACCGTCGGAAAGGAATTACTCGGACGAGGAACTGATCGACGTCATTTC